>NZ_JAOQJK010000004.1 GCF_025567045.1 Barnesiella propionica | reverse complement strand
GAAAGAATAGATGTTACCCGTCCATCCTTCCGTTTTGTCAGTCGAACCGCTAAATAGTTCGCTACCATCTATTAAATGATTCCAGATATACGACTTATTTCCGTTTTGCGATGCCAATACACCGTCAATATACATTTTACCCCCGGTTTCATCTATCACATAAACCATGTGATACGTCTTTCCCAGCTTGATATCAAAGGGAAACCTTGTATCCTCTGAGGCTGCTCCATCCCTCGTAGGATTATAGAAGTATTTCCCAGGTACATGATACGCCAGATAGGTATTATTGTTAGTTGCCGTACTCCATATTATAGGAACATATGAATTGAAAGAATCGACACGGAAAATAAATTCTACGGAAAAAGACTTCATCTGTTCCCCTTTACCCAAAAACACCCTGTTATCAAAACGAAAGGTATTATTTATCCCATATCTCGAAAATTTACTTATCATGTTCATAATACAACAGGTTCTTTAAAGGTTACCAGTGCCAATAATTTCGTAGGATCTTGCACGCATATTTTAAATTCTACATGATAAACCCCGGGCTGGGAAAAATCGGGGGTTTCCAGCCACACAATATGATCCGGGAATATAATTTGTGATACGACTATCTGATTTATGATTAACCTTTTGTTCAAATCAAAACGATCGTCAAAGAAGATATCCAATTTCGTGTCTTCTTTTACTCCCACAATATAAAATCCGTTTTCTTGTGTAAACTCGACAAGTCCCTCTCTTACTTTTTTAGGTGCGAACAATTCTATAGAAACAGCACCGCCGTTTTTCACTATATCCACAAAAGAATTTCCGTCCCAACGATATAATCTACCATCCGATATATTCATGTAGATGGCATCATTATAAGGTACATAATATTTAAATTTCAAACTTCCGGTTACTTGATTTTTTGCAATAACTTCTTGTATTTCCCGGGTATCGGTCAAATACCATCGCTGTCCTATTTCAGCATTCAATATCGCAATGTTCGATTCTAAAAATTCCTGTATCTCCACTACGGCAGATTTCAACAACCCCGAAACATCCCCCACTGTAGTTTTGTAATCTTTTCCTTCCTGAACCAAATGCAATTCGGCATCCGGTTTCAGTTCCGGAACTTTCATAAATTGTGTTATATTCTTATCCATATATCTATATTATTGTAATATACCCTCCATCCATTGTAAGGATATCGTAACCATCCATCTGAACAATATTTTCCAAGGAATTTATCAACCGGATTTCCATATCTCCCAATATCCAATTCTCAATATGCAAGGTCTCATAACCATGCTTCTCTACATCAAGTATATATTCGCAACCTATCTCTCCTTCCAGTATGGCATTCCCACAATCGTCAGTTATTGTACGGAAAACATCGGTACCTCGTCTGAGAGTAACGGTTGCAAAGCCTATATTAACGGCTGGAAAATCATCTTTCCTCACATTAATCAGGACTGTATCTTTTGTACTGTTTCCCGATCGCGGCTTATGCATCAGCCGGCCTGTTATCATCATACACATTATCTCACATTCATCAGGTTGGCAGTCCCCTCAATAATAATCTCCTTACATCCGCGCATTGAGAAATATTCCACACATCCCTTCGGAATAAGAACTCCCACACTGTCTTTATCACCAGAACCTTTCACACGGCATTCTGTAATAGCGCATATACGTATTACATTGGACAAAGGAGTTACTCTAATATCACTTACATCCCTGGAAGGTCCCAGAGTTATGCACGGTATGGGATAACCACTGTTGTCATACGCCATGGAGACATAATTTTCTTTATTTTCCATTTTTTGAGTTTTTAATATTCATTACGGGTACAATAGTAGTATCGGGATCTGCTCTTTTTATGTGATAGATTTGAAATCGGATTGTTTCTTCTTTATGAATAAGAATTATCAGAATACATCTTATCCGGATCTTTTAACATTATTATTTAATCTTTCTTGTCCGAGAATTTGTTTTATAACAAACAATAGTTACCTTTGCAATATATTTCTAATGGAAAATATTTATTATGGAAACTATATGTGTCATACGAGACATTTTCCGGGCCATTCAGCACTTCGAAGATAATTTCATTAAAGTACACGGCCTGTGTCTCAACGAAGCTATTATCCTATGCTGTCTGGCAAAAGGAGAATTATCGGCTACAGCAATTGTGGAAGAAACTGGAATGACTACATCCCACACCTCCAAAATGCTGAGATCGGTAGAAGAAAAAGAATTAGTAGAACGGAAACTGGGGCAAAAAGATAAACGGCAAATGTATTTCCATCTGACCGATAAAGGAAAGCAAAGCCTCGAAAACATGAAATGTGGAAGCGTGGCAGTCCCGGAAGTATTAAAACCTATTTTCAATAAAAAATGCAACAAATTATTATGAATAAAATTAAAACTTATATCAAAAATAATCTCCTCACTTTTACAGGATTCGTTATAGGAGCATTTCTCGGATGGTTATATTGGTTCTACATAGGATGCTCAAGCGGCACCTGTCCCATTTCATCCACCTGGTTAGGTACCTCATTATTCGGAGGACTTATCGGCGCACTCCTGTTAAGTTCAATAAAAATAAAAAAGAAACAATGAAAAAAAGCAAAAGAATGATGGCAGTTTTAATAACTGTCATATGCGGAGCTCTCTTTATTGCCGGAGCTGCCACACAACAAAACAAGAAAACAACAAAAGAAACTACTAAAACTGAAAAGAAAATGGGAACAAAACATTTAACAAAAGCAGAATTCCTTACTAAGGTTGCTAACTTCGAAGCAAACCCCAAGGAATGGAAATATCTAGGAAACAAACCGTGTATCATAGATTTTTATGCTACCTGGTGCGGACCCTGTAAAGCAGTTGCCCCTGTTCTTGAAGAACTGGCCGAAGAATATGCAGGAAAAATCGATATTTATAAAGTTGATGTAGATCAGGAGCAAGAGTTAGCCGGAGCATTCGGCATACGTAGCGTTCCTTCCATTTTATTCGTACCCATGGACGGACAACCTCAAATGGCCATGGGAGCTATGAGTAAAGCCGATTTCAAAAAAGCAATAGAAGAAATATTGCTGCCCCAAAAATAGAGTCACAATCCCTATAACAGATCCCCTGATTGTTCCATTTTACAATCAGGGGATTTTATTTCTACGGTATACCTAACTTTAGCGATAACACCCGGCAATTATACCTATTATATGGTATTTCCCATGAAAATATAAATTAGTCTCTTTGCAGGTAATGAAAATTATATATACGAAAAGTATATAAAGAGACTCATGCAATAATGAAAATACGGATTGTATTATTCTTACTGATAATAATAACAGGGGGCTTTACACCGGCACATTCACAATCCGGCGGTAAAGAAATAAGCGTATCCATTATTGTTAAAGACCAAAACAACCGTTCTCTCCTGGAATTCGCCTCAATACTGTTCAAAGGAGGATCCAAACAATACTCAGGTATCGCGGACTCTTCCGGCAAACGAACATTTACACATTTATCTCCAGGGAGTTATCTCTTATCCGTAACTTACTTAGGATATGAGCCACACAATAGAAAAATATATCTGACCGGAGACACGATCATCACGGTTCCATTGAAAAGCAATACTATCGCCATGCAAGACGTAGTAGTAACAGCTTCTGAATCCAAAGGTATAACAAGCGCCTCCCGGATCGATCGTAAAGCCATGGAGCACTTACAACCCTCCAGTTTTACCGATATCATGGAACTGCTGCCCGGAAATGTATCTTCCGATCCTGTTATGGGAAGTGCTAATCTTATTAAATTAAGAGAAGCCAACGGCAAAGGAATAACAGATTACAATATGACCTCCCTGGGTACCGCTTTCGTAATAGACGGCATACCTCAAAGTACCGATGCCAATATGCAATATACGGGTAATCCCTGGGAAACCGGTCGTAACACCACAGGAAAAGGAATTGACATGCGATCCATTTCGACAGACGACATAGAAAAGGTAGAAGTAATCAGGGGGATTCCATCCGTAGAATATGGAGACCTAACCAGCGGTTTAGTAAATATAGAAAGAAAAAAGGGAGGTAATTCGCTGGATGCCCGTTTCAAAGCGGACATGTATAGTAAACTTTTTTATGTCGGCAAGGGAGTGGAATTGCCGGACAAAGATTTCATGCTGAATATAGGTCTGGATTACCTGGATTCTAAAATAGACCCAAGAGACCGGTTACAAAAATTCAAACGGGTTACAAGTTCAATTCGTACCGAAAAGAAATGGAAAACTGGCGTCGTTCGGATAACTCTCAATTCAAACCTGAATTATTTCGGAACATTCGATCAGGAAGATACAGATCCCGACCTGAATACAAACGGTGCTATAGACCTGTATAAATCACGTAACAATAAAATCTCTTTAGGTAATACGCTTATACTATCGAACAGGAATAAAGGAGTATTCCGGACTTTGACTCTTTTCAGTTCATTAAGCGGAGAATGGGATCATATACATCAGGAAAAAACGGTAACGACCGACCGTATTTATGCCATTCCAGCAGCCACGGAGCAAGGAGCCCATAATGCCGGTTATCTGCCGGGTACTTACAACGCCGAACTTGATGTTTATGGTAATCCGTTCAATGCTTTTGTAAAAGCTCTCGCATTATTCAACATGAACAGTGAACGCACCACCAATATTTTAAAACTGGGAGGAGACTGGAACATGAACAAAAATTACGGAAAAGGACAGGTTTACGATCTTACACGCCCCGTCTCTCCTTCCACAAACAGCCGCCCCAGAGCTTTTAACGATATTCCTCCAGGACACACCTTCTCGGCCTTTGCCGAAGAAGCCACAAAAGTAAAAACAGGCAAGCACCGGTTCGACATCGTAACAGGATTACGTACCACCACTCTGTTAAACCTGAATAAACGATATGAACTATCGGGAAAATGGTATATAGATCCCCGTATAAATCTTAAATGGACATTCCCTGCTTTCAATATAGCAGGGAAAAAACTGGGTATAGAGTTATCCGGAGGAATCGGCTGGCATACTAAAATGCCGGTGCTGTCCTATCTTTATCCCGATCCGTATTATTATGACCTGATACAACTGAACTATTATCATAATAATCCGGAATACAGAAGATTAAATATTATGACATATATCACCGACAAGACAAATTACGCACTGGAAGCCGCACGGAACAAAAAGTGGGAATTACGGGCCGATTTCTCATTCGATGGGAACAGATTTTCCGTCACCTGGTTCAGAGAAGATATGAAATCGGGATTCCGGAATGCTGCCATACCGATTTCCTTCGCATATAAAAAGTATGATACCGGAAGTATAGACGCAAACAACATCACGGCGCCTCCCTGCGTAGAAGACCTGCCATTTTCCAGAGACACACTTCTGAACGTATCGGCATACACCACGAATGGCAGCCGCATGCTTAAAGAAGGAATCGAATTCCAATATTTATCCAAACGTTTTCCCGTCATACTCACGCGGCTTACTATAAACGGAGCCTGGTTCCGTACTACTTACCGGAACAGTGAGCCCATATATAAAAAACCGTCCGTCATTTTAAACGGCAAACAGTTACAATATGCAGGGCTCTACCACGATGACGACGGATATTTAAGAGAAAGTTTTAATACGAATTTTACATTCGATACCGATATTCCCCGTTTGAAAATGGGATTCTCCACCTCTATACAATGCATGTGGTTCTATACTACCCAGTCCATGTATAAGAGCGGAATACCTGCCAAATATATAGATGCATCCGGTACAGCATACGATTTTACCGAAGAATCGCATAAAGATACCTATTTACAACATCTCGTATATGTTTACGATGAAATCAATTTTAAACGCAGGACTATTCCTATAGAGGCAAATATCAATTTCAAAGCCACAAAAAAAATATGGCAGGATAAAATAGCTTTAGCCTTATTCGTAAACAAACTTATCAGTTACCACCCCGATTACATCATGATGGGAAACAAAATAAGAAGACAAAGCAGTCCTTATTTCGGGATGGAAATCAATTTTAAACTATAAACAATAAATTTAGGTATTATGAAACTAAGAAAATTATTCTCTTTTATGCAGTTCACCGCTCTGGCGATCTTGCTGACTGCATGTAGTGACGATGAAAACAACGTCAAAAAAGCAAATGCGATTCTTTACTTTTGCGCACCCGAATGGGTAGGAGAATCTTTTTCCTGGACTGAAGGAACAGCCATATTCACAGAGATCAACACAGATTCCAAAACGTCACTGGAGCTGACAAGCAACGATCAGGTAAATATACCGGAAGGTCTATACTCCATCTCAGTGGAAGGAAAAATCAAATATGGAGATAATACTACAAATGTCAGAGGCTCCAAAGAGAATCTGTTAATTAGTGCCCCTTCTACTACGATCGAGATAACCCTGTCTTACTATACGACATCTTCCGGTATCGTATTCCAGGAAATATATACGACAGGTTCTCCGAAATCAACCGGAACCGGAGGTCTTACCGGAGATAAATTCTTCAAACTGTATAACAATACGGATCATACTATTTATGCGGATGGTATCGCCTTGTTAGAAACTCCTATCCTTACTTCCGACGATTACGAATATACACCCGATCCTATCAAGAGTTCGTTCTATACACAAGTAGTATATGTGATACCGGGTAACGGAACACAATATCCTATCCTTCCGGGTAAATCCATCGTCATAGCCGATCAGGCAAATGATCATACCTCCAATAATGGCCTCGATTTACAAAATGCTGATTTCGAATGGTATGATGAAACCAGCACCGGGGCCGATACTGACAACCCGTCAGTTCCTAATTTAGACAAATGGTACAGTTATTCTCTCTCCATATGGACCCCTACAAATCAATGTAACCGGGCTTTCGGTATTGCACGTATCCCTGTAAGCAAAGAAGATTTTCTGAACGATTATTATCTGGAATGTACCTACATTCACCCGGCCAACGGCAAAACCATGAGCAAAAAAGGATATCTCGTTCCATCGGAATGGATACTCGATGCTGTAAATATGAGTGCCAAAAGCAATTTCAAAATGCTGGCGACACCCGTATCTGTGGATAAAAGTTATGCGTATGTAGCTACTACCATATCCGATAATAGCCGCTTTGGTAAAAGTATCATCCGCAAAGTTGCCGAAACGAAAGAAAACGGACGTGTAATTTTACAAGACACCAATGATTCTGCAAACGATTTCCAATGCGGAGTAACGGTTTCATACAAACAATAATCTCATTACCTGTATGAAAAAGCTATATTTAAATCTGCTTCTTTGTGGACTTTCTTTGTTCCCCGTCCTATTGTGGGGAGCAGGGAAAGACAGCATACAGGTTCTCAGCCGGCCGGAACAATACTTGTACGCTCCGGAAAAATTCTTCACGGCCGTATATAATAACCCGGCTACACATTTTTTTGCCCATGAATCGTCATTAACAAGACTCAGCATATATAGCACATACAATAAAAAAAACGGAACCTACTTGCTGCAGGAAGGAAACGGAAGTCAACTATTCGGAGCGGGCGTATCTTCATGGCTCAATTTATCGGGAAAAACCAAAGTATGGGGAAATGCAAGTTATATAACAGGAAAAAAGAGACAAATAAAATGGAATGAGACTTCTGATTTCGAATTATTATATCCATACGTCATGGCCGACACAATCGGAGGTGATCTGCAAACCGAACAATACCGGTTCTCAGGAGGTTACTCAGGGAAAGGAAGACTATTCACATGGGGGCTACAGGCCGCATACCGGGCTAAAATAGAATACAGAGACAGAGACCCAAGACCTAAAAACGTAGTATCGGACTTTAATATTGAAGCCGGGGGCTCTGTCCATACGGGGCCGTTATACATATTAGGAGTCGCGGGAGGAATACGCATTTACAATCAGGATAATGTACTCGATTTTTATTCTCCCAACGGTAATGTATATATTCACACGATGACCGGACTCGGAACCACTTATTCACGCTTTACCGGAGATAAGACAGATGTTCTGTATAAAGGTTTCGGATATCAGGCCGGATTGCAATGGCTCCCTGTAAAAGGTAACGGATGGCGGCTCACGGCCCAATACGATCGTCTTGATATAGACCGTCATCTGAAAAGCCATAATAATCTCGCACTTACAAGGCTAAACGACTCGCGAATAAAAGGCAGCATAGGATACCGGTACTATAACGGATATCACCGAAGCGCCGTTAAAGCAACAGGACTATATATGCACAGAAAAGGGATAGAAAACCTGTTCGGAAACGGAACCGGCAATATATACGACCAAATCGGAAACCGTTCACCCTACCTGGATAAACATATACATTTCCGGTTCGAGGGTTTATACGGACAATCATACAGTAACCGCTTTTCCTGGTTCCTGCAACCTTATGCCGCAATCCATCAAATGAATACGACATACAGTGAAAATCAACGGCAAATAAAAATAAACCGCATAACTTACGGAGTTAATGCTGAAATTGACAAGCAGTACCGGAAATCCTTTTTTCAGGCATCTTTCGGAACCTCTTACACACAAACCGGGAACAGCCTGCTATCACTCACCGGGCTCGATATGCAAAGTACGATGGGACAAATGATGCAAAATAATTATGACTGGTTACAGGCAAATAAAATTCAGACACATACAGGCATCCACTGGGAAACGGAAATAAAAGAAAACTGGAGCATTTATGCAGAAACTAATTATAAATATATCCATTACAGGAACGAAGGAAATTACCAACACGTCGAGATCACATGCGGCGTATGTTTCTGACGAAAGAATAACAATAATATAAAGATGGAAACAATCATCCAATGTGAAAATCTGACTCATTATTACGGAGACAGAAAAATATATGAGAATCTCGGTTTTGAGGTTCCGAAAGGCCACATACTGGGACTATTGGGAAAGAACGGAACCGGCAAAACAACTACTATCAATATCCTCATGGGATATCTGAAACCCCGCTCGGGCGTATGCCGCATATTCGGCGAAGATATCCAGTCTATGCACCCGGTTACCCGAGAACGTATAGCACTCCTCATCGAAGGACATGTGCAATACGCATTCATGAGCATTGAAGAAATTGAAAAATATTATTCCGCTTTTTATCCGCGCTGGAATAAAGAAGCTTACTATGAACTTATGAAGAAACTGAAGGTAGCCCCCCGTCAAAAAATTTCCCGTATGTCCTGCGGACAACGTTCACAAGTCGCATTAGGACTTATCCTCGCTCAAAATGCAGATCTGCTCGTTTTGGACGATTTTTCCCTGGGCCTCGACCCGGGATACCGCCGGTTGTTCACCGAATACCTGAGAGAATATGCCAAGGCCGAAAAGAAAACAATTTTTCTGACTTCTCATATCATACAGGATATGGAGCGGCTCATCGACGACTGCATCATCATGGATTACGGCCGGATACTGATCCAAAAACCCGTAAAAGAGCTTTTAGATACATTTACCCGCTACTCATTTAAAACGGGTAATCCCCAAAAGCTACCCTCCCATACCGATTTATATAACACTGCCGCCATACGGGATTCCGCCGAAACTTATTCGTTCATGCCGGAAGAATATATTATATCTATACTAAAAGAACAAAAAATAGAATATAGTGGCCTGAAAGCCGAGAAAATGAATCTCGAAGATACCTTCATAGGACTTACCGGCAAATATTAATTCATAAAACAAAGAATCATGACAAAAGCCATATTTCACAAAGAATGGATAAAGACTAAAGGCTATTTTTATATCATGCTGCTGGTCTCACTCTGCTTTACCGGTTATTCTCTGTTAAGAATGAACCGGGTAGTCTCTTTCAAGGGAGCAGACCATATATGGGCTCTCTTGCTTACACGGGATACGATATTTATCGAAACACTAAAATACCTGCCCCTGGCCATAGGAGCCACACTCGCCGCTGCTCAATTCATACCGGAAATGCAGCAGAAAAGACTGAAACTTACGTTACATCTGCCTTATCCCCAGCAACAGATGATCCTGTTTATGCTTCTGGCAGGAGTCATACAGCTCTTAGTTATCTTTTTAGTTCAATACATCGTTTTATGGATATATCTGAAACAAATAATAGCGGCCGAATTAGTTTCAAGAATATTACTGACCGCTTCTATATGGTATATCGGCGGATTAGTCCTCTACCTGCTCACCGCATGGATATGCCTGGAACCGACCTGGAAAATACGGATTATAAATCTATTGCTGACTGCCGGAATCATACGCATTTTATTTCTACAGGACACGCCGGAAGCCTATAACGGTTTTCTTCTCTCATTGATCATCTTCACGCTCTTGTGTACAGTATTGTCATTGCGGTCGGTCATTCGCTTTAAAGAAGGATGCCAGGATTGATACGAATTTAAAATAAACAAAACAATGAAACTATTCAGTAAAATATTTTTCTATTTTATCGCTACGATATTACTGGCATGGCTGCTGCCCTGGCTATATAAATTCACAACTGCCGAGCCGTATAACGAACCATTTACGTTATATAGTTGCATTACCCACCGCTTTGCATCGGTCGAAAGAGATAAGGATAACGGGAGCGTCTATAAAGATGCGAATGGAACCATCTACTCCACAGAACAATTCGATTCCATCATGCCTATGTTTTTTTACCGTCAGTTAGCTTCGAAAGAAAAACTACCCGATTCTATAAACGGGAGGGAAATATCTCCTAAAATGATCCGTCATGAGAATTTTACTTATCGCATATCTCCCCGCGACATGAATGTTATAAGCCCCGAATTATGGATGATCATGGAATCTATGCCGGACCGTGTAGACCTCAAAGATCCGGAAGAAGCTTTCCGCATGAACGATAAAATCACTTTTCTCAACATGCGTACCAATCAGGTAAACCGGGAACGAAGCGAACTTTTTAATAAAATCATGAAGGCTAAAGGATTCGAATTCCCTGTACGGGAAATAAACGGAAATCCTACGCCCAAAAAAGAATATGACGAAGGATATCTTATGATTGATCATTTTTATAGAGTATACCATATAAAACAGATAAAAGGCCGTCCTTATGTAAAAGAAACCGGTGTGGATCCCGGCCTTAAAATGAAGCATGCATTTATTACGGAATTCAGTAACCGCAAATCACTGGGATTCCTAACCGACGCGAACGACCGTCTGTACGTCCTTGACTCTCAATATAACCTGCACCAACTCCCTGTAGGCACATTTAATCCCGAAACCGACAGAATGTCGATCATCGGGGATATGTTCTACTGGACTGTCAAAATTTCTACCGACAAAGGATACCGCATATATGCGCTGGACACCGGCTCATACTCTCTGGCAGACAAGCTGGAACGCAACTATACCAGCGATAAATTTGAAAAATTAGCGGATTACATATTTCCCTTCCAGTTATCCTTTACTTCCTCCGACGATAAACTGGCCTGTCCGAGGATCTCGGATATATCGTGCCAGGCATTTATTCTCAATGTGGTACTGGTCCTCCTTTTCATGGTTATATATCGTCGTAGGACACTGAAAGAAAATGCCATACCGATGGTCCTTATCCTGTTTCTGGGAATATTTCTGTTCCTTCCTTTGATTATTTGCAAACGACAATAAACCGAATTTAATTATATTTGCATACAGACTTATATATAAATAAATTACAATATACATTTAAAACATAATCCAATGAGAAAAATCAATTTTTTAGCAGTAGCTACAGCCGCTGCACTGGTATTTGCAGCAGTAAGTTGTTCTTCTAAAACAAAAGATACGAAACCGGAAAACACAGAACCTGTCATTTCGGCTGCATTACAAGTCGATGACGTATTCGCCGCTGCCGACAGTCTGGCCGGCCGGATAATTACGGTAGAAGGAGTTTGTACACACATATGCAAACACGGAGGAAAAAAACTGTTCCTGATGGGTAGCGACGATACCAAGACTTTACGGGCCGAAGGAGGGAAAGTTGGAAGCTTCCCTGCCGAAGTAGTCAATAATATCGTATCTGTTACCGGAACTTTGGTAGAAGACAGAATTGGAGAAACAGAAATCCAAAAAATGGAAGAACAGTATCAAACACAAAATGCGGCTCAGCACGGCGATAATAAAGAAGTGGGATGCGAAACGGAAAAAAAAGCCCAGGGCCAGCAAAATGTCAATACATTTGCCGATCGTATGAAAGATTACCGCGACCGCATAGCAGACCGAAAAACGAAAGAAGGTAAAGACTACCTCTCTTTCTATCATCTGGAAACCGAAAGTTATGAAATAAAATAAACCATGCCGGGAAAAGAAAACAAATATCATTTATTCAGAAAATGGATTCGCATCCTGCACCGCGACTTGTCGTTCTTTTTTGCTGGTGTAATTATTCTGTATGCCGTATCGGGGTTCATGCTCAATCATAAAAAAGACTTCAATTCCGACTACGACATTACTCAAAAACATTACACCATACAGGGCGATTTTCCTAAAGATAAGGCAAGATTTGACAAAGAATATGTCATTTCTTTACTATACGAACTGGGAGAAGAAAATAATTATACCAAACATTATTTTCCCCGCCCGGGAGAAATGAAAGTATTTATAAAAGGAGGTTCGTCTCTTCTCGTAAATACCACTACCGGAGAAGCTTATTACGAATCGGTCAAAAAACGGCCCGTATTGAGCAGCCTTAACCGGCTTCATTACAATCCCAACCGTAACTGGACTATTTTTTCCGACATATTCGCATTCTCCCTTATCATTATTACTCTTACAGGTATCTTTATGGTAAAAGGGAAAAAAGGATTACGGGGCCGAGGTGGTATCGAATTGCTGTTAGGCATTTTCATACCGCTGGCTTTCATTCTATGGGGATAATAATATAATCTATAAAAAACGGGAATTATAAATTCCCGTTTTTTATACATCCCTTACTTTCCGCTTCAAGCTTACGTGACCGAATGCCTCTCATACTTGCGATGGAATATCATAAGCAAAACAAATCCGGTAAAGGCGAAAGGAACTCCTATTAATGCCGGATACTGATATCCCAGACCTGCCTGTAAAGCCAAACCGCCGGAAAAAGCTCCTATAGCATTACCTAAATTGAATCCGACCTGTACACTGGCCGCCCCCAGCATTTCTCCTCCTTTGGAATAACGTATGAGCAAAACCTGCTGGGGACTCGATAAAGCGAACAGGCAAGCCGTACAGAGGCACATAAGCAAAACAGACAGCCATGATATCGATGCAAAGAGGAAAATAAGGAGCAAAATCACACAAATACATCCCTGTACATACGCGGCCACACGTCCCGGCGCATAACGGTCGGAAAGCCGTCCGCTTACCAAATTACCTACGACCATACCAAAACCTGCCAGAACCATCAGTAGAGTAATACTATGAGAAGGAAAACCAGAAACATGTGTTAACAAAGGATTTATATAACTGTACCAGCAAAATACACCTCCGTTCCCCAACATAGTGGCAACGATCAGCAGCCAGGGAGCCGGGGATTTTAAAAAACGAAACTGACCCTTAAATCCCGTATCGGGCAGATTCTCGACCTGAGGAACCCAGCGCCAGATATAATACAGAATCACTATCCCCCAACATCCGACCAGTAGGAACGTAACACGCCAGGAAATAGCCGCACTTAAAGAAGTTCCCAGAGGAACCCCGAACAAATTAGCTATAGTCATTCCCGCCACCATAATGGAAACAGCTTCCGAACCTTTACCATTATCGGCCAACTTTTCTGCAACAATGGAACCCACTCCAAAATATGCTCCATGAGGCAATCCCGAAATAAAACGGGCAAACAACATCATTCCGTAATTAGGAGACAGGGCTGCACATAAATTCCCGGCCATCACAATAGCAATGAGCACGAGCAATATCTTTTTCAGAGAATACCTGCGAGCCAGAATAAGAGCCGGGGCTCCTACGCAGACACCCAATGCATAAGCCGAAATAAAATTTCCGGCTTTAGGTACGCTGACATGTAAAGCCTTTGCTACGTCGGGTAGAATACCCATCATCACAAACTCGGCAATACCCAGTCCCAAGGTACCGAATGCCAACGCTATAAGACTCTTTTTCATATAACTTTTTATTTTTCGGTCGGCAAAGTTAGTATATCTTACCATAAAACAGCCTTCCTCCCGCCACATTTTTACAGAACAACCGATGTTGGTCTTTCAACAATATTCGAACATTCCTGTTTCATTATTCCTTATTTTTATTTTCCAACATTATTTCTTAACTTTGTTATAAATCGAAAGAATATGATATTTTATTTCACTGGTACCGGAAACTCCCGATGGGCGGCAACGGAAACCGCCAGATTACAAAATGAAAAACTTATCTTCATACCCGATGCCATCGATAAAGAACAATATACTTATACTCTCGGGGAAGAGGAAAAGATAGGATTCGTTTTTCCGGTTTATTCCTGGGCTCCTCCTGGCATCGTACGGGAATTCATAGAAAAACTGGAACTGAACGGCTACACCAGACAATATCTCTTTTTTATCAGCGTATGCGGAGACGATACAGGTCTCACCCGTAATATTTTTTGTAAGCATATACGCAGAAAAAACTGGAAATGCCAAGCCGGATTTTCACTTACCATGCCGAATAATTATATTCTCATGAAAGGTTTTGATACAGATAGCCCACGAATAGAAAAACAAAAGTTATCCGAATCGGTTCCATATCTGCAGGAGATAAACCGGGCTGTCCGGGAAAAAGAACATGTATTCCGTTGTAAAAAAGGCTCTTTTCCTTTTATCAAAACTTACCTGATCAGTCCTGTTTTTAACCGAGGAATCACAGCCAAGCCATTCCATACCGACGGTCGTTGCATCGCCTGCAAACGGTGCGAACATACATGTCCGGTACACAATATTACCGTCACCGACAAACCGGTCTGGGGGAAGAAATGCACTTCTTGCCTGGCCTGCATACACGTTTGTCCCGTCAAGACTATTCAATACGGTAAGCAGACACAACATAAGGGACGTTATCTGCATCCCGGTTTCGGAAAATGAATAAACTCTCCTTTAAATTAAATAAAAAAAGGGATAACTTATGCAAGCCATCCCTTTTTCATATATAAATCGACCTTATTTCAATTTAGCCAAAGCTTCTTTGATCCGGCGAAAAGCTTCTACCAAATTTTCATCCGAAGTAGCATAGGACAAACGAAGGTAACCGGGAGCACAGAAAGCGTCGCCCGAAACCGTAGCCACATGTCCTTTCTCCAACAAATACATAGCCAGATCGGAATCATTGGCGATCGTTCGTTCCCCATCGCTCTTACCGAAATAATAACTTACTTCAGGAAACAGATAAAAAGCTCCTTGAGGGTGATTGATACGGAAACCCGGAACATCCTGCGATAACTTTTCCACCAAGTCACGACGGCGTTCAAACGCTTTACGCATATCTTCGACACAAGTCTGATCTCCGGCAAAAGCGGCAACCGATGCTTTCTGAGCAATCGATGAAGGCCCCGACGTATATTGTCCCTGCAACTTGTTACATGCTTTCGCCACCCATAAAGGAGCCGCAATAAAACCTATCCGCCATCCGGTCATCGCATACGCTTTGGAAACGCCGTTCACAATAATGACGCGGTCGCGCACGGTTTCGAACTGTGCTATACTTTCATGTTTTCCTATATAATTGATATGCTCATATATTTCATCCGATATCACCAATACTTGAGGATGTTTTGCCAGCACATCGGCCAGGCCCTTCAATTCTTCACGGGAATATACGCTGCCTGTAGGATTGGAAGGAGAACAAAGTATCAGTAACTTAGTCTTTGGCGTAATGGCCGCCTCAAGCTGGCCGGGGGTCATTTTAAAGTCTTGTTCTATACCGGCAGAAACAATCACATTCTTTCCTTCGGCCAGTTTTACCATCTCTACATAACTTACCCACGCCGGAGCCGGGATTATCACTTCATCTCCGGCATTCACCAGACAAAGCACCGCATTACATATAGACTGTTTAGCTCCTCCCGATACGACGATCTGTTCAGGAGTAAAATCGAGATCGTTTTCCTTTTTCAATTTGGCACAAATAGCTTTTCTCAGGTCCATATATCCCGGAACGGGAGAATAAAAGGAGAAATTATCGTCTATCGCCTTCTTTGCAGCTTCTTTTATATGGCCGGGAGTATTGAAATCGGGTTCACCTACACTAAGATTGATAACGTCTACACCCTGAGCTTTTAGCTCGTTGCTTTTTTGCGACATGGCCAACGTTTGCGAAGGAGCAAGTGCAGCCAAACGATCCGAAACCTGGTTCATAAGATTATGTGTATTATTAGTTGGATTAAAGAATTTCGACCACAAAGATAAACAAAATTATGGTAAAACCAGTAATATCACAAACAAACTGACAGCATTTATTACGGCTTCTAATACAAATTGTAGGTAATAGAAAGAACCTGGAATTCCGTACGCCGGTTTATCTGGTTGGCAACTTCTTGGTCTTCGGGAGAAAGCTGAAGGATATATTCCTCCGTAAGAATGTCTCCTTCTTTAAACTGCGGATATTTCTCTGCCATCTTTTTATTTATGACCTTAGGAACACTTTCTCCATATCCTTTAGGAGAAATACGGCCCGTCTCTATGCCCGCGGCAATAAGATAATCGACAACAGATTTTGCCCTGCGGTCCGAAAGTTTCATATTATATTCATCGGAACCCTTCATATCGGTATGAGAAGCCAGCTCGATAGAAACATTAGGATTATCCTCTAATAATTTTACCAGATTATCCAGCGCTTCTTTCGATTCGGGCCGTAAAGTTGCTTTATCGAAATCATAAAAAATATTCTCTATTAAGACCGGCTTGGTAATAGAAGAAAGTATAAAGTTTACTTCGTATTCCGCATCTTCTTCTTCGGATCCTGAGGTAAATTCCTGCTTTTGATTCAAATATCCCCTGCATCCGGCCATCATCACATAACGCACTCCCCTGTCCAGTTTAAAACGGAAAGAACCGTCTTTTCGTCCCATCTCTTTCTGGTTGGAGCCGTCCTCTCCCACTATACGTATAACGGCATCCGGTACCGGCTCCTCGTCTTTATCAATAACCATACCGCTTATCCATACCTTGATAGAAGGTAGTTCGAAACTATATATGTGGTCATATCCTCGTGCATCATTCCTGTTGGAACTGAAAAAACCGGTTTCCTCCGGACCGAAAGTAATCCCGAAATCGTCCCCTTGAGAATTAACAGGATATTGCATATTCTCTATTTTCCATACACCATATTCATTCAACCTGGCTTTAAAAATATCCAGTCCCCCCATCCCGGGATGACCGTCCGATGAAAAATATAAATCACCGTCGGAACGTACGTAAGGAAACATCTCATTCCCCGGCGTATTTATCTGTACGCCCATATTTTCCAACGACCCGCCCTTGTCGGTCAAAGAAATACGCCAGATATCCTTTCCTCCGTAACCACCCGGCATATCGGAAGAAAAATAGAGATATTCCCCGTCGGGTGAAACGGCAGGATGTCCGTATGCCGAAAGTGTATCGGCTGTAATTTCATATTTTACCGGCGTACTCCACTTAGCACCTGAACGAGACGAGGTAAATATCTCTACCGATGTATCGGCGTTCGGTTCCCTCCGGGCTTTCGTCAGATACATGGTATTTCCGTCCGGACTAAAACTCACGATACCTTCGTCCAATTCAGTATTAACATCTCCTTCGATAGGTTCGGGCCTTTGCCAAGCTCCTTTTTCGTTCTTTTTAGAAAAATAGATATCATTATTCTTCGTACCGGTAATACTACTTTTATCTTTTCCCAGAGATTTTTCGGTAGACGAG
Organism: Barnesiella propionica; assembly: GCF_025567045.1. Classification (NCBI taxonomy): domain Bacteria; kingdom Pseudomonadati; phylum Bacteroidota; class Bacteroidia; order Bacteroidales; family Barnesiellaceae; genus Barnesiella; species Barnesiella propionica. The sequence continues at coordinate 329,260 of NZ_JAOQJK010000004.1, read as the reverse complement.
GTAAAATAAATCTGATCGAACTCTTTTCCCAGATACATCGGAGCGCAATCGCTCCGTCTCGAATTGAACAGTTTATCTCTTTTTACAATATATCGGGTAGGATTATTTTTCCATTCCTGAGCCAGCTGGCAACCTTTTAACCCATTCTCAGCCAAAACATCACCCGGAGCTTTCTCCAGAAACATACGGTAATATTTTTCAGCTTCTTTATATTTCCCTTCATATTGAAGTTCTCGCGCCAGATAAAATATAGCCATGCTGTCGGGATAGTTATAACGGATAGCATTGCGATAAGCAGCCGAACTCCGGGGAGCGACATTGATGAGGCGGTAACAAGTTCCTATCTGATAGGCTACCTCGCCCCTCAAGGCTCGTTTTTCTTTTGAACGCAACTTATTATAGACTTTACGATAAGTATTCGCCGCATCGAAATACTCTCCTCTGGCAAATTGTTCATTTGCGACACTTAACTTGGCACCGCGGCACGAGGCCAAAAATACCAGCATCAGAGATATATAAAGGATGTTTTTTATCTTCATATCGTAAACCACGGAGCTACATAGCTCCACTGTCTCTATTTATACGTTTTTTTTTACTTTTTATTGCCTCCTGAAAAATTAAATTCCCTTACGGAAGCAATAAGGAACTATCTCCGTAACTCAAAAAACGAAAATCATGCTCCAAAGCATAATCGTAGATTTCACGCCAGTTGCCGTTCACGAATGCCGAAACAAGAAGCAATAATGTACTTTGAGGTTGATGAAAATTAGTTACCATACCTTTCACGACATGGAATTCATATCCCGGAGCAATAATTATCCGAGTAGCGGTAACCAGACGTTCGGAACCTCTTTTATCCAGCCACCTGAGGATATTTTCAAGAGCTTTGGAAGTAGATACAGAAGCCACCTGCAAATAAGGCTGCCACTGTTCTACCGGCAATTCTTCCGGCAAAGCATCCGGACGATGCTCTAAAGTCAAACCGATATAATAGAGGCTTTCCAATGTTCTGACCGAAGTAGTTCCCACGGCTATCACCCGTTTCTCGGTACGGGCTAACCGTTCGATCAGCGAACGTTCCACGGAAATAAATTCGGTATGCATCTCATGTCCTTCTATCGTTTCGCTTTTGACCGGCTTGAATGTACCCGCTCCCACATGTAAGGTCAGTTCCAAGCAAGGGACACCGTTAGATTTCAAAGCATTGAACACTTCCGGCGTAAAATGCAGTCCGGCTGTAGGAGCTGCCACAGAGCCTTCTATCTTAGAGTAAACTGTCTGATAAGTCTCTTTATCACTTTCTTCCGTTTTCCGGTTCAAATACGGAGGAATAGGCAATTCTCCTATTGCATCCAGCAATGCTGCAAAAGTTATCCGGGGATTATCCCAGGTGAAAATTATTTCATGAGAGTTTCCATGTGCCGCACCACGCACCGCATTTAAAGTAACCGGAACTCCGTCTATCTCCAACGTACGTGACAATGCTCCTTCCTTCCATTTTTTCAGATTACCTACCAGACACAGCCAGCGGCATTCTCCTGTCGTTTGAAAAGATAATAAATAATCGTGTGGAAAAAACGGTTCGAGACAAAAAACTTCTATCAGTGCACCCGTTTCTTTCCTAAAGTGCAACCGGGCCTGTATGACACGGGTATTATTAAACACCAACAAAGCATCATCGGGCAACAAGTCCGGTAATTCATTAAAATTTCGTTCTGTAATTGTTCCCCCGTTATAAAAAAGCAGTTTCGACATATCTCTTTTTGGTAACGGAAATTTAGCTATCCGCTCGTCAGGGAGCGGATAATTGTACGCGTCCATGCGTATATCTTGCGTTTTTTGCATAATCTGTTTGAATATGTGTACAAAAATAAGCAACTTTGCTGAATATACCGAAGCATGAGGAAGTAAATCTGTAAACGAACTTTCACCTCATGCAATATCAATCTAAATAATAGTTACTATGGTACAGACAGGAGACAAAGTTCGTTTCCTCAACGCAGTAGGCGGAGGAAAAGTGATTAAAGTAGTAAAAGATATAGCCTATATAGAGGATGAAGACGGTTTTGAAATCCCGGTCCTCGTAAAAGAATGTGTAATTGTGGAAAGCCATTCGGCTCTTAAATCCGATGTTCCCAAGACCGTCGTATCGGGTCCCAGCATATTACCCACGGATGAAGTGGAAAAAGACAGCCCGGCAAACACAAAAGAAGATGACATCCGAATCATAGAGACGCAGGAAGGAGATATCCTCAATATCGTACTGGGGTTCGTTCCTGAAGAATACAAACACCTGAATACCACCCGATTTGATAGTTATCTCGTCAATGACAGCAACTATTACATTTATTTCACATACTTGTGCAGGGAAGAACAGGGATGGCGTACAAGATATGCCGGAATGGTTGAACCCAATATCAAACTCCATCTCGAAGAATTCGGGCAAGAAAATTTGAACGAACTGGAAAGGATATGCATACAATACGTTGCATTCAAAAAAGACAAGCATTTCACTCTCAAAAGTCCCGTCACCGTTGAGCATCGCTTAGATACGGTCAAATTTTACAAATTACATACGTTCCGCGAAAACGTGTATTTCGACGAACCTGCTCTGGTACTCGATATAGTAAAGAACGATACTCCGGTACGACCCGTAGTCATAAATGCAGAGGATTTGGAAAGGGCCATGAAAGCTAAAAAAGCGGTAGATAAACCTTTGCGTCAGGAAATAGTAAAAAAAACCGTAAACAACGGAATAATAGAAGTAGACCTGCATATTAACGAGCTTCTCGATAATACAGCCGGATTAAGCCACACCGATATGCTCAATCTCCAATTACAAAAGTTCAGGGAAGTAATGGACAAAAACAAGAATACGAAAGGACAAAAGATTGTTTTTATACACGGAAAAGGAGAAGGTGTATTACGAAACGCAATTATTAACGAAATAAAATCGAAATATAAAAATTGTTCTTACCAAGATGCATCTTTCCGTGAATACGGCTTTGGTGCGACTTTGGTAACCATCCGGTGACAATTAATAAAACAGCAAAACACAATTTCGTTTTTTTCTTTTAATTACTACATATTATATTTTTTGTTTCTTTTTTGAATGTTTTTTTGGATTATAAATATCTTTTTATTATGTTTGTTCTGCTATTTTCTAAATAGTAGGAAAAAGATATTTATTTATTAAATCTAATCAACCATTCAACATGAAAAGAATTTACACATTGCTTTTATTGACAATGTTAACATTGTCGATAAATGCACAGCCTATTTTGTGTGGACACAGAGGAAGTTTATGGGGAGTTGAAAACACTAGTGAGGCCTTTATTAATGGTGCTAAAAAAGGTTATAAATACCTTGAATGCGATGTAAAAGTCACAGGTGACGGAGAATATATCATCAGCCACGATGACAATACGTCAAGGCTGGGAGGAAATCTCACTATCGCCAGTGCAACACTGGCCCAACTAAAAGCCGAGACTTATACACAAACACGGGGAGGAGTAAAGTACACAGGCCAGATATGCACAGTGGCCGAATATCTTCAAATATGTAAAGACCATAATGTCAAACCTCTCATAGAATTGAAATGGGCCACAGGAATAAACAACAACGATTGCAGTAAAATCCCCGGGCTCATCAGCCTTATAGACAATTACGGTTTTAAGCAAGAAGCTATCATACTTACTTCCATGAAACCATGCCTGGAATACATCCGTACGAACTATCCAGAAGTGGAACTGCAATTCCTGACCGGTCAATACTGGGCCAGCCATTTCGACTGGTGCGTACAATGGAAGATCGATGCCGACATACAAGCCGGATATTTCGATAAATCTACCGTAACCAAATATCATGAAGAAGGACTTAAAGTCGGCGTATGGACAGTAGACGATAACGGAGCATACCGCACCTACGGAAATTACGGTTGCGATTTTATAACGGTAAATTCTCTCGATCCGGCCACAGTTCCCGATCTCGACGAAGTAAACCCTCTTGTTCCTAATACGGTAGATTATCCCGAAAACCGGGGCATCGTGCAACCTTCCTATACCCCGGAACTGATATCTAATATATCCACCCCGGATGTTCTGGACGGCCTCACCGTAAAAAGAGTACTTCTCCACAACAGCAAATACTACGTTCTGGCATTGGGTACAGGCAATACTCCGAATTTATATGTCATAAACCCGGAAACCGGAGACGTAACGCAAATGAGCACCAACGGTATCGACCACGGTACTGTGCCCCTGAACGATATAGCTTTTTCCTCCGATGGGTTTCTTATGGGGTGTAATCTCAATACCATAGCATTCGCCGGCGATAACACCAACTACTGGAGAGTATATTCCTGGGCTGACGATACAGCCGAACCGTCCGTTCTTCTAAACGTAGGAACTGCCGACTATCTGGGAAACTTCACTTCATCGGTAGCCGGAACGACTTTTTGCGTAAGCGGACAACTGAACGATTGCAAAATTTATGTTACCGCATATTCCGAGTCGAGACCGGCCCAATATCGCGTCGCAGGCTTGCAGGTTACCGGCGGTACAATAGGAACATTCGTCAGAAACCAAAATTCCACCTACACACTGGAAGGTTGGGGCAGAGATGTGCAATTTACGATCTCCCCTAACTGCAGGGACAATATTATTATTGATAGTCCTTCAACCCAACCCATCGAATATACATTCCTCTGGGACGCTAATGCAACTCCCATGGACGAATATAAATCTATGGCAAGCGGGATCGTCAATACCGAAGCTACCGGAATCAACTATTTCAGATTTGCCGGAAAAATTTATTGTGTAGCTCCGAACTGCACATCCGATCTCAAATCGGCTTCGGCCCGTATGTACGACGTTACTAAAGGAATCAACAAAATAGTCTCTTTGACCGATAACTTTCCATCCAGCATGGGAGAAGAAAAAATAGGATATTTAATGGGGGCCGGTGAGGTAAAAGACGGTTGTATATATTTATATTTGTTCGCACAAAATGAAGGCATGGTCAAATATGTGATTGAAGGGGAAGTTCCGGACGGAAACACCGGCGAAGTAGATTTCAAACTGGAAAAAGTATGGAGTAAAACCGTGAATGAGAACAATGCACCCGACCATATAGACGGCACCAACGCCCAGCAAGGCGGTGCGCATAACGGTATATTCTACGTCAACGATTGTGTCGACAAACTGGTATATATGTTCAACGAAAACGGTCTCATAGGAACGCTTCCGGGTGGTACCGGCTGGGGCACAGCCTGTGACGATGCCGGTAATATTATTATACGTAATGACAAATCCACAACAACCTCCCATTCCCTGCTCATATATCCCAGCGGCACATCGAGCAGCACGGCAGAAGCAAAAGAACTTACATTCGACCTGAACGAAGCCGGACAGACAAATTTCATTTCGGCCAGTGGAGACGTATTAGGAGAAGGGGGATATGTTTATTTCTTCCCGAACAAACAAACCGTAGTGAATATACTGAAAATCGTAAACGGAGAAGTTGAATCGGTCAAAACTTCCGAGAATCTCTCTATCACAGGTTCTACCGCAGGGTATGTAATTCCTATTAAGAACAATCCGGAAAATTGGTTGTATCAGGTACGTGGCAACGGTTATTATCTGTATAACGGAGGAGATAAGGCCGCATTTATCGCCGGTTCCTCATCTACCACGGCTCCGAACCGTAACAGCACTTGCGGAGGTGAATATTTCACACTCAGCAGCCATGACATCATGATATACAACAGCGGAGCCAATTATACAGGAGGTTTCACTATTAAAGACATAACAGCCGATCAAGTTATAACATCGGTCGCCCCGATCGGAAACAAAGGATATACCGAAGGAGGAAATTATTCTGTTTCCAACTGGATGTTCGCCGAAAAGATAGACGCGGGTTCTTATTACCTCTATCAATATTGCCCGGCAAACGGAATGGCCGTATATCGCTTTTATGATGCAAATTATACTTCAGGAGAAGAAAAAATCACAGATCAACCTAAAGACGGAAAAATCAAAATTTATCCAAATCCGGCCGAGTATGAAATATTCATAGAATCAAACGAAACCGTTCGTTGTGCGGATATTTACAATCTGTCGGGCTCTCTGGTAAAGACGGTCAATCTCGAAAATACCGGAAATAAAAGCATCAACATAGAAAATCTTGCATCCGGAATATATATAGTAAAAATAAATAAAAACGAAAAAGGAGAAAGATTCATCAAAAAATAAGAACATAAATGTTCTCTTTATAAAAAGAGAACATTCCTATCATTATTAAATCTCCCCTTGAAAATCGGATATTATTCAAGGGGAGATTTTTCTCATATATCAGTTTAATTATATTATCAAACCAGATATATTCAATATTCATTTGACTTTTTTATCCAGCTTCATAAAAACAAAAAGCATCCCTGTTCAGGGATGCTTTTCGCTCGACAAGCAATTTCTTACTTTCTGATTCCGAGTTCTTTTTGAGCGATGATAGCACGATAACGGTTGATGTCTACCTTCATCAGGTAATCCAACAAACGACGACGTTTACCTACCAACATTTTAAGAGCTCTCTCAGTACTATGATCTTTATGATTTGACTTTAAATGTTCAGTCAAATGAGAGATACGGTATGAGAATAATGCTATCTGCGCTTCAGGTGAGCCAGTATCAGTATTGGACTTTCCGTATTTCTCAAAGATTTCAGTTTTTTTCTCAGAATTCAAATACATTTCTTTGAGTTTATATAGTTAATAAATACTTGAGCGCACAAAGGTAAACATTTGTTTTTGATACACAAAAGCTTTTCTCTGATTTTCTTTTCAAAATGTCAAAAAACAAATATCTTCTTCATATAGGACAGCACCAGATTTTTTATATTTAAAAAGCTATATCAGGCGATATTTTAAGTATTACAGACAATAAAAACAAAAAACACTTTATTATACAATATAAGATTAAATTTAAATATATATTCCAATCGTAAATCAGAAAATAACCATATATATAAAACATCCCGTTTACGATAATAAGAAACAGTAACTTTATATTATACCCGTTTTTTATCCGGCGGTATTTCATTCCCGCGAACAATTCATTCATATTATTCTTCCGGGCAGAGATTAAAAAATGATACATTTACCGAAAAGAGCTCTGTCTTATCATGATAGAATAAAAAAATATTGTAACTTTGCACGTCTCAATAGGAATTATATGCAAAAGATAAGAAACATTGCAATTATTGCACACGTTGACCACGGAAAAACTACCTTGGTTGACAAAATGCTTTTAGCCGGTAATCTGTTTCGTGAGAACCAGAACTCCGGAGAGTTAATACTGGATAACAATGATTTGGAAAGAGAACGAGGTATAACGATCCTGTCGAAGAATGTTTCCATCCGTTATAAAGATTACAAAATAAATATTATCGATACTCCGGGCCACGCCGATTTCGGCGGGGAAGTAGAGCGTGTGTTGAACATGGCAGACGGTTGTTTACTGCTCGTGGATGCGTTTGAAGGACCTATGCCCCAAACCCGTTTCGTATTACAAAAAGCAATAGAAATGGGACTTAAGCCTTTGGTGGTTATCAACAAAGTAGATAAACCGAACTGCCGCCCCGATGAAGTTCAGGAAATGGTACTCGACCTGATGTTCAGCCTGGACGCGACAGAGGAACAACTCGATTTCCCGACTATATACGGCTCGGCTAAACAGAACTGGATGTCTACCGACTGGCATACGCCAACCGATAGCATAACTCCGCTGCTGGATGCTATTATCGAATACATACCGGAACCGGCTTATCTCGAAGGAACTCCTCAGATGCTTATAACTTCACTGGACTTTTCTTCTTATGTAGGCCGTATTGCTATAGGCCGTGTACACCGAGGAGAACTCCGGGAAGGAATGGATGTCGCCTTATGCAAAAAAGACGGATCATTCGTAAAACAACGCATCAAAGAACTGGATGTTTTCGAAGGAATGGGGCGCAGTAAAGTATCTTCAGTAGGCTCGGGTGATATTTGCGCCATAGTCGGACTGGACAATTTCGAAATAGGAGATACGATTGCCGATGTCCTTAATCCCGAACCTCTTCCCCGTATAGCAATAGACGAACCGACCATGTCCATGACCTTTACTATAAACAATTCTCCTTTCTTCGGAAAAGACGGAAAATTTGTCACCTCCCGTCACATAGCCGACCGCCTTCGTAAGGAACTGGACAGAAATCTGGCTCTAAGGGTGGAAAAAGGAGACGATGAGGATGTATGGCGCGTATTCGGCCGGGGAGTATTGCATCTTTCGGTACTGATAGAGACCATGCGCCGGGAAGGGTACGAACTACAGGTGGGACAGCCTCAGGTAATCGTACGGGAAATAGACGGACAAAAATGTGAACCGGTAGAATTATTAACCGTAAATCTACCCGAAGAATATTCCAGCAAAATCATCGATATGGTTACCCGTCGCAAAGGAGACCTGATTTCCATGACAACACAAAACGACCGGATACATATGGAATTCCATATTCCCTCACGTGGTATTATAGGACTGAGAAATAATGTTCTTACGGCTTCGGCCGGAGAAGCTATAATGGCACACCGTTTTCTGGAATACCAACCCTGGAAAGGTGAAATAGACCGCAGAACCAACGGTTCTCTTATCGCTATGGAATCGGGCACAGCCTATGCTTACGCTATCGATAAACTGCAGGATCGCGGGCGCTTCTTCATATTCCCCCAGGAAGAGGTGTACGCAGGACAAGTAGTAGGAGAAAACGCTAAGGACAACGATATCGTTGTGAACGTTACCAAATCGAAAAAACTTACTAATATGCGCGCATCGGGAGCCGATGACAAAGCGCGCATTATTCCTCCAGTCGTATTTAGCCTGGAAGAAGCTCTCGAATATATTAAAGAAGACGAATATGTGGAAGTTACCCCGCATCACCTGCGTTTACGCAAAATCATATTAGATGAGACAGAACGCAAACGGGCAAACAAATAACCTGCAAAATTTTTGATTAATATAGTAAAGAACGGACAGATCGCTGCACGGCGGTTTGGCCGTTTTTTTATTTCCTAATCGAAAAAAAGCTCTTTTACATGTTATATTTTCACTCTTCATCCGTCTTATATATGTTATGCAATATGAACAATTCATCATACAAGTTGTACCTTTACGACGTAAATTACTGGAGTATGCACGGAAACTGACGGGAGACACGCAGGATGCCGAAGATATCGTACAGGAGTGTTATATGAAATTATGGTTCATTCGGGATAAACTGGAACAATACCGAAGCATAGAAGCTTTGTCCCTGCATATTGTACGAAACTTGTCTATTAACCTGTTACGAAGCAAACAAAAAAAGGAACACGGGAACGGCCTTTTAACTACAGTTAGCGATGCTCCCACTCCGTATGAAGGAACCGAGATGCATGATAACGCTGAGAATGTAATGAAACTTATCGACCGGCTGCCGGGATTGCAACAAGCCGTACTACGGATGAAACATCTGGACGGCCTCGAAGTCGAAGAAATATCTGAAATAACAGGAACATCGCCCGATGCTGTAAGAATGAATCTGTCACGGGCCAGAAAATGGATAAAAAAAGAATTTCTCAAATTAAATAAAGAAACGGCGCATTATGAATAAAGAGAAAGAGCATATAAAAATTTTACTGGAACGTTTCTGGAACGGAAGCACCACTAATGAAGAAGAAAAAGAATTATACCGTTATTTCTCGAACAAGGACATACCCGAAAATATGAAACCTTACCGTTCGTTGTTTTCATGGTTCGAAAACGAGTTGCCCGAAGAATTAACAACCATACACACAGAGCTACCCATCGTCAGGATAAAACATATATCCTGGAAAATAATATCAGGTATTGCCGCCCTCATTATTCTTATACTGGGAACATCATTTTATTTCCTGCGTCAAACACCCGACCTTTATGAAGGTAGCTATATCGTGAGAAACGGAGTCCGTATAACCGACCTGAAAGAAATACGACCCGAATTACAAAAAACAGAATCCTTTGTACTCAAACAGGTAAAACAAATAAAAAATAACGCTGCCGCACCACAAGTCAACTATAAAATGAATGACGAGTTGAAGTTGCAAATGCAACGGTTGATAGAAGATACACCTCAAGGATGGCAACGAAATATGGTCGAAGAAATAATAACCGATTTTATTAATATATAATTGCTAAAAATTATCCGATATGAAAATACGACATCTCAGCCTCTGCCTTATTCTTTTGGTAACAGGCAGCCTTTTCTCTTCTCAAGTCCGGGCACAGGAAGCCTTGAACAAAATACTCACCCAATTAGAGCAATCAGAATTGGTAGACGTTTCCGTTATTTGCAAACGAGATCCCGATACCCGGAAAGTGATAAAAATAATAAAAACAGTTACAATTCCCGCTGGAAAAGAAGGAGATAAAATGCTGGAAAAGATTTTCCAGGCATTCGAGAAAGAAAAAGAAAATGCGATTGAAGTTATAAATAACAAGAAAGGGAAAAAATACGATTCAATTTTACAAAAATACCAAAAAGACGGCATGGCATATATGTATTCTTTATCGGGCAGAGTTTTTTCTTTGATCGGAAAAACCGCAGACAAAAAAGGAAAGAAGTAGCCCTCTTTTTCCCCCGAGACAAAAAATATTAAAATGACAATAATAAGCTCAGATACCATAAATACCTGAGCTTATAATATTTAATTTTTCAGTCAACACTCCGGGCTTTTTTTTCGAATCCCACCTTTTTCCTCTGACCAGCTATATGTTTCCAGACAAAACACTCTACATCTTCCCGGATTATAAGCATATTTCCTTCCATACGCTGAGAGTCACACAGGCGAAGACGGGTACGCTGGACTATCGTACGTGCCAGAAGTTTCATAATACGGGCATTCGCATAGCCTAATTCCCGGCTCTCACAGATACCCCGGATATATCTGCTCAAAATTTCAAAAGCTGCTTCATCCGGTTCCAATGCCCTCTCTCTCAATGCCTGCATAAGTATCTCTACCAACTCTTTTTCGCTATAATCATCAAATATAAAAGTATGGTCAAAACCGGTTACCCCGCTATCCGCCAGAGTCTGCACCAGTTTCTGCCTCAACGATTCCGTTTCGGCAATGACTACGGCTATATTGCCCGACTGTTCTTTCGCCAGGCGAAGTATCAGCAAACGTAACTGCTCGTTGTCCAATGTCATCTTGGTGTCTTTAAGCAATGGAGCGTCTCCGTCTATAAACAATAATCCGCCTTTTGCCAGCTTTAAATCTTTCCGGAGCATTTCCGTAATCTGGTAGGTCGGCAAATTACACAGCTCTTCTAAATGAACTTCCACAATATGTCCCTTTTCCAGTACGTCCATACCTTTCAATATCTGGGAAAGTATTGCAGCAACAGTGCTTTTACCGGTTCCCGTATTACCTGCGAAACTCCACGTAAGAACCCGACTTCCCACAAACGCTTTATTACCGTCATTCAACATTCTGGAAACTTTTACATAAGAATGTATAGCAGACTTGACCTTTTCAAGTCCCACCATTTTATCCAGACGTTGTAACGATTCGGACAACAATTTCTCATCAAAATGATAACTTCTGGTTTTTTCTTTCTCTATTGCATCCGGTATATCTGCCTCTTCTATAGTCCTCAGCATTTCATCGGTAAGTTCGTCCGAAGATACCGACGCCAAACGACGGCTCATATTTTTGAGTACATACGTCGTTATAAGACGGGTTACATACCTGGCATTACCAAAATGTTCATCTTTCTCCCGATATTCGTTATACACCAATTCTTGAAATTTTCCCCTGGCGGCAGAAGAAAAAACGTATTGTTCTTTTTTCAGCACATAATCGGCTATTTGCATTAATTCATCCGGATCATAATCCTCAAAATAAAAGACATTGGGAAAACGCGATTTAAGTCCGGGATTCGAAGCAATCATCAGCTCCATCTCTTTAGGATATCCTGCAAGAATGGCTATCATATCGCAATTCTCCTGATCCAGGGTCGTCAGTAAAGTCTCTATAACCCGGTTTCCGAAATCTTTCTTATCATTGCCCGACACAGATAAGCTATAGGCCTCATCTATAAACAAGACTCCGCCTTTAGCCCTCTCCAGAGCCTGGCGGGTATTGGCCTCAGTATCTCCTATATATTGCCCTACCAGTTTGCTCCTGTCTACCTGTACGACATGCCCCGAAGATAACACCCCCATTGCATGATATATCTCGCCTATCAATTTGGCTACGGTGGTTTTTCCTGTTCCGGGATTACCCGTAAATACCATATGCAATGCCGGCATGCGATTGAATAAACCCCTGTCGGCACGCATCTTATTCATTCTCACCTGATTCAGATGATCTCTTACACTTTCCTTTATTTTTTTTAATCCTATCAACCCGGATAATTTTTCAAACATTCTTTCCGGATTTTTAATTTCAACACACGGTATATCGCAGGCTTCTATAATATTCCGCGCTTTTTCATCGTCACATTTATTTTCATCGACTATTCTCCGGGCCAACCGGGGCAGTATTTCCGATTCGAACAAATTCCCGATATAGTGACCGTTATTAAAGCCCGGACCTCTTAAAGAATAGCGCTGGCATAAATGATTATACAGGATATTTTCTGCTTCCGGCGTAATACCATATAGATGAGAAGCAAGATACTTACGGGCAATATCCGTCAGCACATTAGCATCCAGATCTTCAAATCTGTATACATGCCTAAACACAGACCCGGCAGTTTCATATGCATTCAGCATTTCCATCACCGGGCCGTAATTACCGGAAAGGATAACCAATACATCATCTTTATCCCTCAATCTTACGGAAAGAGTTTCTATCCCCAAAGGCGAAGTATCCCGATTGTCAGCACGTACACATAACAATTCCGCATTTTCGATATATAAAACACCTCCTGAAGCATTATTGATGGCTTCTCCCGTCTTATCCTGATAGTTGAACGGTATCTCCTGAAGTTCCCGGGCATTACAACAATGAAATTGCCCCGTACTCAGCAGCCCCAATTCATGGTATAATTTCCCCAGCAAACGTGCAGCACTCGATTTTCCCGTTCCTTTGTTCCCTACAAAAACAGAATGTAATGGCAACGGCAAACATTCTTCATTCGAACGTTTCCTGAAACGATTATACCTGAGGTACTTTATATTATTCAAAGTATCTTCCTTCAGCAACTCCATTCCGTGCATTTCCTTCAGCCTTTCCCAAGGCGCGAACAATTGTTCTTCCGCCTTTTCACTATTATACAAAGAACATGGTTCCAGCACCTTCCGGATATCCAATTCTCCAGCGATATCTTTATCGGAAGCCTGCAGCGGAATACGGGCCACTCTTTCGTCCATCAAATATATTTCCAGCGAATAATTTTTCAGGGAGCGAATCTTACAAGATTGTCTCACACAGGCTTTTACCATAAGTCGGGATTCTCCTCCCCAAACATCAACCGATACAATATCAGAATCCAGAAGATGTTCTTTATCATCTTTCAATACAAATATAAAATCAGGTATCCAACTCCCTAATAAACGGCTCTCCGCCTCCAAACATATATATAGATTACAGTCAGATTTTTTGTCTAACGCGACCAGATTCTCCCCGCCTCCGGACTGACGTGTAACAGATACTTCTTTTACCTCTATACAATTCGCATATCCGGCAGGTATTCCCCATAAAAAGAAAGTTTTCGAATTAGCCTTCTCGTCGTCTACCCACACACATAGTCTGTATTTACCGACCTTTTCAGGACAAGGCACAGTTATACTAATCTCATCTCCGGCTGGATTCCCGTCAAAACGAAAAACTCCGGTATCATAACTGGCAACAAACTCATCCATATCATTATATATAACGACCCGGACTCTTTTTTTACAGCTTTTTTTCGGACAGAATGAAAAGGTAATGTGAATGAATTTATAGCCCTCTCCTTTCACAAAGGCTTTGCGTGAACCAGCTACCGGAATTATCTCAGAAGAATCATCTATGAACAAATTAATATATGGCGTATATTTCACACCCAGATCGATATCAAGTTCATAATCATTCTCTGTGTTTTCTGCATTTAATTCCTTTTCACAAAATTCATCCAATAACTTTTCAAACTCTTCATCATCCAGAACTTCTTCCGGTTCTTCATCTTTCTCTTCTTTGCCTTCCTTAAGCATAACAGAACCTATACTTTCCTTGAACATTTCATATATCTCATTCATATCCTCGGGCGGAGCCGCCAGCCATTTCTTCTCGGAAACGGAAAAGCCCATAAGCAATTCTCCATTTACATATGAAAGAAATGTCAGCCATAATCCGGTTGTACGGGTAAATGTTTCGAAATCACTTTCATCATAGGTATCTTTACTGATAATAAGCTGCAAGAAAGTATCATCATTCGCAAAATCGTATTCTCTGATGCGGGATAAACATACGAGCCATCCATCTTCATAAGGAATGACACCTGTTACAAGCTCCGGACCTTTCCATTCTCCCTGTAATACAGACAAGTCCCTAATCTGTTCTGTACGGGTATATACTGTATAATCGGTGAAAATTCCGTTACAACAAACTATCTCTCCCGGTGTCCCTCCTATGTACAACGGTACGATCCAATTGTTCAGACTCTCCGTCAAACTATCGTCATTCTTAGAAAAAGCCCTTATATCCACTCTATCCAGAATAGAAGTTCGGGTATGCACCTGCAAGTAACCAGTGCCATAATAAACCAGGGAGGTTAATTTTAAAACATAATCCTCTACGATATGTTCCGAGAGCAATACACGCTGTTCTTCTATTTCTCCACCCGATTGCAACAAAACCAGAAATGTTTCTTCGAGAAGGATAACTTCCGTAATCCACTGCTTACGGTCGATATAATATTGTAAAACCGATTGAATCTCTTTCTTGGGAACTTCTATCAGCGTTTGTTTTTCTTTAGCATTAAAAAATAGCATATATAGTGTTTCTTGGTATTACACAAAAATATAAAAAATATAGTGGCAAAACTTATTTTATAATAAATAATTGAATCTTCTCAAAAACGAAAACATGAACAGACTGTTATTTTCCTGTAGTATTCCATAATCATATTTTTTCTTTTCTGGAGAATTTGATTATATTTGTTCTGCATAAAAACGATATATATGGATAAAAAAGTTTCATTCTTATTTTTGGCCGAAGGTTTCGAAGAAGTCGAAGCCCTAACCATCGTTGACGTCATGCGTCGCGCAAATATGGATATAAAGACCATATCCGTTACAAAACACAAAGAAGTGAAAGGAGCGCACGGCATAACCGTAGAAGCTGACGAAATTATGGAAAACAACGACTTTTCGTTACGTGACTGGCTGATCCTTCCCGGAGGAATGCCCGGGACCAAACATTTGGGAGAATGTAAACCTTTACTTGATCTGTTGCAAAAACAAGCAGAAGAAAAAGGGCACATAGCTGCTATTTGCGCAGCGCCTTCCGTATTAGGAAAAATAGGTATACTAAAAGGCCGGAAAGCGACATGTTATCCCGGTTTCGAGGATATGCTCACCGGGGCCGAAGTTACCGGGAACCGCGTAGAAACAGACGAGAATATAATAACAGGAAACGGACCGGCTTCTGCCATGTTATTTGCTTTAGCCATTGTTGAGAAAGGAATAAACGCGGCCAAAGCAGCGGAAGTAGCTTCAGGCATGTTGATGAAATAAAAATTACCTATATAAAAAAGGAGCTTCATCATAAAAGCTCCTTTTTAAAATGAAAGAAATATTACTTTAGCGTACCTGCTTCGGCTTCTTTAATCATAGCTTCGCTAGCATAAAGATAAACCTCTACGCGCCGGTTCTGCGCCTGTCCGGCTTTCGTCTCATTACTGGCAACAGGCTCACTATAACCTTTGCCCTCCGTAATCTTTATCTGTGAAACGGGGACGCCGCAACTCATCAGATAAGATTCCACAGCATTAGCCCGGGCTGTAGAAACTTTCATATTAGCAGCTTCTGTACCAATGTTGTCGGTATGACCGTAAATAGCCACATCCATCGTCGGATTCTTTATAAGTATTTTAGAAAAATCTCTCAGGGAGTTCTTCGACGTCTGGCTCAATGTACTGGAATTAAATGCAAATAAAATACCGCTGTCGAATGTCACTTTTACAGCCTGTAATCCGTTGGCATCAGTAACGTCCTCCGCTTTGGCACCTTCCAATGCCGCAGCTTCGGCACGGGCTTTATCCATCTTCTTACCGATAAGAACACCTGCCGTAGTACCTACAGCAGCTCCCACAGCAGCTCCTATAGCAGCACCTTTACCTTTCCCGAAAATAGCTCCCAAACCGGCTCCTACAGCAGCACCGCTACCACCGCCTATCAAAGCACCTTTACCTGTATTTGACATATTGCAACTGCCAAACACTAAACACATAGCCAGTAAAACAGAAACAAATTTCATTTTTTTCATCTTTTCTTGTTCTTAAATTAATCCACAAATCATAACTTCTCGTCGTATCCACATAAATACGTGCAAATATAAACATTTTACTTAATTTATTATAAACATGATTCGTCTTTATATTCCCGGTTTATAAAGCAATAGTTCTTTTGCAATTAAAGAAAGAAAAAATGGTCTCAACATCGGTATATATACCGGAAAATCTAAAAAGTATGCTATTAAATTACCGCTTTTACAAGAAAAAATGTATCTTTAGACTTCAATAAATTTAATGATAATCGGAACGTATGAATACATTCGGGACATTATTCAGACTCACCTCGTTCGGTGAATCTCATGGTAAAGGAATAGGCGGAGTCATTGACGGCATGCCTGCCGGAATTCCGGTAGATATGGATTTTATACAATCGGAACTGGACCGTCGCAAGCCGGGACAATCCCCAATAGTGACACAACGCAGAGAGGGCGACCGTGTAGAGATATTATCCGGTACATTCGAAGGTGTAACGACCGGAACCCCTATAGGTTTTGTCGTATATAACGAAAACCAGATATCTGCAGATTACAATAATATGAAAGATTGCTTTCGCCCCTCTCATGCCGACTTTACATATCGTCAAAAATATGCTTTCCGGGATCACAGAGGAGGAGGACGATCCTCGGCCAGGGAAACGATAGCCCGGTGTGTCGCCGGAGCGTTTGCAAAACTGGCGCTATTACAAATAGGAGTAGATGTAAGAGCTTATACCTCACAGGTCGGCGAAATAAAACTACCGGAAGATTATACACACTATGATTTGAATATAGCCGAACAAAATCCGGTACGCTGCCCCGATACGGAAATCGCAAAAAAAATGGTAGAATATATTTCATATATCAAAGGTGAAGGAGATACGGTAGGCGGTGTCATAACAGGGGTAATCCGGAATGTTCCCGCAGGATTGGGAGATCCTGTATTCAATAAACTGCATGCGGATCTGGGTAGTGCGATGCTAAGCATTAATGCCGTTAAAGGATTTGAATATGGGATGGGATTCGATGGAGTACAATACCGGGGCTCACAAATGAACGACGTATTTATGAACCGGAAAGGGAAAATATCGACCCGAACCAACCACTCCGGAGGTATACAGGGAGGCATTTCGAACGGAGAAGACATCTACTTCAAAGTAGCTTTCAAACCGGTTGCAACAATCCTCCGTGACATAGACACTGTAGATGTAAACGGTAATCCCATGGTTCTTAAAGCAAAAGGACGGCACGATCCGTGCGTACTTCCCAGAGCCGTACCCATTGTAGAAGCTATGGCTGCCATGGTTATTCTCGACCATTACTTATTAAACAAAACCAAACATATTTAAACCAAACTGCAATGAATACCAGACAATATATAAAAGACAATAACGAACGGTTTAAGGAAGAACTGTTTTCTTTAATACGCATACCTTCTATCAGTGCATTACCCGGGCACAAACAAGATATGGTAGCCTGTGCCGAACGATGGAAAGAATTGCTGTTGGCTGCAGGAGCAGATAACGCCGAAATTATGCCTACTACCGCTAATCCGGTCGTATTCGCACAAAAAACGATTAGTCCTGATGCACCGACCGTACTGGTATATGGTCATTATGACGTCATGCCCATAGAACCTCTGGATTTATGGAAAAGCGATCCGTTCGAACCAGTTATACGCGACGGACATTTATGGGGACGCGGTGCCGACGATGATAAAGGACAATCCTTCATACAGGTGAAAGCCTTCGAAATAGCATTAAAGCATAACTTATTAAAATGCAATGTGAAATTCCTTTTCGAAGGCGGAGAAGAAATAGGTTCTCCCGGCATTGAAGAATTCTGCGAGAAACATAAGGAGTTGCTGAAAGCGGATGTCATCCTGGTTTCAGATACCAGTATGGTCGGGCCGGATACTCCGTCCATTACCACGGGTCTTCGCGGACTGGCTTACTGGGAAATAGAAGTTACCGGTCCCAACAGGGACCTGCATTCGGGTATTTTCGGCGGAGCTGTGGCTAACCCCATAAACGTCTTATGCAAAATGCTGGGAGAAATACTCGATAATGACGGGCGGATCACAGTTCCTGGATTCTACGACGAGGTGGAAGAAGTATCTGCAAAAGAACGTGCCATGCTGACTGCCGTACCTTATGACGAAAACAAATATAAAAAAGCGTTAGATGTAGAAGAGCTGGCAGGTGAAAAAGGTTACTCTACTCTGGAACATACAGCGATCCGGCCTACATTCGATATCTGCGGGATCTGGGGCGGATATACGGGAGAAGGGTCTAAAACAGTACTACCCTCTAAAGCCTATGCAAAAGTCTCTTGCCGCCTGGTTCCTCATCAAAACCATGACAAAATTTCCCGGCTCTTCATAGATTATATCAAAAAAACAGCTCCCCGCAGTGTAAAGGTAAAAATCACACCCATGCATGGAGGGGAAAGTTATGTATGTCCTATTGATTTACCTGCATACAAAGCCGCCGAAGCCGGATATGCACTGGCTTTCGGGAAACAGCCTTTGGCTGTAAGACGTGGAGGTAGTATACCTATCATCGCTTCTTTTGAAAAAGTGCTGGGAATAAAATCCATATTAATGGGATTCGGACTGGAATCGGATGCAACTCACTCCCCGAACGAGAACTTCCCCGTTCAGATGTTCGAGAACGGTATTGTAGCCGTCGTTGAATTCTATAATCGTTATGGAGATAAAGAATGAACCGGAAACGATATTTTGAATTGGGAGATTTTCTAAAATCCCGATTCGATTTTAAAGTACAAAAGATATCGGTAAATGCCGGATTCACTTGTCCCAACCGTGACGGTACTGTTGGGACAGGAGGATGCACTTATTGCAATAACCAGACCTTCAGCCCTGAATACTGCCAAACAAACAAAAGTATTTCCCGGCAAATTTCCGAAGGTATCGAGTTTTTCAGCCGAAAATATCCCGAAATGAAATATCTGGCATATTTTCAGTCCTATACGAATACATACGGTAAATTAACCGAATTGACGGAAAAATACGAGGAGGCTCTTGCTATTCCCGGAGTTGTAGGTCTTATAATAGGTACCCGTCCCGATTGTATGCCCGATAAACTGCTGGATTACCTTACCCGACTGGCACAAAAAACATTCGTATTGATTGAATACGGGGTAGAAAGCACATATAATTCCACATTACAATATATCAACCGGGGACATGACTTTGAAACGGCTAAGGAGACTATCTGCAAAACTGCCGCTGCAGGTATATTAACGGGAGCCCATCTGATACTGGGATTACCGGGAGAAGACCGCAATACGATCTTGAGTCATGCAGAAAAAATTTCCTGTCTTCCTCTCACCACCCTCAAGCTGCATCAATTACAACTAATCCGGCATACCCACATGGCCAGACAATATATGGAGACACCTGAAAAATTCCATTTATACGAAATCGACGAATATATCGATCTGGCCATTGATTTCGCCGAACGCCTTAATCCGGGAATTGTAATAGAACGCTTTGTATCCCAATCACCCAAAGAGCTACTCATTGCCCCCCAATGGGGACTGAAAAACTACGAATTTACAGCACGTTTATTGCACCGGATGCAGGAAAGAGACACCTATCAGGGAAAATACTATACACCCGAAAAACTTTAACGATCTATCTGTATTAATGCGGAAGTAATTTGGAAAATACATTTATAATCAACACACCCAGAACAATCAACACGAGACCGATAATAGAAGGCAAATCCAGCGCCTGCTTAAAAAAGAAAATTCCAACCAGAGAGATCAATATGATTCCGACTCCCGACCAAATAGCATAAGCAATCCCTACCGGAATAGTCTTCAAGGTAATACTCAGGCAATAAAAAGCGACTAAATACCCTATGATGGTCAATGCGCTCGGAAATATCCGTGTAAACTGCTCACTGGCTTTTAACGCAGATGTTGCTACCGTCTCAAAGATAATAGCGATAAATAAAAATATAAATGGTTTCATAAATACTGATTTTAATTTTCCGGTACAAAATTAAAATCAGTATATGAATATAAAGTTGTCTTATGATAATAAATCATCTAAGGCCGGCACGGATACGGCTTAAAGTTTGAGGTGTCACATTCAGGTACGATGCCAGTTCTTTCAATGAAACACGCTGTAATAATTCGGGATATTCTTTCATTATCATTCTATACTGAATACTTTTATTGGCCCAAAAATAATCAATGAAATAATGCTCGTATTCGAGCAGGCTTTTTTCCATCAGCCTGCGTCCCCAATTTGCCATTTCGACCGATGACGAAAAAATTTCTTCTAATATTTTCCGTGATATTTTTAAAAGAGTGGTATCTTCCATAGTCTCAATATTCATCCGGGCAGTCGCCCGTCCGGTCATACCGAATACAGTACCCGCCACATCACCTTCAAAGGCAAACATGAATGTCCTCTCTTTGCCTTCCCGACAAACATATCCCCGTACAGAGCCGCTACTTACAAAATAAATAAAATCATCGCGACCTCCCTCTTCTACAACCACTTCTTTTTTCCGAAAAGAAACAACTTCTACGTTTTCCCATAAAAGTTGTATCCCGTCTTCGGGCAAATGATATACATCTTTTATTCTACCGGTAAAATCCATATTGTAATTTATTAGAGGCAAAACAGAATACTACAATAAATAATCGAAGTACAAAAGCTAAATAAGGCGCTTTTAGAAGCGCCTTATTTAAATCATAGCAAGATAAAATTATTTTATCTCAATTTCTTCCTTCAGATCGATCTCATTTTTCTCAGAATCAAAAAACTTATATTCGAGAAAAGCTAAAGACTGATCCGGTATCAATTTGAAGCGAAATGAATATTTACATTTCCACCGCCATTTAAGGGAAAAAAATCCCTTATTGACATAAGCTGCAATAAAAGGATGTACGTGTAAAGTAAAATTTTTAATCTTCAGTTTAAAGATCAGGTACGCAATCTTGTCTTCCAGTCTGTCGGTAAACAATAAAGATGGGGGAATAATACCTTTACCGTAACAAGTTGGGCATTTTTCGGACGTCATAATATCCAATGCCGGACGCACTCTCTGACGAGTAATCTGCATAAGCCCGAACTTACTTAAAGGCAAGATGTTGTGTTTGGCACGGTCATTTGCCATCAATTCCCTCATACGGTCGTAAAGTTTCTGTCTATTCTCTGCCTCCTGCATGTCTATGTAATCAATAACTATGATACCGCCCATATCGCGCAACCGTAATTGCCTGGCAATTTCCTCTGCAGCATACATATTGACATCGAGTGCATTCGCCTCCTGATTATTCGACGCCTTAGAACGATTCCCGCTATTTACATCTATTACGTGAAGCGCTTCGGTATGTTCAATGATCAGGTAGGCCCCGCTTTTAAAAGAAACAGTCTTACCGAACGAAGACTTAATCTGTTTAGTTATGGCAAAATTGTCGAAGATAGGTAATCCTCCCGAATATAGTTTCACTATTTCTTTACGTTCGGGTGCTATAAGGCTCACATAATTATATATCTGCTGATATACATCCGGATCGTTTACATGAATATTTTCGAAAGATGGGCTGAAAATATCCCGTAGTACCCCTACCGTACGTCCCGTTTCCTCATATATAAGAGAGGGCGTAGTAGCCTTTTGTAACTTTACCAATGCATCTTCCCAGCATTTCACCAATGTTTTTAATTCGTTGTTCAGTTCTGCAACCCTCTTATTTTCTGCAACGGTACGTACTATAACGCCGAAATTCTTGGGTTTTATGCTCTGTATTAATTGCTTGAGACGCGCCTTTTCCTCATTGGATTTTATCTTTTGCGAGATCGACACCTTATCAGAGAAAGGTATCAGTACCAGAAAACGCCCTGCAAAAGATATCTCGGCCGTCAGCCGGGGACCCTTTGATGAAATTGGCTCTTTAGCAATCTGCACCAGTACTTCCTGGCCCACTTTGAGAGTATCGCTAACGGTTCCTTCTTTCTCTATTTCTGGAAGTAATTTAAATTTTGAAATGGACAAAACCCGTTTGCGGTCCGAAAGA
Source organism: Barnesiella propionica (assembly GCF_025567045.1). Classification (NCBI taxonomy): domain Bacteria; kingdom Pseudomonadati; phylum Bacteroidota; class Bacteroidia; order Bacteroidales; family Barnesiellaceae; genus Barnesiella; species Barnesiella propionica. Next base: position 306,687 of record NZ_JAOQJK010000004.1, on the reverse strand, counting down.
GACTGGCGGATAAATTTTTCACAGGAATTGAACTGCGAACCTAAATCTAAATAATGAAGGAATGCATCCTTTTCGTAACCCACATCTACGAATGCAGCATTTAGTCCCGGCATTAGCTTCTTTATACGCCCCAAATAAATATCGCCTACGGCAAACGATATATTCCGGGCTTCTTTCTGAAGCTCGACCAATCGTTTATCTTCAAGTAGTGCTATCGATACCTCCTTGGCTTGTACGTCAACTACAAGTTCGCTGGACATCTTTCGTTTTTTAGGTTACTTTTATTTTTTTATAGATAGAATGTCGGGAATTTATATTACCCGGCACTTACCGGTCAGGTTACTGCTTATACAACTATCAGAAACACACAAAGTTTCGGTAAAATATTCTTTTTTACTCCAAACCGGATATATTTCTTTTGTCATAAAGCAGAAAGAACAAACTTAATAAAAAACAGAATTATTAAGTTTGTTCTTTAGGTCTCTGTCATTTTGAGAAGACAAACAATTATTTCTTCTTATGTCTGTTTTTCCTCAGTCTTTTTTTACGCTTGTGCGTGGACATTTTGTGTCCTTTTCTTTTTTTTCCGCTTGGCATAGCTTTTTATACTTTAATAATTAGTAATGATGTTTCTTATTTAACCTCTCCCATGAAAGTTTTGGCAGGCTTAAATGCCGGAATATTATGTTCGGGTATAATGATTGTCGTGTTTTTAGAAATGTTTCTTGCTGTTTTCTGAGCTCTTTTCTTCACGATAAAGCTTCCAAAACCTCTCAAGTAAACATTTTCACCTTTACCCAAAGAGTCTTTAACTGTTTCCATGAATTTCTCAACTGTCTGCAGGATAATAGCTTTTTCCACACCCGTACTTTTTGAGATCTCATTTACAATGTCTGCCTTAGTCATTTTTGTAATTATTTACGTTTATAATATTTATTGTGTTATATTTTTGGTTTGCAAATATATAGCTTTTTCTTCTTCTAAAAAAACTAATTCCGATATTTTTGAGAAAAAGGTTTTTTCAGGGAGTCTTCCAGAAAAGGCATGCAAATATCGTACTTTTTTTTCATTCCGCCACAACTTCGGTCTATTTAATTAACAGCCTCGGAACAGGCAAAACCGTTTTTTTATATATATTCAAAGTTAGTAAAACAATAATAAAAAACGGCGAACAATCTTATATTATCCGCCGTCACACCTAATATTAAAAAAATATGGCTTTTTCAAGCCTTTACCTTTCACAAGGTTTATTCTCAAATAAAGTGGCCTTTTTCACCGCCTCCCTCATGAAACAGGTAGCCTCATCTCCGGATTCTACTGTTAAAGAATCTCCGGCATAAACATAAATACTACCGTCTTTCCGGTAAATAGCGGTAGGATATGAAAAACTATTTTCACCAGATTCATGATAAACGTAATAATATTCCTCTCCATTCCACTCATATAAGTCGACACGGCTTTTACATTCTGTCAGGTTACCTTGTATATATTGTACCAGCCAAAGTTCCGCTTTGGCTGGATTATTCATTATATCCTTATTATAATATACTGAAAAACCGGGATCTTCCACACTCCGGCATCCCGCACAAGCCATAGCCGCAACGATACAAAGTATGGGAATCAAAAAATTGTTCTTCATAGCATTCACTTTCATAAACGTCACATTTTATAACTCCACAGATAATTGAGCAACACAAACATTCTTCACTTGTTCAAAAATAAAAAAAATAGATGAAGAACTCAAAAAATTATGAATATATTTTTTTCTGTTCTTCAACATATATTTCAAATATTCTTTTTTTAGACGGAACCAAATCATTTTTTCATCCCTGCCGAATCACAAACTTTTACTGAAACCATGTTAAATTATAAGATATGATGAGGTCAATTTGCATTATTTATCGTATTTTCGTTTTTATATCAATGGATAACCGGAATTTATGGAAATTCTAATTATTGTTCTTCTCATTTTATGCAACGGACTACTCTCTATGTCCGAAATTGCGTTAGTTTCGGCGCGAAAAGTCAAACTCGAAAATAGTGCACGAAAAGGAAACAAAGCAGCCCGCTCTGCATTGAAACTATCTCAGGAACCTGACCGTTTCCTCTCTACCGTGCAAATAGGAATCACTCTTATCGGTATTCTAACGGGTTTGTATTCCGGTGAATCATTGGCGGGCGACCTTGCCGCCGTTTTAAAAGAAATACCCTTATTGGAACCTTATGCCCTTACGGCCTCCAAAACGATCATCGTTATAATCGTGACATATCTTACCCTCATTATCGGAGAACTGGTTCCTAAACGAATAGGAATGGTGGCATCGGAATCGGTTGCCCTATTGGTTTCCCGTCCCATGACCTGGATATCGCATATCGCTGCTCCATTTGTCTGGCTGTTAAGCCGGAGCACATCTCTCGTATCACGCTTGCTGGGAATTGCGGATAAGAAAGAACCGGTTACGGAAGACGAAATTAAAGCCATCGTACGGGAAGGAACAGAAGGGGGTGCGGTGCAGGAAGTAGAACAAGACATTGTAGAACGCGTATTTAACTTGGGCGACAGGGATATATCGTCGGTTATGACACATCGCAGCGAATTGATAAGATTAAATATACGTGAGGATAACGCAACCATTAAAGAAAAGATTATCCAGGAACTTCACGCCGTATATCCCGTCTGTGACGGGGAAAGCCTGGACCATCTGATAGGAGTGGTTTCTTTAAAAGAATTATTCGGGAAACTGGATGATAAAAATTTCAATATCCGCACAATAATCACTCCGCCTCATTTCCTTCCCGAAAACATGAGCGTATATGCCGCTATGGAACGTTTACGTACGGGAAACTTTCGTTACGGGCTCGTTACCAACGAATTCGGAGGAATAGAAGGTATCGTGACATTAGGAAATATAATGGATGCCCTTATGGGAATGCTACCGGCAGGAGACGAGTCGGACATAGTCATAAGGGAAGACGGCTCATGTCTCATAGACGGCCAGTATCCTTTTTATGACTTTCTCGATCATTTCGATATAACCGACTGTTACCCCGAATATGAATACAACACGCTAAGCGGTTTAATTCTGGATATTCTGGAACATATTCCCCATGCAGGAGAAAAACTTATCTGGAAAGATTTTACCTTCGAAATCGTTGATATGGACGGAGCCAGAATTGACAAGGTTTTGGTAAGCAAAAAAACGGTTTGAGGCTCTTCCTCAAGAACACAGTTGCAAATCAGCAAAATAGTCGTATCTTTGCCATGTGAAATAATATAATTGTTTAACCCGAAAGTTGCTTTCACAGCAACTTTCCGTGTGCTTGAGTACCACGTAAAAAACAAGACGACATGAAACAAACCTTCAGCCTGCCCTTCGTAATGATGGGCGTTCTTTTCTGTGTTTGCCTAATTATTTCCAATATACTGGAAGTAAAAATGATTCAGTTAGGCAGCATTACGGCTACCGCCGGCCTCATTGTTTTCCCTGTTTCTTATATTATTAACGACTGCATTGCCGAAGTATGGGGATTCCGCAAAGCTCGTTTTATTATATGGACCGGATTCTTAATGAACCTGCTCGCCGTCATTTTCATTCAACTGGCGATTATCCTCCCTCCGGCGGGTTTCTGGGAACACCAGGATGCATTCCGTACCATTTTCGGTTCTACCCCCCGTATTCTTTTTGCCAGTTTCATTGCATTTCTGGCGGGCTCTTTCCTAAACGCCTGGGTTATGAGTAAAATGAAAGTCGCCAGCAAAGGAAAAAGATTTTCCCTGAGGGCAATAGTCTCCACCATAATCGGAGAAAGCGCAGATTCCATGATTTTCTTTCCGGTAGCATTCGCCGGAGTAATTCCAATAAACGACCTGCTTATTCTTATCGTTACACAAGCCTGCCTGAAAACCGTTTACGAAATCATTATCCTGCCTGTTACCATACGGATTGTACGTTATGTAAAACGTATCGACAAGAGCGATGTATATGACAACCGAATTTCTTACAACATATTAAAAATAAAAGACGTCTGATTAATAACTCAAAATAAAAAAATGGAAAAAGAATTGTCACTGCTGGGAAAGAAAACAGAGTATAAACAAGATTACGCCCCGGAAGTATTGGAGACCTTCACCAATAAACATCCCGAAATGGATTACTGGGTACGCTTCAATTGTCCCGAATTTACCAGCCTATGTCCTATTACCGGTCAGCCTGATTTCGCAACCATACAAATAGATTATATACCTGGCATACGGATGGTGGAAAGTAAAAGTCTTAAATTATATTTGTTCAGCTTTCGTAACCATGGCGGCTTTCATGAGGACTGCGTAAATCTTATTATGAAAGACCTTATCAAACTCATGGATCCGAAATATATCGAGGTCACAGGATTTTTCACTCCAAGAGGAGGAATCAGTATTTATCCATACTGCAACTACGGACGACCAGATACTCCTTTTGCCGAAATGGCAAAACAAAGATTGATCAACCGTCATTAATAAGACAGGCGGAACGAGCAATGAATGACTCCCCGCCTACGTTCTTTTTATATCAAGCTCATCAAGGGATATAATGTAAACTCTGCAGAACAGTTCTGATCTTTTCATACGTAGTAATTCGGGTAGGAACCAAAGGCAAACGAAGCTGATTCTCAATATACCCCATAGCATTCAGCAAACATTTCACTCCGGCAGGGTTACCGTCCACGAACAAAAGGCTGAATAACTCGGTAAATTTATGATGAATAAGCAGTGAATTGGCAAAATCACCATTCAATGCCAAACGTACCATTTTGCTGAATTCTTTAGGGAAAGCATTTCCTATCACCGAAATAACACCTACAGCCCCTAAAGTTATCAAAGGAAAAGTTATTCCGTCGTCGCCGGAAATCACATCAAAATCGGACGGTTTATTCTTTATAATCTCATCCATCTGGGTAATATTGCCCGATGCTTCTTTTATGGCAATGATATTGTCGAAATCGCGTGCGAGCCTCAAGGTAGTTTCAGCCGTCATATTCACCCCCGTACGTCCCGGCACATTATACAATATGACCGGCAGGCGAGTACTTCCTGCAATAGCTTTATAATGCTGATACATCCCCTCCTGAGAAGGCTTATTGTAATAAGGGACTACAGACAAGATCGCATCGATACCGGTAAAATCATCATGTTCAAGATGACTTACTATTCCTCTTGTATTATTGCCCCCTAAACCCAAAACGAGAGGAACACGTCCGTTCACGCGTTCAACCACAAAAGACTTTATTGCCGTCTTCTCCTCTTCGCTAAGCGTAGGTGTTTCGGCCGTAGTGCCCAACACTACAAAATAGTCGGTTCCGTTCTGTATCTGATATTCAATAAGCCGTGATAAGGCCGAAAAATCCACCGATTCATCACTTCTAAAAGGAGTGATCAAGGCGACCCCCATACCGCTTAAATTTATTCGTGCCATAAATCTTTTTTGCCTAACTATAGGTTTACAAAGTTATAAATTATTATTTTTGACGCCAATTTTCCTCCAATAAAAAAGTAAATTCTGAAAAAGTTCTAACGATGTGATGTTTTTATTCTCCTGAATCATAAAATCATAGGGCTCAATATAATCCGGTTTCCTTAATCCCATCTTGCAACATGCCGAAGAATTTATAACAAGATATAAAAGAGGACATACGATACTGACCGTAAGGTCCAAAAGGACTGGAGAGGTATCTATTTCTTCAAATTTTTTCAAAAAAGCAGGAGCCGGACAATTACGCAACCTGTTCAATTCCTTTGAAGTCATCATCAAAGAACGCATTACAGGCAAATGACCGGTCACAAAATCAGGCCGGGGATGATACACTACAAGGGTGATTCGCTTACCATCCTCGTACAATTCATTCAATAGCGGCATAAGTTCGGCTGTCGCATTTCCATGAACCAGCACAAGCAGGCTGGAAGCCTCATCATAAGACACAAACCGATGACCACACGGAACCATCCGGTTCCATTCTTTTCTGATTTTACGTTTAGCCAAACTTTCCCACATAACAACTTATATATTTAATACTTTCCTATCATTTTAAGAAAATCATCTTCCGACAGGATTTCAATCCCAAGCTTCCGGGCCTTTTCCAATTTAGCAGGCCCCATATTTTCTCCCGCCAGTACATAAGTAGTTTTGCCGGATATGGAACCGGAATTTTTCCCTCCGTTCTGCTCAATAAGTGCTTTATATTCATCTCTCGAATGGTGACTGAAAGTACCGCTTATAACGATAATTTTTCCTGACAGTTTATCCGAACGTCCCGATAATCTTTCTTCCGAAACAGAAGTTTGTACTCCGAAAGCTTTTAAACGCTCCACCAGCGCCCTGTTCTCTGTATCGGAGAAATATGAAATAATGCTCCGCCCTATGCGCTCGCCTATTTCATCCACTTGCACCAGCTCTTCCAGAGAAGCATTCATGAGAGCTTCCAGGGAATGAAAAGCCAAAGCCAGTTTCTTTGCTACCGTCTCTCCTACATAACGTATACCGAGAGCGAATAAGAATCGTTCGAAAGGTACATCACGCGATCGTTCTATGGCTGTAATGATATTCTGTGCCGATTTATCCCCCAGCCGTTCCAGCGAAGAAATCTGGTCCATTTTTAAAGTATAAAGATCGGAAACGTCACGAACCAACCCTAAAGAATAAAAAAGATTGATAGTTTCGGGACCTAAACCGTCAATATTCATAGCTCTGCGGCTGATGTAATGCTCGATGCGTCCTTTGATCTGCGGAGGGCATCCCCGTTCATTAGGACAGAACCAAGCAGCTTCGCCCTCCAACCGACACAATAAAGTTCCGCATTCAGGACAGTTTTTTATGAACTTTACTTTTTCTCCCAATAATATGTTACTTTCGCGGGCGGCCATATCCACCCCCGTTATTTTAGGAATGATCTCTCCCCCTTTTTCCACATATACCATATCTCCGATATGCAGGTCCAAAGACTGAATGATATCATCGTTATGCAACGAGGCTCTTTTTACGACCGTGCCGGATAACTGTACCGGATCAAGATTGGCCACCGGAGTTACCGTACCTGTACGTCCTACCTGATAAGAAACAAAATTTAAGCGTGTCACAGCCTGCTCCGCCTGAAATTTATACGCAATAGCCCACCGGGGCGATTTCGCCGTATAGCCCAGATTCCGCTGCTGGCGTAATGACGAAACCTTAAATACTATTCCATCTGTTGCGACCGGAAGGTTCTTTCGGTTTTTATCCCAGTAGCCGATAAACTCTTCCACTTCTTGTATGGATTTGAGTTTACGCATGGCATCCGATATTTTAAATCCCCAGGATTTAGCTCGCTGCAAATTTTCATAATGGTCGTCACAAGGAAGATTTTCACCCAGCAGATAATAAAAATAAGCATCCAGAGAACGGGAAGCGACAACAGCAGAGTTCTGGGATTTCAGCGTACCGGCAGCGGCATTTCTGGGATTGGCAAACAAAGGCTCTTCCTGCCTCTCCCTCTCCTCGTTCAATGCCTCGAATACGGTCCACGGCATAAGGATCTCTCCTCTAATCTCAAAGTTCTGGGGATAGTCATTCCCTCTTAACTGCAAAGGGATACTTTTGATTGTACGTATATTTTCGGTTACATCATCCCCTTTCACGCCATCCCCTCTTGTAACAGCCCTGACAAGTCGTCCGTTCTCATAAGTCAATGAAATGGAGGTTCCGTCATATTTAAGTTCTCCCACCATATCAAACGGCTCTCCCATAAGTCCGGAATCTGCCCTTTCATAGAAAGCTTCCACTTCGTCCATTGAATAGGTATTGCTCAATGATAGCATAGGATAACGATGCTCTACCTGAGTAAATGCTCTGTTTATATCATTTCCCACCCGCTGGGTAGGAGAATCAGGATCGGTGTATTCCGGATACTTTTCTTCCAGCTCCTGTAACTCGCGCATCATTTCATCAAATTCACGATCGCTTATCACAGGTGCATTTAATACATAATAATTATAATTATGCTCATTGAGCAACTTACGAAGCCGATCTATTTTTTCTTTCGCATCATCCATAAACATGCATCACCTAATCTATAATAGTAATAATGCAAAGATACATTTTTCATCCTTAAATCATAACGAGACTTATACATTTTAATGCGTGAAAAAGATTAAAGACTCAGATTAAAAGTTAATGAAAACATATCCCGGTACTCATAATTTTTCTTTTATCTTAATTTTCACCGGACAGGTCTATATTTCATGATTTTTATGTAAGTTTGTAAGTTGATTATAAGATGAGGAAATGATTGAAAAAATCCATATTCACAATGTAGATTTACAATACCGGGTAACAGGTGAAGGACAGCCGGTCATTCTCCTGCATGGATGGGGTTGTAATATGAACACACTGCAATCCATAGAAACGAGTCTTGCCCCCTACTTTAAAGTATATAATATAGATTTTCCAGGTTTCGGAGGCAGCAGTATACCGAAAGAGATATGGGGCATTGAAGAATATACACGATTATTGGAAGAGTTTATTGATTATCAAAACATAACCGATCCTATCTTATTAGGCCATTCTTTCGGAGGACGCGTTACGATATTATATTCTTCGAGGAAGCGGGTACGTAAAGCGATCCTGGTAGATGCGGCAGGAATTAAACCTAAACGGCCTCTTAAATATTATATCAAAATTTATTCGTTTAAAACATACAAACACCTGTTACCGTTCCTCATCGGAAAAAAGAAAGCAGAAGAAAAAATAGAGATGTACCGGCGTAAGGCAGGTTCATCCGATTATAATGCCTTATCTGGTATGATGCGCAATATATTTACTAAAATAGTAAATGAAGATCTCACTCCGGTGTTGTCTTCTATCAAATGCCCGGTTCTGCTTATGTGGGGAAAAAACGATACGGCAACACCCCTAAAAGACGCCAAGCTCATGGAAAAGCTTATTCCGGATGCAGGTCTGGTGATTTTCGATAACGCCGGACATTATAGTTTTTTAGATGCTCCTCGCGATTTTAATATCATTCTTAATAACTTTTTGGAGAAAGACCGAATTAAAAAATAAAACATGGAACAATTCCTTTTAATTCCCGCCATTGTACTGCTGGCTATTTATTGTGCTTTTGCGTTAAAGTACGAATTGCAAATGTTGCAACAAAATTCCTACCGCATAGAACGTTATTGGAAATGGGTATTAAATTCGTTCAATACGGAACGACGTTTGGTCGACATCCTCGTATTATTTTTACTAAATACACCTTTCACCCATTGGGTAATGGTATCGGTAGTGATCTTGTACGCTCTTATCCGTATATACACGGAATACAGGAAGAAGTATAAAAAACCTCTGGTATTTACCAAACGTGCCACCAGGCTATATATTACATCGCTTATCCTTGCTTATACCCTGCCGACAATTGTATATATATCAACATTCAACTTATATATGAGCCTCAATTGCCTGATGCTCATGATAGTTATTTCTTATGCTATTATAATCCTTGCAACTATTGTCACAGCTCCGATGGAAAAAGCGATTAACCGACGTTATTATAACGACGCCAAACGTATCTTACAGGAAATGCCCGGTCTGATGATCATAGGAATAACCGGGAGCTACGGAAAGACCAGTACCAAACATTATTTATACAGGATATTGGCGGAACAATTCAATGTACTTATGACCCCCGGCAGTTATAATACGACATTAGGGGTTATAAGGACTATAAGGGAACAATTAAAACCTTTCCACAATGTTTTTATTGTAGAGATGGGAGCAAAACAGATCGGGGATATCAAAGAAATATGCGATTTGGTACAGCCTTCGATAGGGATAGTGACTGCTGTAGGAGAACAACATCTGGAATCGTTCAAAAACATACAGAACGTGCAACGGACAAAATTTGAATTGATAGACTCTTTACCGGCTCACGGGTTGGGGATTATCAATAACGATTTCGAACATATTGCGAACCGCCCGGTCAAGAACGTACAAATAAAACGATACTCTCTCAACGACAAAGAAACGGATTACTATGTGGAAAATATCGAATATGGTACTGACGAAACTCATTTTACGATAGTGGGAGGAGGAGAACGACTGAATTTGTCCACAAAACTCATAGGAGATTGTAATATATCGAATTTAATGGCAGCCGTTATTACTGCCCGTTATCTGGATGTTCCTGAAAATGCCATAAAATACGGTGTCAGCCGTATAGAACAAGTTGAGCACAGATTGAATATGAAACGTACGCCCGGAGGTATATCTATTATCGACGATGCATTCAACTCCAACCCCGACGGTTCTAAGATGGCCCTGGATGTATTGAAACGAATAACGACCGGCAAACGAATCATCATTACGCCGGGAATGATAGAATTAGGAGAAAAACAAGAATTCTATAATCACCGGTTCGGTAAACAAATAGCAGAATCCTGCGATTATGCTATAATCGTCGGGACCTATAATCAGGGAGCGATACTGGCCGGTATGCAAGAAGCCGGTATGCAAGAAAATAAAATATTTTTGGCGCACACATTCAACGACGCCCAATCACATTTGCAACAAATAGCTGAAAGAGGGGACGTAGTTTTATACGAAAACGATCTCCCCGATACATTTAAATAAAACCTCAATAAAACAAAAGATACGAAATGAAGACTAGAATCGGCGTTTTTTTCGGCGGACGTTCCACAGAACATGAAATATCCGTCATATCGGCCTTACAAGCCATAAACGCATTCAACAAGGACAAATACGACATCACGCCCATATACATTACCAAACAAGGAAAATGGTTTAGCGGATCGGCGTTGCTCGATGTGAAGAACTATAAGGATATGAATGCTCTGCAAAAAATGTGCGAAGAGGTATATATGATACCTGCATTCGGAGATTACAATATATATAAAAAACGGAAAACTTTATTCGGAAACGGAATACTGACAACTTTAGATGTCGTCATTCCCGTATTACATGGTTCTAACGGAGAGGACGGCATTTTTGAAGGCGTACTGGAAACCATAGGCATACCTTATGCCGGCTGCAATACTCTCTCTTCGGCGAATGGTATGGACAAGATTACGATGAAAATGATTATGGAAAAATGTAGTATCCCGATCGTTGACTATGTATGGTTCACCGACAAACAATGGTTTACTCAAAGGGATATGTTAATCCGTGAGATAGAGAAAAAAATAGGTTATCCTGTTATCGTAAAACCGGCAAATCTTGGTTCAAGCGTCGGGATTTCACATGCAGACAACCGGGAAGAACTGATAGAGAAAATAGAGACAGCCGAAAAATATTCCACCCGAATTATCGTAGAGGATATGGTGGAAGACTTAAAAGAGATCAATTGCTCGGTACTTGGGGATTGTGACGATTATATTTCCTCGGTATGCGAAGAACCTATAAAAAGCGGAGACATTCTTTCTTATGAAGATAAATATATGGGAGGAACTAAATCTTCTAAAGGAATGCAGGCTTCACAAAAAAGAATACCTGCCGACCTCAGTGCCGAAGATACGCAACGTATTCAGTTCCTTGCAGGTGAAACATTCCGGGTACTATCATGTCACGGAGTATCCAGAATAGATTTTATCGTAGACCGGAACACCAACACAATATACGTAAATGAAATAAATACAATACCCGGTTCTCTTTCATTTTATCTGTGGGAAGCCAGCGGAATAAGATTTGACGAACTCATGGACAAGCTGGTAAACCTTGCTCTAAAACGGAAACGGGAATCGGCACTCAAAACAGTAAGTTACGACCAGAATATATTTAATATGGGAAAAGGAATAAAAGGAGGAAAAACTGGTATAAAATAACTCCAGGACCTCATAAACAATATACATAGAGAATTACAGGAGAGAGACTTAAGTCCTCTCCTTCTTTTTTTTAAACCTATAGATAAAAAAACAAGAAAAAAATTGTTGCATATCCAAATTTTATGCGTTTATTTGCAACGCTTACATATAGGTTTATACTGCACTTATACAAAAGATGCACTTCTATCCCGAGCATTCGGGAGAAATTTTCCTCTCTCTAAGTTCATAGGAAACCTATTTGTTTTCACAAATTGTTTTACTAACTTACTTTTTTCTTATGAACATTTACATTGGTAACCTCAGCTATGGGGTTAAAGAAAATGAGCTTCACGATGCTTTAGAAGCATTCGGTGCTGTTGAATCAGTAAAAATTATCACTGATCGTGAAACCGGTCGCTCGAAAGGATTCGCATTTGCCGAAATGCCTGATGACGAAGCTGCTAAACGCGCCATTGATGAATTAGCCGGTAAAGAATTCGCCGGTCGCACTTTGGTGATCAAAGAAGCTCGCCCCAGAGCCTAAGTAAGAAGAAAAATCTTATTACTCAGACAATAGAGAAAAAAGCTGTTATCATAAGATAACAGCTTTTTGTATCTAAAAGAATATGAGCCTTGTTACGGCTTTTCAACCTATTTCGTACTTATCTTTTTCTGCCTTTCAAAGGGTGTTGCTAATTTTTATTATAATAAGACTTTATATGGATTTCCTTCTACGTATACAATATATAATCCCTTAAACAGGATTTCTATTATATTATCCACTCCACAGTAAATCCGCCTGCCATTCAAATCATAAACAGAAATTACAGTATCACCATTTACCCCTGAAACAAATATTTTTCCATTATCAGCCGTAATTTTAATATATACTTTATCAGCATTTTAATACCGGCATCGTTTTCTTCTACTATATTTTTGCCCCCCATACAGGGGCACTCCTGTAGGCGTCGGCACACCCTGTGGGGACATACAGGATACATGTATTTGATATTGTGCGGATAGGTGACTTGTTTTCCAAACTATAATACTCTTCATCTAAAGTAAAAACTGATTCATTTATATCAAGGGGAATTTCCATTCTACAATGAAATTCGGTCAACGGACAATTCTGGAAAGCACTGTTCCCAATCGTTTCGACACCAGCTCCTATTGTTACCGATTTTAAATTACTGCAATCTGCAAAAGCAAATTCTCCTATGGATGTCACCTATCATCACTGATTTTATACTCTCACATTCTTCAAATGCCGCATATCCGATAGTCCCTCCTAAAATATCGGCCGATTCCAATCCGGTACACATTTTATATATACGATTTAACCCCAAAAGGGCTTGCATAATATATCCTGAGACAATATCTCAAGATATCTGAAAACAAATAATTATTTATTTACAACTAAATAAATACATATCTGCATTAATAAAAAAGGAACTGAATAACCTTTAATTGTTAAACAGCTCCTTTTTATATTTTAAAAATATCTTTAGTTAGCGGCGTTTATTCTTTTTTTGTTGCTCTCTTAAAGCAGCTTGTTGCTGACGCTGCGCTTCTTCAAGGCGTGCCATAAAGCCACTTTTCTTACGGGGCTTTTTCTGATTTTCTTTCAACTTAGCCAACACTTTATCTTTATTGATAAATTTTTTGAATGCATAAGTCTGTAAGATGGTTATCAAAGTGGAAACAAAATAGTAGTAACTGAGACCCGAAGCATAATTATTAAAGAATACCAAAAACATCAACGGCATCATATACATCATTACCTTCATTCCGGGCATCTGTTGTGAACCTGCCTGACTCTCCATATTCAACTTGGTATATAACAAATTGGTGACCGTCATCAACAAACAGAAAAGGCTGATATGATTACCGAAATACGGAGTTATAATAGGAATATATGTGTCCCAGCTAAAAATAGAATCATAGCTTGACAAATCATGGGCCCAAAGGAATGATTCTCCACGCAACTCTATCGAAGAAGGGAAAAAGGCGAACATAGCCAATAAAATAGGCATCTGCAACAGCATAGGGATACATCCGCCCATGGGATTTACACCTGCCTTACTATATAGATCCATCGTTGCGCGCTGCCGTTCCAGAGCTTCTTCTTTTTTGGGATATTTCGCATTTATTTCCTCAATCTGAGGTTTCAAAACCTGCATTTTTGCCGTTGACATATAAGACTTGTATGTGAACGGGAAAAGCACCAATTTAATAAATATTGTCATTATCAGGATTATTATCCCGTAATTGGAGAAGAACTTACCCAATAAAGTAAAAATAGGTATGATAATCCAGGTATTTATCCAACGAAAGAACTGATAACCCAACGGAACCAATTGATCGAGGTCCAGTTCCTCATCCCCAGAACGTCCTTTGTCATAAGATTTCAATAACGGATAGGAGTTTGGTCCGAGGAAGAAAGAAAAACCAGCGGGATTGGCAGAAGAAGGATCATAATTAAATGTCGTTTCTGCATGGAATTTCTTTAAATAAAAATCATCTTTCATCATCTGCGAAGTAAACGAGCCTTCATTGAAACGTTCATCTGCAATGAAAACCGAAGAGAAAAACTGATTTTTAAAACCTATCCATTTAAGGCTGGTAGTCACTCTTTCATTATCGTCACTTCCCTGGCTCAGGTTTTCCACATCATCCCCGTAAAATTTATAATACAATGCACTGTTACGTTCCTCGAACATACGTCCTTTTTCCTGTCGGCGCATCGTCTGATCCCAATAAAAGTCCAGATATACTACGCTCGAAGGTAATATTTTATCCATGCCGTTTTGTACGATATCCATTTTCAGCATATAGCTGTTTTTCGGTAACGTATACCGGACATCAAAAATACTTCCGTTCTTGAATGCCAGACGCATAGTCACTGTACTGTCGGTAGCAATAGGTTCGAAATAAAGCGATTTGGAATCAATTACCCGGGCATTCGTCTTAAACATAAAACCGTAATTATTCTCCTGAGCGGTGAACAAAGTCACTTTCGTAGAATCATAAGCTTCATAATTATTAAGAACGGCTTCATATAATTTACCTCCTTTATTAGAGAACTTAAGAGTAAGTAATTCGTTAGAAAGCGTAATAAATTTTTCTTCTCCAATAGCATTTTGAGAGAATTCTCCGTACGTCTGATCAAGAATTACATTACGTACCGAATCGGTAGCGACAGCAATCGTATCGGTAATGAGCATTTGCTCCACCTGTTCATTTTGTTTGATAATCTGGTCTTGTGCCAGACGGATACTATCTACTGTCGCAATAGAATCGGTATAGCGTTTTTGCGCTTCGAGCTGTTCCGGGGTAGGTTGTGCCAACCACGTGAATGCGACAACAATAATACCCATTAAGACAAAACCAAGAATCGTGTTTTTATCCATACTTCTTAATAATAGTCGTCTTGTTTATATTTTTACATTACTTATTTTTATATTCAATAGCGGCCCGGACAAAATCTACGAATAAAGGATTCGGATTTAAAACGGTACTATTATATTCCGGATGATACTGCACGCCTACATACCAGCGTAAAGACGGAACTTCCACGACTTCTACCAAATGGGTATCGGGATTTTCTCCCACACATTTCATGCCGGCGTCTTCAAATTCCTGGCGATAGTCGCTGTTAAACTCGAAACGGTGACGATGGCGTTCACGTATATGTGTAGTTCCATAAGCTTTTGCGGGAATCGAATCGGGAGATAAGATACAATCATAGGCTCCTAAACGCATTGTTCCTCCCATATTGGAAATACTTTTCTGGCTTTCCATCAAGTCAATAACATTATGTTTGGTAGTTACATCCATTTCGGTAGAATTGGCATCGGCATATCCCAAAACATCGCGGGCATATTCTATAACCATGCACTGCATTCCCAAACAAACTCCAAATGTGGGAATATCGTGTTCCCGCGCATACTTCAACGCAACAAATTTTCCTTCAATACCCCGTTGGCCAAACCCCGGAGCAATAAGTATACCGTCAAGTTTTCCTAACAGTTTATCGGAATTAGACTCATTGAGCTTTTCGGAATGTATATATTGCAGGTCCAGTTTATAATCATTATATGTAGCAGCCTGAAAAAGAGATTCATTGATAGATTTATATGCATCGGGAAGTTCTACATATTTACCTACCAAACCGATACTAACGGTCTTAGTCGCACTCTTCATACGATGCAGGAACTTTTCCCAAGGGGCAAGATTCGGTTCTCCTTCAATAGGCATACCCGTTTTGGCCAGAACGATCTCGTCAAGCTTTTGCTGATGCATTTTAATAGGTACTTCATATATCGAAGGAACGTCTATCGACTGAATAACAGCGGACGGGTTCACATTACAGAATAATGCGACTTTCTTACGTACCTCGGATGATATCTCATGTTCGGTACGCAATACCAATATATCTGGCTGTATACCCACTTCTTGTAACTGTTTTACAGAATGCTGGGTAGGTTTTGTTTTCAACTCTTTTGCCGCAGCGATATAAGGCACATAAGTAAGATGGATGCAAACACAATTTTTACCCATTTCCCAGCGGAGCTGACGCACACTTTCGATAAAAGGAAGCGACTCTATATCACCGACCGTTCCTCCAATTTCGGTTATTACAAAATCAAATTCATTCTTAGAACCGAGAAGCTTTACATTACGTTTTATTTCATCGGTGATATGAGGAATAATTTGAACTGTTTTACCCAAATAATCACCTCTGCGCTCTTTGTCAATCACATTTTGATAAATACGTCCTGTCGTAATATTATTGGCACGGGTAGTCGGTGTATTGGTAAAACGTTCATAATGCCCCAGATCGAGATCGGCCTCATGACCGTCCACAGTAACATAACATTCGCCATGTTCGTAAGGATTCAGGGTGCCCGGGTCTATATTGATATAAGGATCGAACTTCTGGTTGGTAACCTTATAACCTCTCGCCTGTAACAAACGGGCAAGTGAAGCAGCAATTATCCCTTTACCCAAAGAGGAAACCACTCCTCCCGTAACAAAAATATACTTAGTATCCACGATGAAAGATATGTTTTTTATTTACTTTTTGTGTGTACAATATTTTTACAAGTTGCAAAATTAGGAAAAATAATCCATAATGCAGAATTAAGAATAATTAAATTACCAATAATAACACTTGCCGAAACCGACATAAAACAATCCGTATATCACCGATTTACTTTTACGTTCGAACATTACATTGTCCTTTGCATCTTTTTTATGTATTTATTTTTTTATCTTTGCATAAACTCACAAAACATATAATATGAAATTACATTCTACTCTGATAATTATTTTGTTAGCATTTATATTTCCTACTATCAACGCACAGGATAATCACATTACAAACACCATTCCTGCCGATTCAATATCCCAACCTGCCCACGATTTTCCGGAGATCAAAGAAAATGCTGCTTTATTATCATTAATCGAAACCGATACCACTGGCTATTCAAACCGGATCGAAAAGATAATCGACATGCTTGAAATGGCGGATAGCGCACGCCATGCCCGGGAACTCAGACCTCATATGCCTGTCAATCCCATATTCATGCCTATTATATTTAAAGGGATGCGCGAATTTTATCCGGAAAAGCTGACAGTAAAAAAGCCAAAAGGTCTCAGCCCTTATGTATTAAAAAACGATACTATGTGGCTGGACCGCATCAACCGTTCGAGTTACTGGGGAGATATGGCTGTTTATAAAATGATAATAGATGAACCCGAAAAGATAAAATACAATGTGGATATGCTTCCTGAAGTTCCAAAACAATACATCATAGAAGTATCTCCCACAAAAAATATTCTCCAAATCACAGAAAAACCGCTCGAAGTTAAAAGCGATGTAGGTAAGGTAAAATTGAAGATTCCCCGGTGGATTCATCATTTCCAATCATCCGTACAATTCTCCCAAGTCTACGTCTCGGAGAACTGGTACAAAGGAGGAAACAGTAACCTGAACCTCGTAAGTGACCAGCAATACTCGATCAACTTGAATGATCTGAGTAAAAAATTATTATTTGAGAACAGTGTACAATGGCGTCTCAACATCAATAATGCACCGGACGAAGACAGCCGCTCCATACGTATTAATGAAGATCTGTTCCAAATCAATTCCACATTTGGTGTTAAAGCATTCAATAAATGGTATTATACAACGTCTCTTTATTACAAAACTCAAATATTCAACAATTTCAAAGTGAATACAGATGAACGGATAACCGAACCATTCTCACCCAGCGAGTTTAACATGGGTGTAGGTATGACCTACCAGCATAAAGACGAATCGAAAAAGCTGGAAACTTCGGTATCGCTGTCACCTTTTTCGTATAACCTGCTTTTCGTCAAAAAACATACCAAAATCGTTCCGGCCGAACTGGAACGAATAGGATTTAAGAACGGAGCACACGCTATAAACCAGTACGGTTCTTCTATGGAAGCAAAACTAAGCTGGGCATTCACCTATAATATAAGATGGACATCAAGGCTTTTCTATTTTACCAATTATAAAAAAGTTCAAGCAGAACTGGAAAATTCGTTCGATTTTCTCTTGAATAAATATTTTTCCACACGCTTATTCGTGCATCTTCGTTATGACGACGGAGTACAAAGACAGGAAAGCTGGAAATATTTTCAACTGAAAGAATTATTGAGTTTCGGATTTAATTACAGATTCTAATTAATCATAAGATGAAAGGCAAACATGTTGCTACATTTTTACTTTCGATTCTGCCGGTATTTATTCTACCGGCACAAAATAATGATTTGTTTCCCGACGATGAGAAACAACACAACACCCCTCCGGAGACACCCATCATTATTCCGGAATATGACGAGCAAGGTCTTCTTGCATATCTCGAGACATTCAATTCCGACGGCTATGAAGGCATCTGGACAATAAGAAACGACGAAACGAAAATTGCCATAGAAAAATTCCAGGACCCATCGCTCAATAGCAATTTCACTCATTGTCTTATCTTTCTCTCTTCCCCTTCGGTCCAGTTAAAGAAAGGAACTATTATCGGTTACATCGAAAATTCCCTGTACCAAAAAATGGATTTCATTTGGTTATATATGAAAAATGATATTTCAATAAAAAGACAGTTAAAACGCTATGTTATAATATCTCACACAGACGGCGTTTCCGAGGTATATCCAAATACGGCACAAAGAAGAACAAAGGATAATGAATTTCCCATTATGCTGATAAGGGACAATCCTTCACCCAGAACAATAAATAAAAATATAAGAATACTTTAATTTCCATACTTAGCAAAAGTATATATTTTATCATCTAAGGACAAAACCATCTTATTATTCGTCAGCTTTACAATATTAAATGAGAAACTCCATTCATCTTCATTATTTTTATTTAATTGAAAATCGTTCAATACGGACTCGGAACCTTCTTTTATTTTAATATTTAAATAATTATCAATATGTTTATATTCCCCACATATCCAATCATAATCATGAGGATATGTCACCGTTTTAAATTCTATAACTGCAGATTGAAATGAAACGAAAAGATTATCATAAATATACTTCTGGCCGGATTTTTCTATAGAAACAAGCTTCCATTGCCCGAACAAAGGACCGATATCTCCATCATTATGAGTACATGCCGATAACAAAATCGTCATCCACAAAATAAACAAGACAACAATATTTTTCATAAATCTCATCTCTCTTTTTTATTAAAAAGACTTCCCGTACGACGCACACCGATCATAATACCACTATTTTTTCCGTACATAGTGCCCCAGTCCTGAGCTAATTGCAAAGTAACTGACAACCCTCTCACCGAAGGAAAAGAGTAAGAAGATTCTATCATTATGGAAGTAGCTGTCGAAGGTTTCGCCAACGGAACAAAAAAAGTACCCCAGGACTTACGCCATGAAGATAATACCCTATAATTCCAATTCGGGCGAAAATAACCGTTAAAGCCCAAATGGAAACCACGAATACGATTATCGGTAAACCTCATATAACCATCCCGGTTATAAGCCGGAGATTTAGCCATAGGAGAGCCCATAGACATACCGTAATGAGCCCAACCATTATAAAAAAAATTATTATAATAATCGTCGGAACCTGTGGCGTGGGCCTGTAATGACGTATTTTCATGATCGGCCGGAGCCCAATGAATAGGACCGCTTTGATTGGTAAAATCCAAATATTCCAGCACCGCTCCCGACAAAAGATTTTTTTTTCCAGTATTATATTCAATCCCCCATAGTCCATCCCAACCATTGAGCTTACCCATACCAGAAGCATCTTCAAAAGGCCATTCAAAATAAGCTTTTATTTTCGATTTATCCTTAAAATGATATTCAGCCATCAAACTCCACATTCCCACATGATTACCATACTTATACAATTGATCTCCCAAATTAGTATCTCCATCTCCCGAAGTAGGAATAATTACTCTTAAGAAATCCTTAAACCGGACAGGCGATAATATTTCATTCATTATTCGGCCATTTGTATACGATCGATAATCACCGGCAAACTGAGTACCTATTTCTGTACCAATGGTCACAACAAATGGTCTGTCTTTATGCGAACGGAAGTAAACTCTTTTCTGATGATATAATGTATTTGTCGTAACAAATGACAGACTATAGGCCGATTGGCTATAGCCATCATAATTAAAACGGCTTTTGAGATAATTATCATCGGTAAATATCCCATAAGCTATATCTCCTTTTATTTGTACCCAGCCATTCGTAAACGGAATATTTACAAAATCCCAGAATCCAGCCCGAATTTGCGGTATGGGACGGGCATTCCCCGACCATATAAGATCTCCCGAACTCAAAAGGAAATTAGTTATTTCTCCAGTATATTCTTTACTTCCTACAGATAGAAATATCGAGCGATATTTAATATCCGCATAAGCTTGCTGAATCCAGAATCTCATTTTAGAAAGATGGACATCACGCCTGAATTCATCGGAATAAGAATCGAATGAATCCTGCAACGATGTACGTAACATCGTAGATGTTTGAGCGAAACCACCTGCCAAGTCTATACCGAAAGCATAAGAAAACCGGGACGAAGTATCCCAATTTCTGAATAATCCGACTCTTGCCCAGCCATTTGAGCCGTCCGGAGAAACGACACCATGCCTGTTACTGGCCAATTGATAAGGAACTTCGTCCGTCTCGGCAAAAATCCCGTTAAACGACACATCGTAATGTAACGGATACTGGGCAAAGGATACGGCAGAAACTATTCCAAAAAACAGAATAAGAAATACTCTTATAATATATTGATGAATTCGAATCATAATTATTCAAACAGGAGAAATTTAAGTCCTATATAAGTAACAAAAATAAAGTATTTAGAACGCTTTCGCAAATGATTCGTGTTAATTCACAACTTATAACTATATAAAACAACAAAGAGACACACAGAAAGTGTATCCCTTTGTTATTTTTATCGAACAATATATTAAAATGAAACACCCAAGCGGAATCCTATGTTATTACGGCCATCCTGGTCATAAGTAAGCACCAAGCTTTTATTTGTCGCATAGTTATAGTAGAACGCCAGATGAAATCCGTAACGGGATGAAGGTACGGGGAAAAAACTTACACCAATTTCAGGAGATACCGTAAATCCCCAGCTATCATCATATAATTCCCACACTTGCAAATAAGAAGACATACGGCTATATGCGGCTCCGAGTTTTACCGATACGTAAGGTTCGAACATTCCTTGTGTCATAAACCGATATTTTGCCACAGCCCCGAAAGGCAACTGAAAAATAGAATGCTGCTGATCGGCCGTTAGAGAAGAATTGGACTTCAAAACCAAAGTCTCACGTCCGATATATTTATTATTGGTACTATAAGCAAGAAACAAACCTAAACCTAATTTAGGAGTGACATAATAACCGCCTTCGAAATTCATACCCCATCCGCTGGCCACATTGGCATACTCGCCGGATAAAGAGTTAAACTGCCAGTCAACATTGACATAGCCATTGGGAATAATCTGCGCATTTCCCGTTGCGGGGAGCATCAGGCACGATACGGCCAAAACTACCCATAATGATATTTTTTTGAAAGTTTTCATACGTTTTTCTATTTTATCTTAAGTGAGACACTAAATAAAATTTTATATCAGGCATTATTTCTTAAGATAGGGAGATTGAACAAAAGCCTGATCTACTGCCCTTATGGCCAAATCCCGGTTTAGCTTTGATGAACCTGAAAGCAAACCGGCCATATAAGCATCCCACAATATAGGCAGACGACGACTCGCTTCAGTGGAAGCAGAAAGATTTACCATTTCCGCCAGGAATGAACCGACACTATAACTATAAACTACCGGATACGGATAGTACCAGTAATCCCAACCCGCACCCCAGTAACCTGGTCCCCAATAGCCCGGGTAACCGTTCCACCAATAAGAGTTCGGATAATTAACAAAATAACTTACATCTTCTACATAACTAATTTGCAAGCCCAGATCGGCGATATCTTTTTCATCCACGCGAGTATATCCTCTGGCTTCCATATTATCCTCATACACCGAAAGAATATATTCGGCATCATTTCCGGTAAGGTACTTAGGGTCTTTACTGTTTGTTATACGCAAGATACTATCCGGCATATAATAGGTACTGAATGCACTGAAATCAGCAGAGCTATCATAGTCGGTAAAGACTACATAATCATTGTCCAGTTTCGATAGGCTGGGTTCTTTCTGGCAAGCAGAGAAAACCAGTGCTACGAAAAGAATAGGAATTAGTTTTTTCATATCAGTTCTGTTTTAGTGATTGATTATTACAAGTTTTTAACTTGATATACACTACAAACAAATCTGATTAAGTATTGTTTGATGAAAAAATAAAATTATTATGATGTTTTTTCTATAAAAGAATTAAGCTCGAGCTTTAGAAATAAAACGATATAACTCACCCACTTGAATAGCAATATTCTTCCAATCGTATGGAGCCAAATCATATCTGCACAAATGGTATTCTTCCGATAATGAGCGAGAAATCTTTTCAGAAAGCTCATGTACATCGCCAGCTCTAAAATAACAAGAAGCATCCAGTTCTATCAAATGTGTAGCCGGAATATCACTTACAAGCAACTCAAGTCCATATCCCATAGCTTCTAAAAGTACCAGAGGAAAACCTTCATTCAAAGAAGATAAAACAAACAACCTGGCATGGGCATATAATTCTTGTAAAGGTTCACCATCCACATATCCTGTAAAAATGAGCCGCTTTCCCAACGTACTATTATTTAACTGTTTATAATAATCCGACTTATGATCTATCCCTCCGGCAATTACTAATTTTATTTCTGTCGGAATCATTTCCATCGCTTTTATAAGATACTCGAATCCTTTTTCTGGAGTTATCCGCCCCACCGCAAGCACATAATTATGTGGTTTTATACCGATTGAGTTCAAATATGAAGTGGAAGAAGAAGGAGATACAGGCTCTACTCCATTAGGTATATATACCGATTTTTTTTTCACCTTTTTCCCATATTTTTCCATTTGAAACCTGTTAACAAATATAATATGATTGGAAAAACGTAGTGCGATTTTCTCGGACATAAGTAAGATCATTCTGGAAAAAAAGCCCCACTTTTTATGTTCATAATTAGGGCTGTGATAAGTAAGTAATACAGGTATTCCAAATAAACGTATAAAAGGAGCAAACAT
The DNA here is from genome assembly GCF_025567045.1 of Barnesiella propionica. Classification (NCBI taxonomy): domain Bacteria; kingdom Pseudomonadati; phylum Bacteroidota; class Bacteroidia; order Bacteroidales; family Barnesiellaceae; genus Barnesiella; species Barnesiella propionica. Next base: position 283,136 of record NZ_JAOQJK010000004.1, on the reverse strand, counting down.
GGCCGGTCCTATATTGTGTACATGGACAATATCCGGACGTGTGAATATCACATATAAAGAACAAATGAATGAGTGAAAAAAAGCTTCGAATCCTTTAATTCGGGTCGAAGGAAAATCTTTATAACAAATGTGAGGGTATTGATAAGAGGAAGCGTCCGATAAAAAGGGTTTACGGCGACAAACAATAATATCGTTTTTTTCCGAGAGAAGCGGATATAAATGTTCACAATGCTTCTCAACCCCCCCCTGAATGCCGGGGAAACCTCTTGTACCTATCACGACTATTCTCATTGAAGCTCAGAATGTTTCTTTAAGGCGTTCTGATATAATTTCAAAAGTTTATCAAAATGAACTGATTCTGAAAAACGTTCCTGCGATTTTTTTGATATAAGGGAATAATTAAAATCCGTATTGAACATTTTTTTGATTTTTTTCTTTATATCCGTAATATCTTTCGCATGGAAAATTTCTCCGGTACAACCTTCTTCTATCAGTTCAGGAATACCGCCGTTATCAGACCCTAATACAGGCGTACCCATACAAAGTGATTCAATCACACTCAACGGATTATTTTCATAACATTCCGACGGAGTTACACTAAATCGTGCACCTGCTAATAAAGCACTAACTTCCTTATTGTTCAGTTTTCCCAAAAAAAGAATTTTATCCGATTGATACCGCTTTTTCAACTGTAAGAATAAAGGGCCATCACCAGCAACTTTCAAGGTATAAGAACAGTCTATTGCTGCTTTCAGAAGAGTTTCCACACCCTTCTCCGGAGATAAACGTCCAACATAACAATAATAATCTTCCCGGGGCCTTTCTTCTGATGTGAACTCACTCGGAATAAAATTACATAGCGTAGTCAACTGTTTTGAAGAATAACCTCCCGCTATCATTTTACGTTGCATAAAATCGCTTGGACAAATAAATGTATCCACATATCGTTGCAGCTTCGATTTATTCCAGTTCAATATCTCACAATACGCTACAATACTGGCACTCCAGCTATTTTTCATACACTTTCGCAACACAACTCGGTAAGGAGCATTAAAGCATTCCTCGCAAACCTGTTCCCGGCACAAACAACTATATGCTGGACATATTAATTTATAATCATGCAGAGTCCAAACCACCGGCAAATGATGCTCATATGCTATACGGGCAACTATAGGAGACAAATAAGAATGTACATTATGGATATGAACAAGATCAGGATTAAAATCCGAAATTAATTTCTCATATTTTTCACGAACTCCGGAACCCCATATTGCTCGTGAAGCTGCTTTCAATTTAGAAGAAAAAGAACCAAAAAAGTCCACTTCTTCAGGAAAATATTCATCCCAATGTACCTTTATATTTTTAGAATAGCCACAGGAAAACACGGCAACTTCATGCCCTTTCGATTTCAGCAGTTCTTCTAACCTAATATTAACTAAATCAGCCCCACCTCGTGAATAATAAAATTTATTAACAAGAAGTATCTTCATTTTGTCCCCCGATTGTTTTGAACACAAAGATATATATTTTTTTATATACATGTGCATTCCGGAAACATATCCTATTTAATAATTTAAAATATATATTTTATTCTCAATTATAGCTTTATTTTTTCGATAGATAGAACTTCCCCCTTTTGATCACTAAAAGAAACAATATAAATACCAGGAGACAGGTTTAAAGGCAGCATAATTTTATGATTCCCGGAAGATAACCCCGAAATCCGATGTAGGTTGTTCCCCATAACGGTATAAAAATCCAAACTTACCAAGCTTTCTATTTGCGGGATATGTACCATGATATTAGAATCATACAAAGGGATAACTTTAAAAAGTCGATCTTTAAACGAAGAATCAGATGAATCCAGTTCAGACTTTATGATACGGATTTTATGAAAATTCAAAAGGGATACCGGCTTTCTTCCGAATTTCACTTCATATTTTCCTTCTTTCAGCTCACAGGTCCCCATCTTTATCTCTATATAATTATCGAAGTTTTTCAATGCTGGATAATCAGCTTCCAAATAATTATCTCCGATGGTAATAGTAGCCGTTCCAGCATCATATCCCGAAATTGTTACATATATATCATATTTGTTAGTCTCTGTAACTTGCAACGGCCAGGATAAATAGGCATTTTCATCTCTCCATCCCCCGAAATTAGGATAATCTTCTATCCCATTTAAAAGCAAGTCGCCCCAGGGAGATGCTGCCATGACAGTAAGCTCCGTTCCCGGTTCATTTCCGCCCAAAACACGTCCCTCATCAATAGTAATATCTTCGAAATCGACACATACAGTACTCCCTTTAGGAATATTGTGAAACCAATAGCCACCAGGAATTTTTTCGTAAATTACGGGAGTTCCGTCCGAAAGTATATATGCATTCAGTATTTTATTCTCCACACCAAATAACTTAAGATTTTCCCCAACATAATAATGTAAATAAAGAGTATTCCCTTTACGGGTAATTACTCCGAAATCTTGACCATACATAAACTCATTACTTTCCGTCCCATATATACTTTCTTTATTGACCGAAATATAATTTCCTATATATCTAAGTACATTTTTTTCTTCTTCCGTTATACTACCGTCTGCCCGGGGAGCAACATTAAGCAGTAAATTGCCACCTTTACTTAATGTCCTTAATAATTCATGCAAAACACGTAAAGGTGATTTAAACTCACTATTTTGAAGAAATCCCCAAGAATACGTCATTGAGTAACAAAGTTCATACGGTCGTTTAGGAATATCCATCAATATACCTTCCGGAGTGTCATAATCTCCATCATCCAATTCCGAAAGACGGTTATTTTGAATTATTTCCGGCCTATAATGAGGATTATTTTCCAACGCAGATTTCAGCATATTCGTAAATTCCTTATCTTTATTGGTATATGGTGCATCCCACCATATTATATCTATATCGTCCCCGTACCGTGTGGTAAACTCATCTATTATCTTACACGTATTCTGTATATATTCCATCTGTTGCTCCCGGGGATACATTGCTCCTCCTATTTCGGGGATTCCGCCCAGACTCCCCGGTGCCATCCAATCTAAGTTTTGTGAAAAATAGATTCCTATCTTAATATCTTGTCTTTTGGCAGCATCAATCAGTTCCCGGACTAAATCGCGTCCATTCGCCCCAGAATTTGTTGTACACCAATCGGAAAAAGCAGATGGATATAGAATAAAACCTTCATGATGCTTTATTGTTAATACAATATATTTCATTCCGGCAGTTTTAGCTAATATTGCTATGGAATCCGGAACAAACTTTTCAGCAGTAAACTTAGAAGCATATTTCCGGTATTCTGCTCTGGGAATATATGCTTCTGACATTATCCACTCGGCTATATATGTTGCAACAAAAGGTTGTTCCGGAGTATACATATATCCATTTAATGAAGGACCTATATATACGCCTCCTAAAGTCGAATAAACTCCCCAATGAATAAACATCCCGAAGCGGGCATTATTAAACCAGTCCATTTTGTTCAAAGAGAACAATTGAAACTGAGCTACTATAATACAAAAAATCAATAAGCACGTTTTTTTCATCATACCGATTTTTTCAATTAAAATAAGCCACCTTAACAAACCTTACTTCTATGTGATTACCAATGAATTAATCAAAATATCCACTATTATTTGTAAACAAATGGTATCATAACAACTCACATTGAAATACGAGTATTTAACAAACACATTTCTTTTTATTTTATCCTATAATGTGATTTCAGAATAGAGAATCTCTTATAGAATTAAAGAGCGGTCTATAATTTCTCTTTTAATATATTATATATAAACTATTAACTGAAATAATTTAATAAAGATTATTATCATTTAGCTAAAAAAACATGATATATATCAAACAACAAAAGCATGAAGAAATTTACAATTAAAAAAACAAACCTATTAAATATAAATACCAATCTTTTTTGTCCGCTTCTAACGGGCCCATAAATTTTACACAATAAAATTCAACACCACCTCTTTAAATAGGCAAAATATGTACATATCACCAAATCTAATGGTACACATCGTAACTAATAACAGATAATACAAAAACTTTATGAACACAACATACTCAACTATCTTCATTTTCTAAAAATAGTCTTTACGGTAATTTTAAATTCAATCCAATATGATTTTAAAATAGAATGGCTGTAAATTTTAGAGCCATGCTTAAGAAGGGTATACCTGATCTCTTTAAAAAAAGATTTCCATCCTGTCGTAGTTTTAGTCGCCGACCAGATTCTGAATTTGGCCAAAGGAGTTTTATCTACAGAATAAATATTTCCAAGGTCCAATAACCTTAACCATAAATCCAGGTCCATGCAGTAACAGATAGAACTATCTAAATAATTACATTTTTTTAAAAATTCATTTCGGTAAAATGAACCTTGCTGCGCAACACTATAGTCTTTGAATAATAAGTCATTTTTTCTTTTTATATGAAAATCCCGCTCTTCAAAAACTATCGATTCTTCGTTAATAAATGAAAGTTTCGAACCATAAAAGATAGCACCATCCGGATGTTTTTTATATAAATCTACAATTTTCTGCACACAATCAGGATACAGAACATCGTCTGAATTAATCCAGCCGACTAATTCTCCAGTAGCCATACGGAAACCTTTATTTATAGCATCGCTCTGGCCATTATCCTTTTCATGAACAACTATATCTATACGATCCCGGTATTTTTCTACAATATCCATCGTACGATCCGAAGATCCGCCGTCAATGAGAATATATTGTATGTGAGGGTACGACTGATTAAGTATACTTTGGATAGTTTCTTCTATAAATTGCCCCTGATTATATGATGGAGTTACAATAGAAACCAATATATGATCATTCATTTTCTTTCAGTTTTAGGAGATCCGGTTCTTGTTTTTTTAACTTCTTCATTCTGGTATATTCCAACAATATAGGAACAATATATGCCATTGAACAAATCATTATATTAGTTATTGATGTTATCAACATTAAAAGCATATATGAGCAAACCGTTCTTTTAACTTCAGCGTCTTTCCCTTTCCAGAAAAACAGAAATAAATTGCAGTAATATATCAAATATATTACTGTACCTAACAAACCGAAGCGAACAAATAATGTAATCCAGGCTATATCAGAGGTCTCTACCTGCATGATTTCTCCCGTATCCTCATTTCTGATTCCCAAGACAAAGTCAAAATGACTCATTGTATATGGAGTAGCTTCCTGCATCAGCCCTAACCCCATATAAGTAGTTAAAGGAGTTTCCAACATTCGGTTTGTCCTTTCATATAACATGCTCATGCGTAATAATAACGTTGATTCCGCAAAATCTTCAGTACGGGAAAAAGCCTCGAAATCACCTTCCATAACAGCCTTTACATCATTAATTGTTCCACGGGAATTCAAACTATCATAAATCATACCCGAAGAAGGAAGCAATATAAGAATGAAAAGTAAAGTATACTTAAACGATTTCGATGAAAATTTATTATATAAATAAATATTAAGTACTAAAATAAATATGATTGAGATGATCAGATTACGATGAAAGGATAAAAGAATAGGAAGAAATAGTAAAATAGAAATGAAAACTTTTTGACGGTTACTATGGTAATTATATTGATAAAGTCCATAATATATAAAATAAGGCAATAATATAGGAAAATTATAATAGCGGGGAATAGTCACTCCCAGTACATCCATTTTTGCACCGCCTGCATATCCGTTAAGAATGGGTGCACCTATTATTGCTTGCAATATATACACTCCGGAAAGACATAATGTAATATAAAATATTATTTTTTTAAGACGATCTATTTCTGGTATTGATAATCGGTAAAAAAGAAAACAAGAAAGCAGCAGAATAAAATTACGTACTGTCCTTAAGATTTCTCCCCAAGGCACAGCATAAAAATAACGACTGACAATAATTGCAGCTACCAGAAATGCCATAAATAAATAAGAAAACTTTGGCATAATCTTATCTTTCCAAACAGGCATATTATGGGTAAGAACAGTAATCACAAATATACCTAACAGATACGCCAGTGCATAGTCCATCGGCTTGAGTCCAATTCCCAGAGAAAACCAGGAGAGTGGTATTATTTGAAATCCATCCAGTAAAAAGAAAAAGAAACAAAGTATTGACTCTACTTTTCTTCCACAGAAAAACCAAGATATCGCTAAAAAGACAATAACAAACATTCCCGATTATTTTAAAAGTTTATATCTGTCATAGTTTTCAAATGAGCATAATTCCTTTTTTCTCTCATTAACCGGTAATATTGAAAGGGAGCCACATATCCGTTAATATTTGATAATATTAAAGCTATATATATACTATAAGTACCTAAATTCCAATAATTTATAAGAAAATAAGAAGCCCCCAGATATACGAAAGGAGAAATTAAAGCAAGAATATATTGCACTCTAAGAATTCCCATGCCATTAAGTATATTGACATATAAAGTAGTATAAAGTGTAATAACCACGTAAATAAAGCAAATTACGATAAGTCTCAAGTCAATGCCACTGGCTACTTCACCTACCCATAATTTTAAAAGACAAGGAGCGACAAACATCAGTACAACCCCTAAAAATGTAAAAGCCATGGCAATTAACAAATATTTACGAGTTGCATTACGAATCCATTCAAACTCTTTTCGCGTCCAAGCATCTGTCACTGCAGACCAAAATGGAGCTAAAAAAATTGTAAAAGTCATCGCAAGAACATTAAAATACTTATATACAATATTATAAATAGTTACATCTAATACCGAAAAATAATAAGCAATGATAAAATTTGCCGTCTGAAACTGTATTATACAAGATATCTGAATAATAAAGAATTGTAATCCTAAATTCAAAATATCCTTAATGCGTATAAACTTCACATATTTTATCGAAGGCGAATACATTTTATATCTGCCTCGAAAAAAAATAATATTTGCTATAACCCATACAAGCAACGGCGCAAAACATAATACAATACCGAGTTTCATCAACGAGCCGGGAATAAGTTGCATCATAACCCATATGATAAGTAATGCCAAAAATTGACCTAACATATCAAAAAATGAAGCCCACGCCGGATGCTGGTCCGAAATAAATATAGTAGACAGGATTTTTATTACATTCTGTAAACAGAAATAAGAAATTATTATTACAAATAAGTTATTAAGCTCTCCCACAGAGTCATACCCCAAATGAAAGAATTTATTCCAATTAATAAAATTATTACCTATTACAAAAAAAAGCCAGATAACAACAAAAATGAGAGTAAGCATAAAAAATGTCGTACTCACATATTCCCGGGCAAGGATGGAATCTCCTTTCGCTTTAGCTTCGGCAAACTTATTTCTCAATCCATTACTTAATCCGATATCAAAAAATCCAAGCCAAAAGACCATCGTACTTAATGTCAACCATATACCATACTGTTCGGCATTAATATAATGAATACACATAGGAACCATCAACAAAGAAATAATAACACTGATTACTTTAATGAATAAACAGGAAACAATACTTTTCTTTAGTTGAACACTTCGTGTATCCCCCTTATGAAAAAAATCTTTTATATCTTGTATAGAATAAGGTCTTCCCACTTCTATAATATTTTATTTACCATAACCATAACCGTACCCCTGCTTAGCAGTAGTACCGTTGATGACCAAAGAAACGTTTTTAAGTTTTCCTGATTCGACAAGGTCATTTACATAAGCAATATTATCTTTTCTGGTATAATTAGCCCGGCACACATAAATAACAGCATCTGCGATCCTCATAAGAGTAAAAGTATCCGAAACCATTCCTACTGGAGCCGAATCCACAATAATATAATCATATCGTTTTTTAAGCTCGCTAAATAAAGAGTCCAAACGTTCGCTCAGCAACAATTCAGCAGGATTCGGCGGAACTGGACCAGAAAAGATCACATCTAACATTTCGGAAAACTTAGTATGATTAATAATATCATCTATCGACACCGAATCAGAAGCAAGATATGAGGTAATACCCGAATTTGCGTGCATTCCCAAATAATCCATTAATTTAGGACTACGTATATCCAGTCCCACCAAAAGAATTTTCTTATTCGTGAGCGCTAATGATAAAGCCAGATTCACACTAACAAAAGATTTACCTTCACCACTTATGGAAGAAGTCATCAATATTACATTTTCATTTTTTCCATGTAACAAAAACTGAAGATTTGCGCGCAACAGCCTGAACAACTCTCCGATTGACGACCTGTCTCCCTTTTTCGCAACTATATATTCAGTACTTTCATTCATACAAATTTCTCCTACAACAGGTATATTTGTAAGTTTTTTAAGTTCCTGCTTAGTCCCGAATTTAAATGTAAATAGATCTTTAAGGTACAAATAAATAATAGGTAACAACAAACCGAAAAAGAAAGCGAACAAAATAACCATCATTCTTTTGGGAGAAAGAGGCTCATTCAAATGATAAGCATCATCAATAATACGACCCTTGGGTACCGATGCTGCCATCATCAAAGAATTCTCTTCTTTCTTTTGCAGTAAAAAAACATATAATTCCGATTTAATTATCTGCTGACGCTTAAGTTCCAAAAATTCACGCTCTTGAGTAGGCATCCCTTTAATCCGGTTCATAAATATATTTTCCTGCTGTTGCAAGTCATCTCGTACAATCTCATAACTTTCCTTTGCTTTTGTAATTGTCTGCAATACATTTCCACGCATTGCATCAATCTGTTCATTAAGGTTCTGAACACTCTGGTTCGATTCACCCGCTGTTCTCAAAAGCTGTAGACGCCTCAATAACAAATCATTATATGCTTTTATAGCATCCCCTGCCGATTTATCGGGTAATCCCGACGTTATGGGTACTAATTCATATTTATTAGAAGTGTTCCGCAAAAAATTGTCGACCATAGAAATTACAGACAATTGAGTTTCCGCTTCAATTAGCTTTTGCTTAAATTCCCCATTCTGTTCCAACATCACTTTCGCCTCAATTTCCAGATCCGTAAGATTATGTTGTTTTTTGTATTCTTCTACATTTTTCTCTGCCACAGAAAGCTCATCATACAACGAGGAAAGACGATTTTCTATAAACCGTCCCGTATTAGAAGCCGTTACATTTTTCTCATTCTGGCCGGCTTCATTATAAAAAGCAATCAAAGTATTCAGTAAATCTTTACCTCTGTCAATGCTGGTTTCTTCCAGAGATAAAGAAATTCCGTTAGCTTTTTTCGATGCAACTCCGATACTTATTTTCTCTTCCCATAATTCAGTAAATGAATCATAACTCGCAATAGTTGCTTTTATCTTATAATTCTTATCAGGTTTATACCCCGAAGCTGTATCAACGACAAATTGACCGTAAACAGTCTTGACTGTAACAGGAAAAGTAGCGCCCTTAATATCGGCAAGAGTAGTAAAACGCCCTTTTTTAACCTTCACATCGGCTTTATTGTCTTTATTAATCCGAATGTCAAATTTTAACCACACCGAAAGTGTATCCTGAAGCGACTCCGGAGCCATTAACCGTATAGGAAGATCCTTATATGCTGTCTTATAAAATAATCCTTTTTTTACTTTATAATCTATATTCAGATTTAAATCTTTTACAACATCTTTAATGAGAGAATGAGAAGAGATTATCAATAATTCGTCATCGACAGAACTTCCCCCTAACATACCACCAAAAGAAAAGCTTTTAAGCATAGCGGATTGCAAACCGCCCCCACTGCTGGGAGACTCATCTTCCGTAATCAGAACATTTGCGTTTATCTGATAAACAGGTTCTTTTACTTTTAAATAAAAAACAGCAAATAATAAACATAACGCAATAGAGCCCAAGAAAAGGCACCAATGCCTTTTATAATTTTGCAATAATTCAACTATATTAACGAACTCGTCTTTTTGTGGTTTGGTAATCATACTACTCATATCAACAATATAATTTCAGCGAGGATAAATTACTTAATAAATAATGCAATAGCCAATGATGCCAATACCGATACTGCACCTACTATTGTCGAAACAATAGACACATTAAATTGACCATTCTGGCTATATCGAGAATTTGCTTGCTGGGATTTATTAGGAGAAATATATATCACATCGTTCTGTTTCAAATAGTAACACGGTGAAGCAAAAACGGCAGGGTCTGTGAGGTCAACTCTATAAAATTCTTTTTTCCCGTCTTGTTCACGTACAACCAAAACATTGGTTCTCTCTCCATATATGGTCAAATCACCAGCCATTGCAATAGCATCCAATATTGAAATACGATCACTATTTACAGATACAGCACCAGGTTCTCTTACCTCCCCTAATACGACCACCTTAAAATTTTTCAATTGAACATTTACCAAAGCATCTTTGATATCCTGGCTCAGCATAGAACGAATCATATTCTCTACCTCTCCTCTCGTTTTTCCTGCCACATGAACTTCGCCGAGAACCGGCAATGAGATATTACCTTCCCCATTCACTATATACAAAGGAATACTGGGCATTGTATTAAATGTTTTTTCTCCGGGAATCGAATAGGTAATCGCGGGAAGATTATATGCTGCAACCGCTTCCGGGACAGAAGAAGTAATAGAAATAGCTAATTGGTCATCCGGAGCAATTTTCAATTCGTAATCTACCGGTACTTTAGACAATTCGCCTGTCTGTTCCTCTACATTTTGAAAATATACTACTTGTTTATTTGTTTTACAGGAAACTACGAAAACAGTTAAAAAAAACAGTAAAAGTATCTTGTTCTTCATTCCAAATTATTTTTTCAGTCAAAGTTCGGCAAAGATAACACAATATTCTTAAACATAAAAAACACTACATTCATGAAACGGCAAAATAGAATCTTTATTATATAAATAAATCTTTTTTATGAGATTTATTTATCATATATTTCATAATATTCCCAGCCGCCTGAATCACATAACCCAGTATACAAGGATGATATTCTTTTTATACAAAAAATCAATATATTTTTTTACTAAAAAATTAAGCATATTATTATATCCTGTAAAAATAAACTGATATTTGCTTCGCAATAAAAATCTTAGTACATTTGTAAATAAATCAAAAAGCAACAACCCAAATCATTGGATTTTACTATTAGACAAGTAATATATGATACCCAAAACTATACACTATTGTTGGTTCGGACATGGCGAAATGTCAAAAAAAACACTGAAATACATAGATTCATGGAAACGTCATTTACCCGGATATGAAATCAAAGAATGGAATGAAAATACATTTGATATTAATTCCAATTTATTTGTACAAGAAGCATATCACTGCAAAAAATATGCATTCGTGTCAGATTATGTCCGGTTATACGCTTTATACAACGAAGGCGGTATTTATCTGGACACCGATGTAGAACTACTAAAATCATTTGACAAATTTCTTAACAATCCTGCATTCATCGGATTTGAGAGCAATAAATGGGTTGCTTCCGCCATAATAGGTGCAGAAAAAAACAATTCCCTAATCAAAGAATTACTGGACTACTATACTGGCAGACGATTTTTTAATCCGGACGATCCCAAAAAAATAGTTGCTAATACGGTTTTTATCACTGAACACTTAGTCGCCAAAAACCTCAGACTTGAAAATAAATATCAGGAATTAGATAAAATAAAAGTATTTCCTACCGAATTTTTCAGTCCTAAAGATGATGATACAGGAAAAATACATCTTACCGAAAATTCACATTGTATTCATCATTTCTCCAAAACATGGATACCCAAAAGAATTGTGATATTATATGATATAAAAAAAGCATTGATAGCTGTTTTCGGCGAAAATTTCATAAACACATTTATCAGGATATTCCGTTTAAAACAACTAAAAAAAATACTAAATATCGACTAATATTTTCATCAAACCCAAAAGCAAAAAATTATACCGATATAGTCCCTGTTACAGCGAAAAATAAAAATGAATTAATTCACAATAAATATTTAGCTGTACAAGTTTCAGGAATATAAAAAGTTATGTACGTTTGCAGTTGAAAAATCGTTATACTATTCTCAAAATGATTCATTTCAGTCTTTCGTTCAATACTATAGAAATCATAATCATGAGTGTGGTCGCACTCCTTTTTTTTATAGAACTCTTTTACTATTTATATTTTTTCAACCGGCCGACGACATTCATAAGAAAAAAAGATAAAAAAAACCTACATTTTCTTCAGGAATATCCTCCCCTCTCCGTTGTCGTATATACTAAGAACGATGCCGAAAACCTGGAGAAATATCTGCCTGAAATATTGGAACAGGAATATCCGAAATATGAAGTAATAGTGGTAAATGACGGCTCTACAGACGATACAAAGGACGTAACTTCAGCATTGGAATGCCGTTACAAACATCTTTACCAAACCTATATTCCCGACGAAGCCCGCAACTTAAGCCGTAAAAAACTGGCTCTCACTCTTGGCATAAAAGCAGCCAAATACGACATTATCGTTCTTACACACGCCAACTGCCATCCCGGAAGCCGGATATGGCTGCAAAAAATAGCCCGGAATTTCATCCCCGGAATCGATATTGTCATAGGACATGCATACATGTCAGGACATACCAGTCGGTACGCAGCTTTCAATAGGCTGATGTACACATTAAAATATCTCTCGTTCGCACTGTTAAACAGACCTTACCGGGGAACTGGAGCCAATCTGGCATACCGCAAATCCCTGTTTTTTGAAAATAAAGGTTTCTCGCAGCATCTTAACCTTCATTTCGGAGACGATGACCTTTTCATTAATGAGATAGCCGGTCACACCAATACCCGCACAGAACTGTCGCCTGAAAGTCACATGATAACCGAATACGACGATAATTATCGGGCCTGGAAAGAACTGAAATTGCAATATGATTTCACATCCCGCTATCTCCATACAAAGGCCAAAATACTATTTCCGCTGGAAGAATTGACAGCATGGCTCTTTTATGCAGGTACTTTTTTTCTTATTATCACAGGTATATTCTACAATGCGGTACTTTCCGTTATCGGGTTATTATTGCTTATAATACATTTCGTCATTCAAACAATCGTTTACAGGAATGCCGCCAAATTACTGAACAGTCGCAAGCTGGCATTCTCTCTGCCTTTCTTCACACTTATACATCCGTTCGCAAATCTATACTTTAGGCTTGTAGGACGTTTCAGCCGTAATAAAAACTATACATGGGGGTTCCAGCGGTAATATAAAGATATGAGAACAAAACTTCCGGCAATACTTGCATGTATATTATGGGGATCTGCTTTCGCAGGAGCCAAAATAGGTTTCACTTACACAACTCCGTTGCATCTTTCCGGTATGAGATTTACACTGGCAGGGATATTGCTCATACCTTTTCTTATATACCAGAAAACCGATTGGAAAGCTAACCTGAAACAATGGAAGTATATGTTGTTTTTCGGTATACTCCAGACATTCATACAATACGGTCTCTTTTTTATGGGACTTGACAAAGTTCCGGCTGCGGTATCGGCAATCATTATCGGAGGAGGTCCGCTTTTTGTAGCTGTTATGGCACACTTCACCATTAAAAACGACAAACTCGGTCTACGCAAGGTCATCGCTATCCTCTTAGGAATGACAGGCATTGTATTCATAAGCACAACAAAGGGTACATTAAACGCAAGCAACAATACTTTTTACCTCGGTATATTCCTGCTTATCATCAGCAATATAACCGGAGCAGCTACGAATATCATCGTGGCAAAGAACCGGAACCGAGTCGATCCGGTCATGCTCACCGCTTTCGCCAATTTTACAGGAGGCCTCATACTCTATGCAGTATCGTGGTTTACCGAACCCGACTGGCATCTGCGCGACTATACTGCAGAATTCTACCTCGCATGGATATGGCTGGCACTCATTCCTGCCGCCGGATTTTCCATCTGGTATTCATTACTTAAAAATCCCGAAGTAAAGGTATCCGAACTGAATATGTGGAAATTTGTCGTTCCCGTCTCGGGAGTAATCCTCAGCTGGATAATTCTTCCGGGAGAAAAACCCGACTGGCAATCTGTCACCGGCATAATCATTATCACCATAGCCCTGCTCACTTTGCAATGGCAAAAAGAGACCCGATAAAAAACCTGCCCATATTTTTCCGAAAATAAAAAACATGAGCAGGTTCCTAATATTTCACAACCACTTATTTCACAGCTATTTTTTTAGGCTCCGTAGCTTCTGGAGCTTTCTTCTTAGGAATAGTTACGGTAAGTACTCCATTCTCCTGTTTAGCCTCTATAGCGTCTTTCTCTACGTTATCAGGTAGAATAAGAGTTTGCTGGAACTGAGAATACGAAAATTCACGACGAAGAAATTTACCTTTTTTATCCTTTTCTTCATTTTCACTTTTATTCTCAACAGTAACGATAAGATGATTATCTTTCGTAACTGTCACATTAAAATCGTCCTTAGTTATTCCCGGGGCGGCAATCTCCACCTCATACTCTTTATCTGTCTCCAGAATGTTGATAGCCGGGGCCGAACTGTTTGACTTAGCGATCCATTCATTTCCAAAAAAATCATTGAAAATTCCGGGAAGCCAGTTTTGCGATGCTTTTGCAGGTGTCATAATAATTCCTCCTGATTTTAATTTAATTGTGTTATAACTTTATACCGGAACCAAAATTCCATTTGTCCCGATGATTATAAAACAATACAAAAGAAAATTTGACAGCCAGTAATCCGTTAAAGTTCAAGAGAAGTATTAAAAAAGTATTATCAAGGCTCTACAACCACGTCATAACGCAACAGATCATAATATACCTTAAAAGGGAAACCGCCTCCTTTACGGGGAACATTCTTATAGAAATAATATTGCCCCGATTTGTCGAAACTATCAATCTGTACCTGCCGTGTAGTCTTCGGTAACAAATCGCACTCCACCATTACCTCCCTGTAATCAATCATATCACCCGAAGGCGATTTATACACCAGTTTAAGTTTTATTCTGGAAATATGCTCGGTCGTATTATTCTTCAACAAAAATGTCTCTTTACGTCCCGATATCTTTTTATCAAAGTCATATAAACCTACTGCTTCGGAAGTAAACTTACCGATATTTTTCATGCTCTTTCCTACTCCAAGACGCGACAGCATCTCTCCGGCTTCCACCTCGGTAAGAGTATCGTTAACAGCAGATCTCACTGGCTTCACATTTCCAGCTTGCAATAACAACAATATACCTGCAAACAAGACAACGAATATATAACGCTCATATCTCATTATAACAACGCTATTAAATTAAAATAAGTAAAAAACAAATATACAAAAAAACGATATAAAAGTCTCCCCTGTATACTCTTTGACGGGCACATGAATACACAATTTTACATCTACATAATATCATTATGAATTATATATTCATTTAAATTAAAGCAAAATGATGTATAAATTATCATTATTCAAAACATTTGTTATATATTTGCAATATAAACTCAAAATTATAAATATACATTATAAAGAAATATGGCATTTATCATACCTAAATCATACAAACTCAAATTATTGCCTGAAACAACAGAAAAGGCTATAAAAACTCTAAAAGATTCATTCGAGGAAAAACTGGCAAAGACACTGAACCTCAGACGGGTAACAGCCCCTCTGTTCGTACTGTCCGGAACCGGAATCAATGACGATCTCAACGGAAATGAACATGCGGTCTCATTCCCCATCAAATCCATGGATGACCGTAAGGCCGAAGTCGTACATTCTCTTGCCAAATGGAAAAGAATGAAACTAGGAGCCTATGGTATCGCGCCAGGCTACGGCTTATATACCGATATGAATGCCATACGCACGCATGAAGAACTTGATAATCTGCATTCTCTTTATGTAGACCAGTGGGACTGGGAACAAACCATAACAGAACGGGACCGCAATCTCGACTATCTAAAAAATACGGTAGAAAAAATATATAAGGCTATCAAAGAAATAGAACAAAAGATATATGCCGAATTCCCGCATATAACTCCTCAATTGCCCGACAACATAACATTCCTGCATGCCGAAGAACTTCTGCGGCAATACCCCACTCTTCCGGCTAAAGACCGGGAGGCAAAAGCCGCCCGCAAATACGGGGCAATTTTTCTTATCGGCATAGGTAATACGCTAAGTAACGGAGAACCCCACGACGGACGCGCCCCCGACTACGATGACTGGGTCACACCCAACAGCGACGGGTATTTCGGGCTCAACGGCGACATTATACTCTGGAATCCCATCCTCGAATGTGCGTTCGAACTATCATCCATGGGTATCCGTGTTAATAAAAACTCCTTATTACGCCAATTAGAATTACGTAACTGTATGGAACGTACGGAACTCAGTTTCCATAAATCACTACTGAACGAAGAACTCCCTCTTTCTATTGGAGGCGGTATAGGACAATCCCGGCTATGTATGTATCTTTTACAGAAAGCTCATATTGGTGAAGTACAAGCCAGTATATGGCCCGAAGATCAAATGAAAAAGTGTACTCAACATAACATAATGCTCTTATAACATTTCAGAAAGGAAAAAGAATTTATACCGAAAAAAATATTTTTTTCGAAAACTATTGTGAGATTCAAAAAAAGCCTCTATATTTGCACTCGCAATTGAGGCCAAGAGAGGCAATCACAAATTGCAAAATGGAAATTTGGTGTGGTAGTTCAGCTGGTTAGAATACATGCCTGTCACGCATGGGGTCGCGGGTTCGAGTCCCGTCCGCACCGCGAAAGCAAATAGCAAATTAAAGCAAAGCTCTGAAATTCAAGGATTTCAGAGCTTTTTCTTTTTCTCCGCTTTGGCAAAAAATAGTGGTTTTAGGCAGTTCTCACATGGCTTATTCGTGGGACTTTTTGAAAGCTGTTTTTGCTCCCACGAATTGACGCATTTGTCTTTGATTGTCAGCTTTTTGCGTAGCTGGTTTTTGAGTGTAGCAAACTAATTTTGTACCACTTAAAAAACAAAGAATTATGGGAGCAGTGAAAAAAAACACATTAAGCGTATTATTCATCATTAAGAAATCAAAACTTCTGAAAAACGGTGAAGCTCCTGTTTGTATGCGCATCACCGTAAACAAGCAAGTAGCCAAAATTATGATCAAACGGAGTATCCCCGTGGATTTATAAAATCAGAAAAAAAGTCATTTAACAAAGGAAAACGCAAGCCTAAACTTAACCCACGAACACACTGCTATTCCTTTAATTTAGACGATGTGGAGAACGCCAAATTCTTAGCCTTTTACTACCAGTCAGGCTACAAGGTAAAAGCACATTTATTAAGAACTGTATTTTCGGAAAGTCGTTTAAGGTACTTAGGATTGATAAAAGCAAGGCTGATTATTACATTCAACTCTCACAATTGTTTTCACAATTCAGGAGCATAGGCATATTGTATAATCAAACGGTGAAAGAGCTTCATTCCAATTTTACGGAAAAGAAAGCACTTGCTTTGCTTTATAAATTGGAACAATACACTGTTGAACTGGTAAAGACGAACCAACAGATTATTGCGCTTACCAAACAGTTTGAAGCATCTTATAAGAAGAAGGGGATAATATCGGCAAAGAAGTAAATATGGACTTGCCAAAAGAAAAAACATCCCGAAACTGCCACGTGTATAGCTTCGGGATGAATTTTAATATTAGTTGTTTGCTTTAATATAGGACTAACGGGTTTTAAAATCATATGTTGTATTCAGCAAATTATAATCTTCCTCCACAAAGGATCACCGGTAGTATATTCTTATATTATCATATAATCTTAACAAAGATAATTATTCTCCTTTGAAAATGAAATAATTATAGAGAAATGACTACTTTTGTTTATCATAAAAGTGAAAACACATAATTGGGCATATGAAAAAGTTGATACTATTTTTTACTAATCCGATTATTGGAGGAATCTTGTCTTTAATAGGAATTTTGGAAATCCTATTTAGTATCCCATCCTCATATCTAAACTATAAAATATCATTGTGGATAATAGTTTTAGTCATTGGATTTATCATTTTTACATCATATTTATATAAAAAGCTACGAATTCTATATTTTATTAAAACATATACTTCTGATAGTTTTGGAGGATCTCGTACTTATACTTGGAAATGGAGTAAAACCACATATAATACCAATGTTTACGGATATATGCCCGACCACATTAATGTTCAAGATATAACAAAGTTAGATCCTGATACAAAAGTATATGATTTCAGTCACTGCATAACAAACAAAGATTTATTGCAAGAATATATAATGGTTAGTTTATATGATAAGGTAGAAAACAGTAAGCAGACTAATCTATTTATACAGCAATTACATAAGCTTGAAGCTCTTTATTCTAAGCAAAGGCAATAGGACCTTTATCCCAATATTTTAAATAGAAAGTACATATCGGCGGACGAACAACAAAAACTTGCCAAAAAGAAATATCCCGAAATTGCCACGTGTACAGCTTCGGGATAACTTCTTACTTGTCTGTTCCGTGTTCTTTTTCAAACTTGCGGAGCGTACCCACATCAAACCTCTCCTTTATGAACTCACGCACATCGGAAGCCCGGTAATAGGCTTTTCCGCTAATCATCATAAAGGGCAGTAGTTTCTTGCTACGCAATCGCTGTAATGTTCGGGTACTCACTTTAAACAACAGACACAAGTCCTGATTATCTAAAAGTTTATCGCCCGGCATTACTTCTGGATTGGTCTGCAAACTCTTTACATCTTTTCCTACTTCTTCCAGTTTATCGAGTAGTTTTTGCATCCAGTCTTTGAACTCGTAATTATCTACATACATATTGCTTCATTTTTTAGGTTATAGACTAATGATTACCAATCGATTGATGAAACAAAGTTCGGAAAAAAAAGCAAAGAAAATGGGGGAATGGTACACCTAATCCCCCATAAATCATTCGTAGCACGTTGATTATCAATATAACAGAAAATTCATTTTTACAGAATGTGTGCAGACGTCACCAAGGATAGGTTAAAAGAAACTGAACAACTTATTGAAGATTAGTTTGCCTAAAAGTAGAAATACATTCTAAATATTACTATATTTGCACCAACTCAAACAACCACCGCAACACCAAGCAATCTAAAGAATTGCACACGTGGGGTTATTAGTGGGAGAAAGAATTAAGAGCTTGCTAAGATATTGAGTACGTGAAGAATAAAACAAAGGTTCATCTTCCGTCCGCACCGCAGTAAACACTGATTGTCAACAATTTACGAAGAAAACATCCCATTTTACACCTAATAATGTAAAATGGGATGTTTTGCGTTAAAAGCAATAAGCGTACAATATAACACAAAGGACAGCTTTCTTATCGGTATACCTGTAAAGTAAGCTGTCCTTATTTTTATTGAAATGCCCTATTTCTTCAGATTTAAATTTTCATCCATTACGGATGGGGTAATAACAACTGTTAGTGGGGGATATATTAAAGTTACCAACCGTTCCAAATCGTCATTATTTAGCCGAATACACCCTTCTGTTGCTCTGCTTCCGATACTTTCAGGGGCATGTGTTCCATGAATTCCTATTCCTTTATGTCCGGGTACTTTTAAGCGCATGAAGTATTTCCCATATGCCCCCTCTATTTCCCCTTTTCCGTCGTGAAAATCATGAGTCCATTTTGACGCATTTTGAATATCTACGACTCTAAATACTCCTTCCGGAGTACGCATATCCCCTTGCTTTTGCTTATTTCCATATGCCTTTCCTACTGCAATAGGAGCACAAAACAATGTATCTCCTTTGTAGTTGATTAAATTTAGCTGCATATCCTGCTTGGATATAACTATAATGTTAGCGTTTTCAATTTTAGAAATAATCTTCTGATGATGATAATTACATGCCAACCATGTACAGAAGCAACACACCAGTAATAAAAATATTCTTAATGCAGTTTTCATGAAAGTCTAAAATTGATAGGAACGGTGTATTTAACCCTTACAGGTACACCCTTCTGTTTACCGGGTATCCATTTAGGCATACTACTTAAAACTCGCAGTGCTTCTTTATCTAAATATTTATCCACACTTCGCACAATACGAAAATCGGTAGTACTGCCGTCCTTCTCTACCACAAATAACACAATGACTTTACCTTGTACGCCTGACTCTTGGCAGATAGTAGGATATTTTAAATTTTTGCTGATGAAGCTCATTAAGCCTGCCATTCCACCATTAGGAAATTCAGGCATTTGTTCAACAATCTCATATATGCGATTATCCTCTACGTTATCGGCAGCGATATCATTCACACTAATATCTGTCGGTGCATTATCTTCCACTATTTCAATTTTTTCTTCTGCGACTACTGGTATATATGGAATTTCTTTCACGATGTCTTGCGTTTGTTGTTGTGTGTATGCTACCTCAGATTTAACAACAATACTGTTTCCGGTATAAGTTACATTATATTCATTTCTTCCATTGAGATATCTTACATTTTTTATTTGCCCGTCTTCAGGTGCATTTTCATCATACAGGAATATAGGCTTTTCTGTTTCTTCATCAAAAGAATATATAGCAAACCTTCGTTCTTGTGTGGCATTGTTTTTGAGAATAAAAGCGAACTCTGTAAATTTATCATGGCCATTATTCAAACGAGGAAATAAAACATTATTAGGCTTTACATTTTTCTGCAATGTGAAAAGTTGCCAACTTTCATTCCCGGTATTAAACTGATTACGTTTACAGTAATCAAGTATTGCAAGGCGGCATTTAGAGGACTCAATATATTCTTTAGTATCTGCGCTGCCCCATATATCATTAAGTAATTTGAAATCATTCCACTCAAGCAAATATGGAGAAGCAACAAACCCTTTCATCCCATTTACTTTGATTTCCGCCCATTCCATATCTTTTGAATAGGTAATCAGTTCGGAACCATAAGGAACTTTGGATAAAATGTTGTACTCTACCCCTGCCACTTTTGATGAACGGAAAAATACATTATTGGCAACTACATAAGTGCGCAGCGCATCCCTATCTTTGGCATAAGGAACATACCACATAAAATATCCGGCTATAAGTCCAACAAAGGCTAATGCACCTATAACAATACCTATAATCAGAGTATTATTCCGTTTGGTTGATGTCGGTGTTTGATAAGACGACGTAACTGACGGAGTTTGAAAAGTCTGGGCAGATTGTGTATGCACTGTGCTTGTCTGTGGTTGGACTGGAACAATATTCTGCTCGGGTACTTCCGGTTGCACCGGGTCATAAACCGATATGTTATTTTCAATTTGCGGTTGCTGTTCTACATAAGAATTAGGTTCGTCATTAAGGCTTTGTTCTGCTTGAGCTAACAAATCTTCATATTCCCTGACCGTTTTCTTGTTTGTAAAGAACTTAATCAAGTTAGAAATACATGTATAGGTGGCACATATAGGGGCTAATCCAATCATGAACACAATTTTTATCAACAACCGCATCATCCAGCCAAACATTAAATTTATCATGTCCCTTTCGTATCGGTCATGAACTTCGTCTATTATACGTTGTTCCCGGCTTCGGCGTGTTGCCTTAAATGCAGAGGGAATGCCGGCTACGCCTGATATTATCCACACTTGCATAATACCTGCGCCACCTGCAAAAGCTGCGAATCCTATACCCAAGAAAAAACCACTAAAGATAAATTTAACCAGCGCCCACGTTTTGTCTTTTTGCGCATCTTTTAATCTATCCATTACAATGGATTTACCACAACTGGGACACAGCGGCTTATCATCCCAAGTGATAGCATTGTTTACACAATCCCGACAAAGCCCTACATGGCATTGGGCACATGTTGCTACCGCAGGCTTGTTCTCATGAAAAAAGCAATTCATAGTAATTCAGTATGTCTTTCCAGCCCCTAAAAAGACCTCTTATTTAACACCGAAGCGTGGAACTACAATACCACACCTTTGTTCGAAGGTCCTGAGAAAACCTTGTATGACGGATATGGTAATAGCAGCCCACGCTATAGCGTGAGAACCACTATGCCTTCTCTTGTCATACATTGAAAATTTCTCAGGTTTTCGAACACAAGATAAGCATAACGCTTCTTTTTTTCTAATATGTATCGGAAAGAGCCACTGCTCAATTCCAATTGCAAAATTAGCAAAAAAATGAACAAGGCTTTATAAACTGCGGCTATATATTTGTAATATAGCATATTTATAGCCTTAATCCTCTCTTCGGTATGTTTTTCTCTTTTTGGGTGTTGGAACTGGATTTTCCAGTTTTTATTGAAATACTACGGGAACAAAATTTTGCAAAAGGCGGTACACGGAATGTTTATTCGAGAAAAAATAGGTGTTTAAAAAATGGAAAAGCGTTTACAGCAAAATACGATGATCCGGGGTATGAAATGTTTTAAGAAAATCGCTAAAGGGCGTTGAAGAATGAATTAAAAAACGGCACAACACTACAGGAATTAAGAAAGATTATTCTCTTGGCGGTCTAATACCTCGTACAGGAACCCGGGAACTTTACCATATGTCGGATAAAGGCCGAAACAATCCATTCAACATGTGTAAATAAAACCCATCCGTAAGTATCGGATAACTACAGACTCACATCACTGTGTTAACCGACAAAGTAATATCAGTACTAAGGCCTATAAAAAAACCAGATAGTGACAGGCCACCTCAACAACGATTTAATAAATCTATTATTTTTCTCTTATATCCGACAGCGGTTATTTAGGAAAAACGGTAGTAAACACTTAAGAACTGAAAATTATTAATGTGTATATGTTTCGTAAAGGACAGGATTCCCATGATCAAATTTATATTCGAACTTATATCTATTTTAATAAAACACAAACCGTTATCAAGGTTTAACTTCAGGAATATCATCAGGTTTGTTTGTGTTTTCGTCCGTCCCCTCTTTTTCTAAGTAAACAGTTTGTGTGGGAAATGCGAAATTAAGACCTGCTTTATTGAAAGATTCAAGTATAGCCATATTCATATCCGACGACACTTTTAATATATCTCCTCCTTTTACAATGTAATAATAATAAGTAATTACTAAAGCCCAGTCAGTATAATCGGTAAAATTAGGCGTGATATCCGAGGGATGGGTCGATACATTGTCTACCTTTTGAGGTAGGGCTCTTAAAATATCCAGAGCCTCTTTCATTTTAGAGGGAGGAGTATCATAGGTCAATCCGATTTTTACCGTCATGCGCCGCATTGGTTCTGAAGAAATATTGACAATGGAGGCATCGGTAATCTTATAATTCGGAAGGGTAGTAATTCGCCTGTCATAACCCAGTATTTTAGTACTTCTGACTCCTACATCTACCACGGTTCCTTCAAGACCGTTTACCTGAATAGTATCTCCAATACTAAAAGGTTTATCTGTAAAGATGGTAAAAGCCCCGAAAATGTTTTTTACCGTATCTTGTGCGGCCAAAGCAAATGCGATACCGCCGATACCCAACGTCCCTAATAAAGCACTGATATTTACTCCAACATTGCTGAGTGCCATTACAATTCCGATAATCCACACGATAACAAGAATTATTCTTTTTACGACCGGCATCATTTTATTGGGATGTCCGTCAGATCGTCGTCCCCAGTATTCCTGAAGTAATCCCCCGAACAGCCTGGCAAAAAACCAGGTAACGTTTAAGACTATGAGTATTCGGTATGCGTTATCGACGATTTTTACGAAATTGTCGGGATAAACCAGTTTGTGAATGGCAATCCAGATACCGAGCAGTAAGATTGCAAATTTAATAGGAGGTTCGATAGAATAAAAAATAATATCGTCCAGATGGTTGGATGTACGGCTAATAAATGATTTGAAAACTTTTTTATTGAACAAAGTCAGTAATTTTACTATAATCACCGCTCCTAAAATAAAGAGAAAAGAAATACACCATGTCAGAAGGGAATTTCCCAATATTTCCTTTTCAAACATATCCCTATAAATTTAAATTTCAACATTTTTCCCTATTATAAAACCCAAGACGCAAATTTTGTTTAGCGTTTAACATTCTAAAAGAAACCTATCCTCTTTTACCCATATATTGGTTAAAATCATGCTATTAGTATATAAAACTAATAAGTAGCATTATATTGAGCAAAGTGACCACACCTCCGAAAAAATAAAGAAGAAATCGTATTTTGGGAGTATTTTTATAGGATCCCATAACTTTCTCCGACGACGTGAGGTAAACTTGCAGGAATATGGTAAATGGAAGTTGAATACTGAGAATCATTTGGGAATAAATAAGTCCTTCGAATGGCTTATCGATCAAAAGAATGATCGCAAATGCCACCGCTAAAGATATTATCACCCCCAATCTGGAATGAATATCACGAATATTGTACGGCTTTTTAAAAATACCGGCAAAAATAGAGCCGCCCGCCATTCCTGAAGTAATCGAAGAAGCGATTCCGGCAAATAACAGTGCTACGGCAAAAATTACGACAGCAGCATTTCCAAGCATAGGCTTCAATAACGAATCGGCTTGCTGTAACTCTGTAACCGGTGTTTTATTGACAAAAAAAGTCGCTGCCGCCAGCAAAATCATCGCACTATTTATCGCCCAGCCCAAGATCATCGAAAAAATAGTATCGATATATTCATAACGTAATTTGTAACGTATATCGTTATTGTTTTCTGTTATCTGATTCCGGCTTTGTATAATCTCCGAATGTAAAAACAGGTTATGTGGCATTACCACAGCACCCAGCACGCTCATAATAATGACCATAGAGCCTTCCGGAAAAGAAGGTGTAATCCAGGAATAGGCTGCGGCGGGCCAGTCTATAGATATAAGTGAAAGTTCATAGATAAATGAAAAACCGATAACCGAAACAAAAGCGATAATCCATTTCTCGATCAGCCGGTAACTATTGGTAAATAACATTATAATTACAAAAACAGTTATCAGTAACGCTCCGGTTTTTATAGGAATACCGAACAACATTTGCAATGCTATGGCTCCGCCGAGTATTTCGGCCAATGACGTAGAAATGGAAACGGCTACGGCAGAACCGAGTAAAATGCGGGAAAATGCAGGCTTCAGATAAATCGTGGCGGCTTCTGAAAGACATAATCCGGTTGCTATACCTAATCGTGCGGCGTTATGTTGTAAAACAATGAGCATCAAAGTAGAAAATGTGACCATCCAGAGTAGCGAATATCCGAATTCGCCTCCGGCAGCCAGGTTAGATGCCCAGTTTCCCGGGTCGATAAATCCTACAGTGACGAGCAGTCCCGGACCTATGTATCTCAGAAATCTGAGAAAATTGGCTTTTGGAACAAATTTAGTAGCATATTTATTAATATATTCCAACGAGGTAGCTTTTTTCGGTAAATGAATTTTTCGATGAAAGTAATATCTTGAAAACACGATCTTTTACCTAAAACCGAAAATACGCTCAGATATTCTTGAGAAATTTCCTTGAGACTTCTCCCCGGAGAGCATGGCAAAATCCCGGCCGATATTGGTTAAATGAAACATGATTTTCAGATAAATTCCCGGTAATAACACTTTTAAATGCATTACCGGGAATAATACGTTGCTTCTTGTATGAAACGGTCATTTATTTTTTTACCGATTTCTTAGTTGAAGCAGAGGACTTGCTTTCTTTTGCCGGAGCTGCTTTGTGAGCACTTTTAGCTTCCTGCTTTTTTTCAGTTTTCTTAATCATAAAAATAAAAATTATAGTTAAACAATATATGATACAGCACTCTTATTACTTGCTGTCTTTTTTTACAGATTTGTAATCACACCATTGCATATCCTTTTCGGGAGTAGCTGATAATATTTCGGTACTAC
Source organism: Barnesiella propionica (assembly GCF_025567045.1). Lineage (NCBI taxonomy): Bacteria > Pseudomonadati > Bacteroidota > Bacteroidia > Bacteroidales > Barnesiellaceae > Barnesiella > Barnesiella propionica. The sequence continues at coordinate 257,318 of NZ_JAOQJK010000004.1, read as the reverse complement.
GCTCTTTAGCCATTTTACTGTCATATTTACGAACTTCCTCTTCAGTACGGTCAGTACCTTCGGGTTTTCTGTCTAATAAACCGTTTGTTTTAACAACTTCCTCCGAAGGATTATCGATGTATTGCCATTCTTCTTTCAACTGCGTACTCTCTCCTTCATTCCAAGGGCCACGGGCATCTTCACCTTTCGACAAATTAAAATAAAGGTTACTGTATTTAGGATCTGATTGAAATACACCGGGAGGGAAATTAGGCTGGATAGTTTCTAACGCGGCTTCGAATTGTTGGTAATGTGTAACTTCACGGGTCATTAAAAAGCCGAGTGTTTCTTTAACCGAGGGATCATCGGTAAACGGAATAAGGTATTCATAAACAATTTTGGCCCTACATTCTCCCGCCATATTGGAACGGAAATCGACAGTAGGTTCCGCATTGGCCGAAACATACGTTGCGCACCAAGGGTTACCGTTACTGTCGGTAAGCATAGGACTTCCCGGTGAAGTGATAAGGAATTGCGGATTGGTAAATGCCTGTTGTATGAAATCTTCTTTACTGGTTTTTCCACCCATTACGGTATTTATTTCCATATTTTCTACAACATCTTTCATTTGTCCGTTCACAGGACCGAGAAGCATTTGTATGGTTGCCCCGACGATCTCGAGATGACCCAACTCTTCCGTCGCAATATCCATCAACATATCATACTTGTCAGGGAACGGATTACGACAACTAAATGCTTGTACAAAATACTGCATGGCAGATTTTAACTCTCCGTTGGCTCCCCCGAAAGCTTCGAGAAGCATACGGGCAAAGCGGGGATCCGGATTAGAAACACGAGCGTTGAATTGCAAATTCTTTGAATGATAAAACATCGCCTATTAATTTAATGGTTAGTAACTCATATTAGTTATGATGTACATCTCGGGATTATAACGGCAGCGTAATTATATAAGTTCTAACTACTTACATTTAGTATATTTAATTAACTGATATAAAAATACTTTTGTAAGAAAAGGTAGAAATGTATTTTTTTTGGTATTATTGAGAAAAAGAATGTGTAATTCGGAAGTGTACGTTAAAATAATCTTTAGATAAATCGCAATATCACCCCAATTTAAGTTGAAAAACTTATCACAGGAAATACATAAAATGAGCACAGACTTTCCTGTTCAGAGTTAAGACAATAATAACTTTTCAAAACAAGGCTATCCTGAAACCCGCGAATTATTCTGCATAAAACAGGCTCCGAAATATGGATTTACATAAAAAACAAAACAGGACAAAAGCAAGGAGAAAAGGTATACGATGTGCAAAATTGATTTTGGAATATATATCACCTGATAAACCCAGACAATAAAAATGATCTTTATCAAATAATATATTCCCATTAAACCGGTAATCATGTCCAGCATAAATTTGCCCACTTCATCAAAGATAAAGCTCTGAACAATAGCATTATGTTATTACTGTTAGAAAGTCACTTCTCTTCCGTAACAAATGATTGGCTCACAAAAGGAAGCATCAAGTATAAGCTAGTCATCCAGTATTGCCAGGTATGTCCGCCATCACGAATCCTCAACTGGTAAGGAATTTGCTGCTTACGCATAGCAGCAATCATCCTGATATTCGAATCATAAGTAAAATCATCGTCTCCACAATCGATGAACCAATTCAACTTTTTCCATTTTGCAACTTGTTCCGGAGTCGCACTATCAAACAAACGGATAATATTATTCTTCTCAACTTCTGTTTGGGACCAATCGGGTCTCGGTGCAGAAATACGGTCTAATGGTTCTACATAAGAACTGACGGCATAAACAGCCGAAAACATATCCGGATGTGAAATCGCATAAAACAGACTGCCGCCTCCACCCATGGAAAGCCCCGCGACAGCGCGATGTTTTTTATCATTTAATGTACGGTAAGTACTATCGACATACGGTATCAGTTCCTGAAAAAAATGATCTTCGGCAGGCCAGTCTTCCATATTGAACCACATGGCATTATCTCTATACCTCCCGTCAGGACATACGATAATCATTTCACAGGCATTTCCCGAATCGATTATTTCATTTGCAAAGCCTTCCAGCCTCGCTCTTTCCATCCAGTCGCTGAATGCACCGCCTGCCCCTCCGTGAAGGAGGTAAAGTACCGGATAACGCCTGTCAAGCTGTGTTGCATAACTTTTTGGCAAATAAACGGTATAATCCCGTTCCGTTACTCCGGGCAAAATGGAAGTAGGAATTTTATGATAGCTCATTTGCCCCTGCGAAGCCGTCCGGGCATACGAAATAAAAGAACACAGCAATAAAATAACCATTAAAGATAGTCGCAGAAAATAATTGGATCTTAACTGAAAATGCATATCCTCTCTCATAACGGAAAATATAATAATAAACAATAATATGAATGGCTATTCGGTCTTAATACATCTCTCCGCCAAGCTGGCAGAACAAATAAACATAAACCGGTACAAAAAAGCGTGAGCATCATGGCTGGTGTCCATTCCGACCTTGAGGTACCGCCAAGCACCCGCACTCTAAATAGACCATGACCCCACGCCTTTACTATTATATGTAAAACACATACAATCGCAAAAGGACGGAGAAACTGTCTATTATCATCCGAGTGCAGAAATCTTGGCGGTTTTCAAAGTCAAACGACAATACGATGTTTTTCCTAAGCAACAGCGGCCTTATTCCATGCCACTTCATAGAACAAATGTACGCAAAAAAAAGATTCTTTCAAATACTTCGGCAGAATTCTATAATAATACATTTTCAAAAAATCCGGTAAAAACGTATAATTAACAGCGCGAAAAATCAGTCTAACACAAAAACAAGTGTTTTCCCTACCGATACCCAGTCATAAATAAACTGTGCATGAGATGTCGCATTTCTCACACACATATGCGAGCGCGGTGTAGTACCGAGCGAAGGACTGTACTCACGTATAATCGTATCCGGCTCGTTCACCGGTATGCCGTGAATATATCCGCCATTGGTAAAACGACTAGCGTAAGGCGCAAAACCACCGTGCTCGTCTTTACCGTCTTTCAGAAATATCATTTTTTTCTTTTTTTCCTGAATGACAAATATACCCGGAGGCGTTTCCTGCATATACGGCGGTTGATGGCGGCCTGTAGTTACCGGATTCATACTCCTGACCATCCACACGGAATCTACTTTTTCCAGCGTTACAATATTCTGGTTCACGACATCGACGAAAATCACTTTAGTAAAAACCAGCGAATCGGCCAAAGACTTTACATATTTACGCGGAACTTTCCATTTTCCTCCGAAATACAAAGCACGTACACCGGTATATAACGAATCGGCGTCCAACAATTCCACTAGTGTTCCGTCCCGGCCGTATATTTCGGGCACAGAATCACCGGACAAATAAAGCGGAACAGACTGGAATCTTTCCACTCCTAACGTATCGGCGATTCTTCGATATGCATTCCTTTTATAATTCCTGACCAGTGGAGATTCACCGTTCCGGTTTCTGTAATTCTGGAGAACACCCCACGATACCGTATGCCGTTGAGCTGAATCGAGCAATGCCAGTGCCTTCCTTATTTTATACCACTGGAACATACGCACCGTATCTTTATAAGGATAACTATCCAGAAGAGTATGACGGTCATACAGGAATGCCTTCTCTATTCTTATACTTTCAGGAATAATATCTTTTACTTTTGTTTCTAACAAACGGTGTTCCGGTTCTTCCGTAACAATACGGTTCGCGGAATCTGCATTTTGAGAAACAGACGAAACCATATCTCTTACATTATCTCCACCGGCCCTGCGAGAACAGGAACAGAAAAAAAGAACCGCAAATAATAATAAAGGCAATATAAATATTCTCATGAAAATCATACTTTTTTCATTCCGGAAACAAGTCCATCCGTCACGTGTACCAACATAACAGCCATTTTAAGAATAAAGATGTCCAGAACCGAAACGCATAAAACAAATTAGCTTAATTTTATCGTTTTTATACCATATAAAGATAATTACTCTTCCGGAATTTTATTTAATAAACATCCCCGAATTTTCATTCGTTTTTTCATGCATGCAAAAAGAGCGTCCTTCTATAATAAAACCCGGCTCTAACCCAATCGATCTTTAAACAGAATTATAAAAACTATTACCTATCTCATTTCACATGCACCAGAAATGCTTCGTAAAGACGTGAAAGATTATCGACCTTTCCTGATCTTATTGTACAACTGATTTCATAAACTGCTTATTGTGAACATAGAGAAAGATAAATATGTTTATATGATAAAACAGACCTATGAAAAAGTTCCTGGCATATTTCATCCCCGTACTACTCTGTTTCGGAGTAGGGATAAGTGCATCGTTGGCACAAGCCGATTCCATAGTTAACTGGTATCCATTCCTTAACAAACCGGCTTTAACTCCTCCTAATTTCGTCTTTCCTGTCGCCTGGAGTATACTATATATATGCATGGGTATTTCAATAGGGCATATAATTCTTTTACATACCCCTGCGAAATGGAGTTTCATAAAAATATTCATTATTCAATTATTATTGAATTTTACCTGGAGCATAGTCTTTTTTTTCCTGCAGAATCCTCTGCTGGGATTTATCAATATAATTGCACTGCTCTTTTTTATCGTTTTGTACGCAGTCCGGACTTATCCGGTATCTAAATTAAGCAGCTTACTATTTATCCCTTATATATTATGGGTCGCATTCGCATCATACCTGAACTTTTACATCCTGATATACAACTAAAACGGTATTCTGCTCAAACAACACAAAGAGAGAGAAGAAAATTGTGTTTTCTCCTCTCTCGTGTTAACCGCACCGTTTAAAATCAGTACCTTTTTTTCAGTAAATCGTATATCTTATTTTTCAATAATTTTATTTGTATAGGCTTTGTCGTATAAGCATCAAAACCGCTGCGGAGTATCCTGTCGCCGTCTTCCTCAAAAGCGAATGCAGTAACAGCTACTATACAAACCGAGGATGATATTTCCCGAATCAGTTTTGTAGCTTTATAACCATTCATGACAGGCATTTTAATATCCATAAGTATCAGAGGGGGATTATATTCCTTAAATAAGTCCACAGCCTCGGCTCCATTCCAAGCATGTATCAAATTATATTCTTTACCCAATACCGTCTCATATAATTTATAATTACCGGGGTTATCTTCTGCTATAAGAATGGAATATTTATCTTCAGGCAATAACTCTTTAACCTCTTTTTCCTGTTCCCCATCGGCGGCTTTTATACTTTGAACAGGGATATAGGGTAAAGTGAACCAAAAAGTCGAACCTTTATCCAATTTCGATTCTACCCCTATTTCCCCTCCCAGCCTTTCTATAATGGTAGAACTGATGGTCAATCCCAATCCGGTACCTTGCGCCTTGGAATCTAATTTCACAAACCGGTCGAAAACATGTTCTTTTTTATCGGCAGGAATACCGCATCCGGTATCCGAAACATAAAAATACAACATATTATTTTCCTGCAAACGGTAACCGAAGCGAATACAGCCCTCCCGGGTAAACTTCATCGCATTATTAATAAAATTCACCAATACCTGTGTCACACGGTTTCTGTCTGTACGCACCACACATTCGGGCATACGTTCGTCAAATTCAATAAGCACATGCTTCCGCTTCTGTCTCATTCGGGAAGAATATTCCACTTCCTCAAGAATGCTATTGATATCGGCATCGGAATAATTAAATTCCAATATACCGGCCTCGATTTTCGATAAATCGAGTATATCGTTGATAAGTTGCAACAGCAGATCGTTATTATTCTCTATAATGGCAATATAATCCCGTTTTTCCTCGAGGTCTTCCGTCTCCGCCAATATGTTTGAGAATCCTACTATAGCATTAAGAGGCGTACGTATTTCATGGCTCATATTCGCCAGAAAAGCAGATTTCAGCTTATTCGATTCTTCCGCTTTCTTTCGCGCTTCTATAAGCTTTTCCTCTGTCTCTTTATTCTGCGTAATGTCAAAGTTTATCTCTACGGCTTCCAATGTTCCGTCATTCTGTTCCTGTATAATTATATTCTTATGCAACCACTTGCACGTCCTGTCCGGACATACGACCCGAATATCTTCCGAGAATGACTTTTTGGCACCGATAAAAGCTTGTGAATAAAAATTCTGCAGACGTTTCCGGTCATCTTTATGAACATGAGGGTAGATCCCTACAATTTCCGGCAAAGGAATATTCTCTTCTTCTCCAAGATTCCGGTACCATTCGCCGGCAGCGAATCCGCTCTGTGTCGTCAGATTATATTTGACATAACCGACCTTGGAATAACGGGCAATTACCGAAAACATTTCCTTAAATTCCTGTACTTCCGTATAAATCTTTTCGGTCTCGGTATTATCCGAAATCACAAACAGATAATAATCGACCTCTCCTTGCAGATTAAATATGCATTTTCCCTTAATGTTGATATTCTTGACACCTTCTCTGATATGTGTTTTATAATAACCGTCCTGTTTACTGAAATCATAATTCAAATGCAAGTTGATATCTTCGTTATTTCCCAGACGTTCCAACAGTTCCCGTGGGATAACCGGATTATCATACATACTTTTGCCGATAAGGTCGTCTTTATCCGTTAATCCGAATATTTCCACATCCTTATCATTATGATCGACCAAGAATCCCTCTTTATCATATATTTCCAGGCCTACCGGTATATTATTATATATACTGTTCAAACGAATCTTGTTAAGTTCCCATCCATCGGTCTTTTTAATACGGGTAGCGGTAAATTCGTTACGAAAAGTACCGGACACAGTAAGCATATGGGAAAAAACCGAAAGACAGTGATAATCACCTTCCGTCCATACACGATGGTTTCTTTCCTCCGTATCCAATCCCCAGAAACCTACAGTCGTTTCTCCCGTCACAACAGGCAGTAAAATAAAAGATGATGTTCCTTCTTTAATTTTGAAATGAAGCTTAATTCTACCTGAATCAGAAAGAAGCGACATATCATTTACAATAACTGGTTTGCGGGCGCATAAACGCTGGACAAACCATGAAGTATCTTTCATCGGAATATTTTTAAATCCCGACATAGCAGGCTCCACCCCATCCGCCAGCACTTCAGAAACACAATTCTGTTCGAATCGTTCCCAATCATATTCAACGATATACGCACGGCTTGCTCCGAATTCTTCTATAACAAGACTCAATATATAACGGGCCTCCGATATGTCCGGTTTACATTTCAGCATGTTCAGTAAACCGGACATTATGCTCCGGACATTACCGGAATCATATACATCTTTTATAGGGTTTTTATTTATTGGCATTATTCAAAGAAAATCACAAATATTAATATATTGCAAATATACTTAATAACATAAATAATATTACCCATCCAAATGAAAATATTTTTAAATAATATATAATAAGAAGTCTACATATATCCTTTATTTTTGAACTACCTGCATAATATGTATTATTTATAATAACAAAGAAAGCGGCTTACGGCCGCTTTCTTTGTACCAAAACATAAATATCTTATTTTACAACCACCTGCCGAACGACAGATGTGCCTCCGCAATCAACTTTAACAGTATAGAATCCCGCAGGAACCGGTATTACAGCCTCTCCGCTCAAGGACTTAACAGAAACAAGTTGTCCCATCGTATTATAGACTTCAACTCTGGCATCCCCGGAAACCGTACACCTAACATATATAGACCCAGACACTGCATATATACGTATATCCGGTTTCTCTACCCCGGAAACCGCACTTTTATCCACTGTAAAAGAATACTCCGACATTTCGGATTCTCCCGATTTATATACGGCTACGACTCCTACCGTATAACTTCCGTCATCCAGGGATGATATCGTATATGAACAATCTTTCGTATTTCCCAGCTTCGTTCCGTTCAAATATATATCATAGGTAGCTGAACCTGTATTTTCAGTTCCGGAATCTTCAGCTGGACCTACATAGAAAGAGTCCAGTAACGAGAAGAATGCATTGTAAGAAACATAATTTACAGCCAAATATACGTCTTTTCCTGCATACGCCGACAGATCGACCTGATATTCATACCAGGAATCGGACAGTGTTATCATATCCAATTCAGTAAACGACTCTATATCTTTCGACTCGGATATCATAATCCTTATCTTTTCAGTATACATACTCGTATATGATTTTGCCAGAAAACGCACGACATATCCTTCACGGATCCTTTGTTTGGGAGAAATAAGCCAGTCATTGGATTGTCCGGCCTCTGCCGAAAAGAAAGCCACGCACTTATCCCCTTCAGGAGCACGGGCGGCACCATCTTCGTACATCGAAGGTTTCGTAGCTTTAGCATTAAAAATAAGGCAGGGCATCTTCCCTTTCACTCCGGGAAAAGACACTTCAGCCCCTGCTAAATTAACGGCATAAGTCGTCATTCCGTCGGCATCGACCGTAGTCCAGTCTCCGAAAGATTGTACAAAATTATCATAAGACTCGAAATTATCGCTCCACCCCAAGTCCTGGTTCCAGCGAACTAACGCATCGTTTTTTTGCGTACTTGCATTAACCGTCATATCCACTGTAATATTGTACGGTTTCACTATTTTCTCTTTTAAAGCGACATCAACAACCCTTTTTTCACTGATTGTCACTAACTCGCTGAAAGGCTCAAAATCTTCCGAATCTATGCTCACCAGATATTCTCCTTTCATCATCGCTTTCAAACATGTTTTACCATCTTTAATCGTATCGGTAAACATCTCTTTATTATCCCCTCTCCCTATAAAATTGACAAAACACCCATCTGGAGAGGCCCCATTCGAAGTAAAATTAAACGTTACCTCGGCAAACGAAGAAGGCCACGGCATATTTACTCCCAACGTAGAAACATCCGATGAAGAAACACGATAGATCGCTTTGACTCCTAATGTGTGTTCACCCGGCGCAAGACCCTTGAACGAATGAGATGTATTTAGGGTAGTACCTATGGAGTCCCCATCCACATATAAAGCAAATTTTTCGGGGTATACATTGGCAAAAGAAGCACGACGACGAGCCTTGGAGGGATTAATGGAAGAAGGACCTACATAAAAATCATCGACCATGAGCATAAAGCAGGCACGGGAGATATATTGAATAGCGATATATACGTCTTTTCCTTCATAGGCAGAAAGATTGTACTCTATTTTCTTCCAGGCTTTATAATTAACACTTTCGTAATTACCGGCAGTAAGCTGGACAAAATCATTTATTTCCGTTCCTTTGGTCGAAATATATACCTTGAAACGTTCATCCTTAGCATCTCCCGCTTTAGCCAGGAACCTCACGACATTGTTAACGCCTACTTTTATTTTTGGAGAGATCAGCCAGTCATTATTAGCAGCCTCATTGGCCGTACGGATAAAACCGGCATATTGTTTACCGCTATATGGACGTAAAACAGGATATTCATACCATACAGGAGGATCTATTTCCAAAGGATTGAATATAGTCGCATACTGATTAAGCCCCCGGTTCGGATAATTGCCTGTAAGGTTAGCAGCAGGAAACTGGTCTACATCGATACCCGTCCACGGAGAAAATTCAATGGCAAAAGGTTCATAAGACTCGAAATCATCAAAGAAGTAATCCGTTTCTTCGTTCCAATTCAAAAGTATTTGGGTATCTCCCGTCTTGGGATTATGCAACACACTGGATTTTAAAGCATAAGGATTACGCACATCTTCTTGTAAAATAACTTCCAACTGTATATCTTTCGTGATATCCAGCACTTTCTCATATACAGCCAGACCATCTTTCTCTATTTTCAAAAGGTTAGCTCCTTCAAACACCTGATCAAAACGGACTTCTCCGGTAGAAGATAAATATCCTTCAGGATACTGTAAACCATAATCCACGTGTTCCAGACTGACCGGCGTTCCGGTAAGATTTTCTCCGGTTACCGCCGACACTTTCAGGGATAATGTATAACTTCCCTGGGCATTCGCCATTATAATACTTATCAGCAATAAACTTAAAACAAGTAATTTTCTTTTCATTATTTAATCGGTTCATTTATAATTTGCACAAAATTACACAAACTTGCCTACATATCCTCAAAAACTGCTAATAAAATATACTAATCTAAATCCTATAATACCCCATTTGCTATAAAAACGACAGCGCCGGGCTTAAAGCCCGGCGCTGCATCAAAAAACAATTACCTGTCATTACTTTTTAATCACCTTCACAACCTCCACGGCAGTTGCGGTTTTAACAATGACCATATAAATTCCCGAGACAGAATCTCCGACATTTAATTCAGTGTCAGATATTCCGGGCTCGGCATATTTTACAACCGTTCCGTTCGCACTATTTATGGTGACCGATTGTATAATTTCTCCGGCGGAAATATGGCACATACCCGAGTCATCAATAAAGACTTTTATTCCTGAAGACTGATTTTCAGGCAAAGCTGAAGGTACAGCTGCCATCTCTATGTTTAGAGTTATATCGTCTGCACCGACAGTAACGGGTTGCTCTGCCGCATAGTCTTTATAACCTTTCAATGTAGCAGTTACGGCATAATCCTTACCTGTTAAATAAACATCCATACGATAGCTTCCGTCTGCACCGGAAACCGCATCATACGCTACGTCACCAGAAGTAAGAACGATCTTCGCACCGGCCAGTATGGTATTACCCGATTTTACAATTCCGCTAACAACAGGAGCGACAAACTCTATATCGAGATTGCCGATATCGTCTTTAGAAACCGAAACAAGTCCTTCTGCAACATAGTCTCTGTAATTTTCCATAGTAGCGGTAAGTGTATAATCCTTTCCGGGTATATATACAGGTATGCTATAAACTCCCTCGGCATCGGAAACTCCTATGAACGAAATATCTCCTGAAGTCAATATAACCCGAGCTCCAGATAATTCGATATCGCCAACTTTAACCACACCGCTAACGACCGGAACAGAAAATTCTATATCCAGATTCCCAATATTTTCTTCACCAACCGTAACCGGAGTTTCATGAGTATAATCTCTGTAGTTTTCAAGAACAGCCGTCAAAACATAGTCTTTTCCCGTCTGATATACAGGAATACTATAAGCTCCTTCTTCGTCCGATACAGCAGCATACACGACATCTCCTGCAGTCAGTGTAACCCGAGCGCCCGGTAATTTTACATCTCCGGCCTTCACAACACCACTTACAACAGGAACCGCACGTTCTTCGGATAAACGGATCACAGGCATTTTGGTCTGGAATGATTCAGAATCGCCGGTAGTCCAGTCTTCTGCCGTATAGATTTCAAAATAAGAAGGTTTTTTAGCTTCCAGTTGTTCTTTCGCATCGGCAACAGCATAAATAGTCGTTGCAGTACGACGATCCATTTCGGCTTTTTGTTCATAAGCAAACGAATAACTATACTGTTTTTCGGTACTTTCTACTTTGATAACTATACGTATATTTTCACCGCTATAAACAAATCCTTCCGGTAATACGAATTCTGCGTCTGCAAACTCCTTCGTGTTTTTTAAATTCACCGTTCCGGAGAATACCTGTGTCATAGCAGATACATCGGTAAACGCGTCACCCGGCATTTCATCCGTCACATTAGCCATCCAAATCGTAGCTTTAAAATCCACATTACTACCGGAATATCTATAATACGGGTAAGATAATTTCGTAATTTTGGCCCCGGCACTCAGTCCTATCATACTCTTCGTATAAACACTTTCACTCTGGCTGAACAATGATCGCAAATCTATAGGAGCTTCACTCGACGAACGTGAAGTAGTAGTGACCTTACCGATAGTATGTTTAACTTCCGAGGATTCGGGAGCTACGTTCACGACAACCGGGGCAGAGACGATTTTATAATCTTCACCTGCTTTGATCTCCGCCGTATAGCTATGCTCTCCTGCGGAATGAGGTGTATAGCCAATATTATAAATCTGTGAAGCACCTGCTGCCAAATCAACGACAGCTGCACAAGCTACAGAATCCCCGTCTTCTTTCAAAGTAACAGTATATGAGCCTGCCGTTTCATTATTCACACCGATATTAGATACGGACAATTCAAAAGAAGTCGCATTATTTACCGTAGCTTTAGCATTACCCGTAAAAGAGTTGATATATAAATCGTGCGAAGCAGGAGAAAGTTTATAACCATGAACCATATCTAACAGGACGTAACCTGCATCGAAAGCGAAATAATAATCTCCGGCCGGGATATCCTTTATTACAAATCTCTTGAATTTATAAGAAGTAGTTTCAAAGTCATCGGCCGTATAAGACGCGGCTTTTGTCCACTGTGAACGGTCCTGTGAATAAAGTACATCCAATACACTTGAAAAAGTACGTCCGGCCACATAGAATACAAGACTGTCGCCGGCTGCCACTTTCAAGCGAGGAGTCATAAGGCGAGAGAGATTCACCATACTGTTTTCCGCACTTTGTTTATCGTCTTCCCTGGTAGTGGAAGTATATATTCCCTCCAGAATTCCGGTCAAATGATTATAAGAACTATACGTCGTATTTTTCCTCCAATTAGCGCCTTCCGGCATAACCCAGCCGGCGGGCGGGAAAACCGTACTTTCGAAAGATTCCAGTAAGGCATCTTCCGCCACTATAGTTCCCAAGACCCTGAATGTACGAGTTCCCCCAATACCATTATGCGTAATGGTAACGAGTTCATCGTAATCTCCGGCATTTCCGGCCAGTTTAACCGTTAAACTCTCGGACTTTCCGGGCTCCAGAGTCATATTTTTCTTATCGACCGTGAACGGAGCCGCAACAGAAATATCAGATATGTTCAAAGGAGAAATTCCTGTATTGGACAACTCGAAAATCATCTCTTTTATTCCTTTATTGACACCAAAATAAACATCTTTTATCTGGCCGAGTTTACCAATAGCCGGATTAATGGAAACCGTCCTTGACGCCGTTTTGTTATCAGAATTATCATCATCATCCGAAACTTGTACATAGAACGTTATTCTCTGTCCGTCATCCTGAACTTCCAAAGCAATATTCACATTCACCGTACAGGTTTTTGTTTCTCCCACTGCTATAGCCGGAGTCTCGGTAAGTGTTCCGAGTACATTTCCTTCACTATCATATACCGTAAAAGAATAAGAGTTGGCAGCCATATCGGATATACCTGCATTTTTATAAGTAAACGTTACTGGAGAAGTTCCTTCATTGAGCGTACCCCAACTCGAAGGGGACGTAATATCCAGCATCTGTATATTGTTATTAGGCAATTCGACAGACTCTGCAAAAAATTCATCCAGATAAACATACTTCATTTCGAACATCAGCTTAGTTCCGGCCGGAATATCTTCAATCACTATTTCTTTATAAGAAGAAGATAAGCTTATGGTCTGCTTATTTACCGGAGTCGCAGGATCGGATGCAAGCAGCTGGGAAACGATTAGCTTAGGCGTATCTCCATAACCTCCGCCTCCGCCTTTCGCATAGAACGAGACGCGTCCGCCGGTTTTCGGAGAATACAATTTATAATTCGAATAGTTCTCTCCCACTGCCAAACATTTCGTTCCGTTCAGGCCTCCCGATGAAATTACAGAAAGATCACTGTTCGTAGCCGAGGTATAAGACCAAAAAGTTGGCACAGGCTGAGCAGAGGTAATATCTTCAAAATGTTCGAAATATGCATTTTTGGGATATGCACTGCCTGTCAGTTCAACGCTCTTGGAACCTCCGTTACTGTGAATGGTAACCGTTTGTGTATGTACGCCTGCATCTTGTGGATTGTAAGTAAAAATCAATTCCTTCTTTTCCAAAGAAGTTACAACGCCATCCGGAACAACGACAGAGAAAGGAGCCGAAATACCGGTTACAGAAAAATCGGTCAGATCCGCTTTACCTATATTTTGTACGGTAACATTATTGCTAACAGATGTTCCAGCTTTGATATAACCAAAATCGAGCGAACCTGGAGACGCCGAAAGTTTTGCCTCGGCGGGTAATTCTCCGGCTGTATAGCCGATCGTCACAACAGGACGCTTATTATCTTTCGAAACAGCACGGTCTGAACTATCGTAGGAATGATACAAAACGGTAGATTCCGAAGTATTTTGTCCCGCATAAAAATATACTGTAGTCCACTGATTTGACGTTACTATAGTCTTTGAGTCTATAACCAGATTACCCCCATTATAAATATAGGGAGTAGTGAATGTATAAGTAACTTCCGCATCTTGATCATTCGTAGTGAAATCCATCTTTGTATCACTGGTCTCAAGACAAGTACTCAAAGCCGTTAAAAAATCAGTTGTCGCATAACTGCTCTGGGCCGTTTCTCCCAAAGAAAAGGCCAATGTACGGGACATATCTTTCGATGTTGATGATGTTTTATAATAGAAAGTAAGGGAATTAATGGATGAACCCGGCAGCAGATTCAGCTCACTTGCCAGAATAATTATCTGACTATGAGAGTTATAATACCCATAACTTATCGGAGCCGAATTCGTAATCTGGAACGAACTCTTTTCCCCGATAGTAATTGTTTCCGCCATTGCCGGAGGGATAGCCCCGATAGCCAGCAATACAGCAATAAACAACATTCTAATTAAAGTAGATTTTCTCATAAACGTATATTTTAATTAATACTTAAAACTTATCTTAGAAAATTAAATATTTCTATATATCGATACAAATTGCGTATTTTTATTCTGCAAAATTCTATTCCAGGAGGGTATTCCGTTTAAAAATAATTTTTGTTTGACAAAGATATATAAAAATATTTATTTTCTAAAAAAAAGAAAGATAATATCGCCAATCACTTCTAATTTGTAATTAAACACATATAATTACCTCTCATTTTTTTATTCCTCATTATTTAAAAAATAAAATAGGCGAACTCAAAAAAGAGTCCGCCTATTTCGGGCATATAAATTTTTATATCTTACATCTTGACAACACGGGTCGAGTAAACCTGTCCGGCCGATTGAACACGTACGATGTATGTTCCGGTGATCAGAGACTCTACAGATATTTCATTGGTTCCTACTTTCGAAAGAACTAAATTTCCGGTCAAGTCATAAACTTGAATAGCTTCTACATCAGTACCCTCAACACATAATACATTTCTTACCGGATTCGGATATACTTTAACCTTAGCGGCATTTACTTCTTCAACACCCGAACCGTCTGTCACGTCAATAACAACGTCTTGACTTACCGAAACTTTACCATCGGAAGCACTGATGCGGAACATCACTTCTCCTAATGTAGTTGGCGTACCTGTATAAACGCCGCCGGTAGCATTGGGAGTGAAAGTCAACCAAGAAGGAAGACCGGTATTTTTAATAGTCACAGGATCCGAATCGGCATCATAAACTTGTAGATTATAAGTATACACCTGTCCTATCGTTGCCTTCTCTACAGGGGTAGACATAAATATAGGGGCACTGTTCTCTTCGGCACCGAAATCGAAATCTTCATAATAGAAATCATCAAAGAAAGCGACGAAACCATTATAACTTACCGTGTGCTGCAAGGCTACATAAATTTGTTGTCCTTTCCACGCACTCAAGTCTACAATAAACTCCGTAAAGTTTTTATTGCTGTGGTTATCGATATGAGGAACTACCATATTCTGTGCATTTGCCACAGGCACGAAACTAGCCTGCTTATTATCTGTAGTACTTACCCAAACTGAAACTTTGGAATTCTCAAAACTTTCGGTATCACCATAAGATTTAGCATAGAAACGGAATTGTGCATGGTCACGTGCCGTCATTTTTTCACTAACGATCCAGTCATTAGAAGACAAACCTTCTACTTGAGGACTCATGGCAGCCAGCATTTGATCTCCCGAACGGGGATAAATATTACGCCAGTCAGCTCCTTCCGGCTCCGGTTTCTGGTTGATTACGATAAAGGCGTAAGCACCACCGTAGTTCGGGTAATTGATAAATACAGGACGGCAAGTGGCAGCCCGGTCAACATCGATCATGGTAAATCCCTGAGGATTTACAGAACCGAACTCATCTTCATCGAAACTGAAATAACGTACCGTACTGCTTAATGCAGTTCCTTCAACAGGGAATTTAATCGTTGCCGCATTTTCAAATTCGAGCAACATAGTATCTTGTACCAGCTTATTGGCGTCGCCGGCATTAAATGTTACGGAGAAAGGTACGCTTTCGCGGGAAGCAATCACTGTATTAGGAGCAAGAGAAGTCATAAAATTATTACTCTTGAAACTGATGTTTTTAAGGGTCATAGGCTGCTCACCGTCATTCAATAAAGCAAACACCGTACCAGACGAGTAGGATTTTTTATAATTTACCGAGCCGGCATTCCAACTTTGCGCATTAATAACAGCTTTTCCACCCATAGCGGCTTCTTCTATCATAATATTATCTAAAGCACCACCGGTAGCTTTCATCCCGTTCATTACACTGTAACGCCAACGGAATGCTACAGTCTGTCCTTTATAGGCCGACAACATAATACGTTCACGTGCCCAGGATTGGTTTTCTTTATCCAATGTAGATAAAGAAGCCAGCACATTCCATTCGCCGTTCGATTTTATTTCTAAATATAACGTATCATTATCAACGACAGTAGTTATTGACGGTGCTTTAGGTTTTGTAAGACCGGAAGGTACCGAATTTCCCCAGTAGAAGCTGATCTGCATATCCTTATCGTTAGGTAATTGAACCGGAGGGCTCTGAAGGATATCCTGAGTATTGCTCAGGTTACTTGAAACCAATGCCGAATATGTTCCGTCAAAAGGATTGATATTCGTACGGCTCCATCCACCATAGGCACCGCCTTTAATACTTTGCCATCCCAACGTAGGAAATGCATCTCCTTCAAAACCTTCAAAATACGGGAAAGTCTTTATACTTTGATCGGCCATCGTCGTAAATTGCCATACTTTTACATCGGCACTCTCGCCTACTGCATTGAACGGAATAACTTTCCAGTAATATTTCGTATTATTCTCTAACAAAGCTATTTCATAAGAAGTAGCCGTAAGAGATTCGCCGTTCACAATATCGAAATTATTTTCGGAAGTACCTACATATAACTTATAACCGGTAGCGAACTGACTTCCGCCCCAGGATAATTTAAGATCTTCATTCTGCACATTGATGGCATTATTTGCAGGTACAGGATTTGTTGCGGCCACCGGAGCAGCATCACGTCCGTAAAGAGGAGGAAGAACCACATCATCCACAAAAATCGTACTGTATTCCGGAATCTCATCATAACCTCCTGAAAGATCGAGCTCCATGGCATATCTGAATTTCACATAGCAATTATCAGATGCAGGAGAACCCAGATCCACTTTATAACGAACAATCTCATTCAAAGTCAAATTCTGGAAATTAAGTTTGCTCCAGCTCTTTCCGCCGTTAGAAGTAAAATAAAGCTCCAATTCATTTTCAGGGCCTACGGCATCGTCCGATGCAGGAGTATAATCTTCCAGCATATCGAATGTGATCGTATATGGGCCTCCGGCTGAAAGATCCAAACGAGGAGTCATTAACTCTCCATTCGAAGATAAGCTTGAATATACGCAAAAATCACCGGAAAAACCGGCTCCGTAACGTTTCCATTCGCTGGCAGACGTCCAACCCAAAGGAGGATATACATCGCCTTCAAAACTTTCCAAGGTGTAATTTGCAGGCAAGACCAGCTTAGTTCCCTGCAAAGCTACGTTAATATCTCCTCCGTTAGTCTTGATTGTCATCGTAGCATTGCGCGATCCGGTCAAAGTAGGTGTATATATCGCATTATAACGGTATTCCTGTTTTTGAGACAACTTTACATCGCCGGGAACTATATTAGTAGAAAAATCCGTTCCTTCCAGTCCTTCAATCGACAATATCTTTAAAGTATCGACCCCGACATTACGGATAGAAAGAGGTTCGGAATATTTTTTCACTCCCATATAGGCTCCATTAAAAATATATGAACCGGAACCTTCAGCAACAGGCTTTTCTATCGGAGTATATTTTTCAACCAGGATATCATCCAGCTTCACGCAATTTCCTTTACCCAGACCGGCAACAAGTTTACAGTGTACAAAAGCAATTTTGATAGTCTTTCCCTTCCATGCGCTCAAATTAATAATAGAAGTATTCTTTGCCCAAGCGGCCCAGGGAAACAACACCCCGCTTTTTTCTACCTGTTCTTTGTTCAGGAAAGACCATACATCCGTCCAGGTTTTCCCGTCATTATCAGAAATTCTGATTTTAAAATCATATTCCTGTTTTTCTATAGCAGCAGCAGAAGCCCCTACCCATTTATATTCCAGTTTGTATGTATTATCATCCAACACGAGAGCGGGTGTAATGAGCCATTCTTCTTTCGCCGGTTCATCATAAGTAAAGCTGCCGGCATCACAATATGCACTCTTGACACCTGCCACAGCGGCCTTGTCATCTTCATACAATATCCAGTGATTGACAGTTCCCGGTTGTACGTCATCTATTACCGTCCATCCGTTAGGAGGCATGACCGTACACGATTCAAAATCTTCTCTTAATAATGTCTGGGCATTAATTGCCAGAACCATCATAAGAAGCCCTAAAACAAGTGTAAACTTTTTTCCCATTTTTATAATAATTAATAATTAATGTTATTCGAACTACAAGGGCAATACTTTTTCACAGTCAAGTATCCAAAATTATTTTTATTCGTAAATAAAACGAGTACAAAAGTAATAATTTTCTATCAACAAGCATATTTTTTTACACAAATAAGTATTTTATTTCACGTTTTTATTCTAAAACACATATTTATACAAAAAATATTAAACAAAAAAAGCAGCCATAGCTACTTCCGGAATAACCTTAATTTATTAAACACGACCTGCCACTATAATTACAATGATTCAAATAAATATTCTCACTCCGGTTCAAAATTAATCAAAGCTTTACGTGCCTGCGAATGTTGGAATTGACGGGCAATCCTATATATTTTCCCGTCTTTACGCAAATAAGATCCGGTTTGCTTGAAATAGAAAGAAACACCGGCCTCTATGCATTGCCGCCGGAGATCAAGCACCCAGTCATAATCACATATCCGGGCATCCTTCCCCGATTCTCCTCCGGCTACAACTTGTTCCACCCACGTCCCGAGATAAGGGGACAAATCTATTTTGCCTAATAACGGTTCGCAAATTATAATTTTATGACAAACAGGGACTTCCATATATATAGGCATGCGATAGTCCACCCTGTCCTGATTTTCCATCGTACAACAAATTGTTACATGCTCATATCCGTCACCCCAGTTATCAGGCAAACATTCCATCAACCGGTCTATCCGCTTAGTAATAAAAAAGAAATTCACATCCCGACGAATATCCATCATTTTCCAGGCATCTTTACGCCACCCGTCTGCATCCTCCACAAGAAAATCGGAACTAAAGCAGGTAAAAACCGTATTCCCCGCCGGTATTTTATATTCACCATTCTTTTTACGGCGCAAAGGCAGATCATAATTATCGGTTTTAGCAACTACCGAGCTGTCCTTTCCGTGTTTTCCGTCTATCCGGTAAACGTAGCAATGCCGGCAGCCTTCACTCAACTTATGGCAACCGTGCCATGGGTTCCACAAAGAAGACGGTTTTTTCATCATATATCCCAAAAATTAAAAAGTAAGCGGCAAATATAAAAATGCCGCCTATCAGAATATTATATACAACTATCACTTAGCTTCCCATCCCAGCGCGCTGGCGCCTAATACGGCAGCATCGCTCTCTTTCAGTTCCGAGAACAACAGTTCTGTTTTACCTTTAAATATATTAAGGATGTTTTTTTCCATAGCTTCTCGTATCGGACGCATGATCAGCTCTCCGGCCCGGGCGAGCCCACCGAAAAGAATAATGGCTTTAGGACTGGAAAAAGTCACAAAATCGGCAAAAGCTTCTCCCAGCATCGTCCCAGTATAATTAAATATCTCGATAGCCAACTTGTCACCCGACACAGCAGCTTCATAAACATCTTTAGATGTAATGTCCTGAATAGGCAACAAACGTAAAGAAGACTCATCAGTTCTGATTTCCAAAAATTCCCGTGCAGTTCTGGCAACTCCGGTTGCAGATGTATATGCCTCCAAGCATCCGGTACGGCCGCACCCGCACAAGCGTCCGTTCTGCCGCCGCATGATTACATGTCCCAATTCCCCCGCAAAACCGTCGTGCCCATACACTAATTGTCCGTTAACAACAATACCGCTCCCCACTCCGGTACCTAATGTGATCATGATAAAATCTTTTATTCCCCGTGCCGCACCATAAGTCATTTCACCTATAGCAGCCGCATTGGCATCATTTGTGATCGTTACAGGCAATTTTAATTTATTTTCAAGCATCTGGGCCAACGGGATAATGCCTTTCCAAGGAAGATTAGGCGAATATTCTATTGTTCCGTTAAAATAGTTACCATTTGGAGCACCCACACCCACACCTTCTATTTTATCCTCAACATCTTCTTGCTTGACAAGCTTCAATATCTCATTACAAAGATCATTTACATAATCTTCGACAGCTGCATATTTTTGCGTTTTTATAGATCCGCTTGCCAGAATAGTCCCTCTGGCGTCTACAATACCGAATACCGAATTCGTTCCGCCGATATCGATGCCTAATACGTAAGGTTTCATTTTTTGTGTGTTTTTATTTGAATTAAATTTACTACAAATATACTGGATTTATTGATATTTTACTTTTATACGGAATGCAAAAAACAACATTAACCTGCACTGATACCGAACTTCAAAAAAATTTAGTTTATAAGATAATCAACTACATATTTATAAAAAACATATATTTTTATTTTTCTATATAATATTTTTAATTACTTTTGTAATATTAGGGGTTAAAATATTTGAAACATAAACTATGAAAAAAACAGTATTTCTTTTTCTATCTATTCTTATTTCACTTATTTCTATAAATTTATATGCACAAGAAATATCTTTGAAATATGGAAAAATCACAGAACACGAAGTAAAGATGAATACCTACGAGGCCGATACATCTGCTGCCGCTGTAGTATTATTTGAAGAAAAATTTGTCAGATTTGATTTCTCTGCACATAAAGGTTTCGCACAAGTTACAGATTACAGTACGAAAATCAAGATACTAAAAGAAGAAGGATTGGAGCAAGCAAACATTTCTATACCATATCTCGATTATTCCTATGATTTTAAAGAAATTATTGAAAAACTTCAGGGAACCGTATATAATTGGGAAAACGGATCTATTAAAAAGACAAAACTTGATAAAAAATATATTTTCGTAGAAAAAGTATCGAAAAATCTTTTACAAAAGAAATTTACATTCCCGGATGTTAAAGTAGGAAGTGTGATAGAATACAAATACTCTGTCCGATCCGACTTTTACTGGTTAATCTCCGATATAAACACACAAAAAAGTATTCCTGTATGGCACAGTGAAGCCACTGTAGAGATCCCTGAATATTTCGATTTCAGTGTCAATGCTTATGGCTGGCAATTACCCCAAGCCGAAATAATTCCGAGCTATCAGAATTTCATGATCAACACCGGACATGAAATAGCTCAAATAAAAGCTGATACCAAAATATATAAAATAGTCACCGATACCGCTCAGGCACTTAAACCCGAATCCCATATCTGGTGCTTAGAAGATTTCAGGCCCAGGCTGTCTTTCGAATTAAAAGGTACAATGATGCCGGGAAGTACATATAAACGATTTACCAATAGTTGGGAAGATATCGAAGAAAACATGATGAAGTTCGACGATTTCGGAGATATGCTCAAGATAGGATGTCCTTTCAAAGATGAAGCCGCTCTCCTTTCTTCTATACCCGACACGACCGAACGCGCCGATGCGGTATTGCAACTGGTAAAAAATAAAATATCCTGGAATGAAAATTATGCTTTATGGGCCAGCGACATAAAAGAAGCCGTAAAAAATGGTAAAGGAAATAACGCGCAAATCAATTTTATTCTGATAAGTGCCCTTAAAGCCGCAGGATTAAAAGCTTATCCTGTAGTACTAAGCCGCAGGAATCTGGGACGACTGCCCTTCACTTCCCCTACCATGGAAAAACTAAACACATTTATTGTAGCTGTCGACAAAGGAAATAACGAATTTATATACATGGACGGAGGTTCCCGCTATGGAGGCATCAATCTTTTGGATGAATCTCTTCTAGTAGAACAGGCTCGTTTAATGGGACCTAAGATCAGCCGTTGGGTAAATTTAAGAGAACTGTGTAAAAACATTCGGTATATATCTATACAAGCATCGATAGACAAGACCGGACTGATATCTGGAAAAATGACAACCATATGCAACGGACAGTCCGCGTACAGTCAAAGAAAATGGGCAGCCTCAGCCTCCGATAAGGAAGAAATAAAAACATTGGCTGAAAAAGATTATGATCTGGAAATAAGCGAATATGAATCAGGAAAAGGAGATAAAGATAACACAGAAAAAGAAGAGCTTACTTTCAGCAAACAACTTTCTGCCACGGATGAATTTATCTATATTAATCCTATTGTTTTCAATTACATGAGCGAATCCCCCTTTAACAGCCCTACCCGTAAATATCCCGTCGAATTCCCATATAACATCAAGACTATTATAACCACGACTATAACGATACCCGAAGGATATAAAATAACAGAACTGCCTGAAAAAATAACAATGATAACCGCAGACAAATCAATACACTGTAACTATTCTATTATAACGGACGGCAATACCATCACTTTACAATATAACCTGGATCGCCGCAAATCCTATTACCTGCAGGATAAATACCCCGATCTGCAGAATTTCTATTCGGCCCTTATTGGCAAATGTAATGAACAGATAGTATTACAAAAATTATAATAACATGAATAGAATAATAACAACTCTTTTATCTTTTTTCTTCCTTTTAAATTTATCGGCCCAGGAAAATTACACATCCGTAAATATACCGAAAGAGCTGTTAACTAACTCAGACGCAGTCATACGTACATATGAAGCCGAATTCATTTATAAAAATAAAACGAGCGGCATTTATAAAGAAAAAAAGATTATTACCATATTGAACAAAGAAGGTGCTGTTTATGCTTCTTTCGGAGATTTTGAAAATATGTTCCGAGCGTTGAACAAATTTACAGGAACTTTTTACGACAAGAACGGGAAAAAAATATCCCGAATAACAAAAAAAGATTTGCTTAGGACAGAATACTTCGACGGGTTGGCATCTGACGCCGCATCTTTTTTTTCCAATTCACCGATAGGCATATATCCCTATACGGTGTGCTACGAAAAAGAAGTTGTATTCAAAGGAGGATTGCTGGGTTTTCCTTCATTTTTTCCTTTACCCGGAGACAACATAAGTATGGAATCGGGGTATTACAAAATACAAATCCCCGAAACCACTGAAATAAATTATAAATCCGGGAAAATGGAAGGGCCTATAAAATCTGTCGATAAAGGTCTTATTACTCTACTGTGGAAAACAGATTCTGTAAAAGCATTCAAAGCAGAACCCTTCAGCCCTGATTTTTCCACGCTTCGCCCTTGGTTACACGTAACCAACACCGAGATCACTTACGCAGGGACGTATGGCAGACTCGATAATTGGAAAACATTTGGTTCCTGGCTGTATGATCTACAGAAAGGCAGGGATATGCTTCCGGAAAAACTGAAACAGAAAATCACCGATCTTACAAAAGAGTGCAAGACCGATAAAGACAAAATAAAAGCCCTATATAATTATATGGGTGATAATACCCGGTATGTAAGCATTCAAATAGGAATAGGAGGATTACAGCCGATGGAAGCATCTAAAGTATTCAGCACGGGATTCGGAGATTGTAAAGCCTTGTCAAACTATATGATGGCAATGTTACAGGAAACAGGAATTCCTGCATACAATACAATTATTAACAGTAAATCGGAATCTCTTTTCGAAGATTTTGCCAGTGCAGGACAAACCGACCATGAGATATTAACGGTTCCTTTGGAAAACGATACCTTATGGATAGAATGTACTAATCCTAAAGTTCCTTTGGGCTACATTCCCCGCCACATGGCCGGACATAATGTAATAGTTATCACACCGGAAGGAGGCATCTTTACCAAAATACCCGATTACGACGACAAAGAAAATCTATCGGCAATATCGGCAAATCTGCAAATAGATGAAAAAGGTACAATATCGGGATACATAAATGAATACAATTCATTAAAACAATATGAACCTTATATGTATTTCCAGGCACTGGATGGTAAAAAACAAATAGAAGCAATACGCTCCTGCATAGATTTGTCAAACCCGTCCATAAGCAACATACATTTTTCTGAATATAAAGAGGAAAAACCCTATGCCATTCTTTTCTATAACATATCACATACTCCTCCGCTAAATCAGAATAACCAACGAATATTTATTCCCTTAAACATTTTCAGAAACGGCATCACTCAATTACCGAAGAAAGAACGTATCAATCCTATAGTCATTAAATACGGCTACCACGATACAGATACCATCCATATCACAATTCCCCAAGGATATATGGTCGAATCCCTTCCGAAAGAACTAAATATCCGGTCAAGATTCGGAACATTCAAAACCCGATATAAAAATGAGAAAAATATAATCACGGCTATTTACGACTTCATTCGTTCCTCCGGTAAATTTGAACCGTCGGAATATGAAGAGTTGATAAATTTTCATCAGGAAATAAACCGGGCTTATAAAGCCAAAGCCGTTATAAAAAGACTTTAAACATATAAGCCAAAAAATAAAAATTTTCGGGCTTATATGTTTTTCAAAAGTCATGAAACATAATGATTTAAACTATTTTAATTCAGATAAAAAACTTATTCCATTCCGGTATAACGCGGAGTAGAAAATTTCTATTTTTTCATACGTAAAAAAACATTTAAAACATACATATCTATTCCTCATTTTTCTTTATTCGTATTTTTTTAAGTCTTCCGCTTTTCCGTAAAGCCTCTGAAATAATCCACTGCAATTGTCCATTGGTCGAACGAAATTCATCAGCCGCCCACTTCTCAATAGCATCCATCATATCGGCATCAATACGCAATACAAAATTTCGGCTCGGTTCTTTTTTCGACATATAATCATATACAATATCAATGGTTCAACGTACCGGTATTCAGAACGGGCTGAGCAGCTTCATCGGCACATAATACAACAAGTAAATTACTCACCATAGCTGCTTTTTTTTCTTCGTCCAGCTCGACCATATTCTCTTTTTCTATCTTATCCAAAGCCATTTTAACCATAGACACAGCTCCTTCTACAATCTTTTCGCGCGCCATTATAATGGCACTGGCTTGTTGACGGCGTAACATAACAGCCGCAATTTCGGGAGCATAGGCCAGATAGTTTATTCGGGCTTCTACTACCTCCATGCCGGCCATAGCCAATCGTTCATTCAGTTTCTGTACCAACTGCTCATTTACCTCATCTCCCCCCGAGCGCAAAGTCAGTTCATCCTCTTCCATGCCGCTATTATCATACGCATAAAGGCTGGCTACCTGACGTAGTGCCGCATCACTTTGTACACGTACAAAATTTTCAAAAGCTCCCATCCGGTTCACATTCACCCGGTTTGCATGACTAATCAGACTATTAATATCATTAGATGTAACTACTCCAGCCGAAACTTCCACCATGGTTTGAGAATCAATCTCGAACAAAGCCTTATACGAATCTTTCAATCTCCAAACGAGTACAAGACCTATAAGAATAGGATTTCCCACCTTATCATTCACCTTTATAGGTTCTACATTTAAATTACGGGCTCGAAATGACAATTTCTTTTTCTCTAAAAACGGATTAACCCAAAAGAACCCGGTTTTCCGGAACGTACCTTTATAACTACCAAAAAAAACCATGGCACGCGCCTCATTAGGTTCCAGTTTCATAATGCCTCTCCATATAAAAATAGTTGCAATAAGTATAACTATCCCTATTATTATACACCAATCCCCGAACCTACCATAGTAAGAGAACGAAGCAATACCCGCTGCAGTAAACAATAAATTAAAAAACAGCATAAAGAAGCCATTGGCAACAAATCCTTTAAATTCAAATTCTTGTTCTTTCATAATATTTATTTTGATATCATTTTAATATCACAAATATATTCATTATTATTTAATTCACAAATAAATAATTCACTTTTTAAAGGCTGCATAAAAAAATCTCCGACGAACCAATCGCCAGAGATTCTCAAAATCACTTATTAAGAGGCTTTCTGTAGATAGCCTCCGCTTCTCAACTAATTGGGAATAGATAGTGGGTGATAGAAGGTTGAGAAGCAAGGTGTTGCAAAACAAGAATATAGAATTTATTTCTCACGAAATTGATTGTCAAGTTATTTTTTATGCTATTCCATATTCAGAAACGGCTTTATCTGATTTCTGAGTGGGTGGAACCGTATCCGTTTTTTCTTCTTTAGGTTCTGAGGAAGCAGGCTCATCCATCAGGGCAAATGAAACGGATGCATCTTTTTTCGGCTCCTGGCTCGGAATGCTATCTTTCTTTTCTTCTTTCGGTTCGGTAGAGGTTGGCTCATCCATCAGAGCAAACGAAACGAATGCATCTTTCTTCGGCTCCTGGCTCGGAACGCTATCTTTCTTTTCTTCTTTCGGTTCTGAGGAAGCAGGCTCATCCATCAGGGCAAAAGAAACGGATGCATCTTTTTTCGGCTCCTGACTCGGAACGCTATCTTTCTTTTCTTCTTTCGGTTCGGAAGAAACAGGCTCATCCATCAGGGCAAATGAAACGGATGTATCTTTCTTCGGCTCCTGACTCGGAACGCTATCTTTCTTTTCTTCTTTGGTAGGCTCTGAACTGGTCGGTTCCTGAGCTGATAAATTCATCACTCCGCCTAATGCCATCATAAACACAGCTACTGATAATGCTAACTTTTTCATAATCGTTTTTTTAAGACTGTTCAACTTCACTTCTGATAATATAAGACCAAAAGTGATGCCAGAATAAACACATTTAAATAAAGCACTATAAATAAAGCACTTAAAAAATAACTATTAAACTATGGAATGGGGAATTTTGTAGAATAATGGGGAATTAAAAAAAATAGTGTGGAAAAATTCCACACTATAACATAAAGTCATTCTTCAATATGGTACAATTTAAGTTTATTGTACAATGTCTTCCTGTCAATCTGCAAAAGCTCGGCAGCTTTACTTTTATTGTTGCCCGTACGTTGTAACGCTTCTATTATACGTTCACGTTCTGTCGCCACGTTTCTCAACGGCATAATATCCGGTACATCAGATTCCTGCACAATATCGATATCTAATTCATCGGATGTGATATAGCGTCCGCTAGTTAACAAAGTTGCTCTTTTAATCACATTTTTCATTTGTCTCAGATTACCGGGCCAACTATATGTACGAATTTTTTGCAAAGCCTTATCTTCAAATCCGGAAACATCTTTACCTAATTCTTTATTCGCCCTGTCCAGAAAAAAATCAGCGAACAGTAATATATCTTCTTTTCTTTCACAAAGCTGCGGCATACGAATAGTAAATTCATTGATCCGATGATAAAGGTCATCTCTGAAGTTACCTTTTTCCATCGCATCCTGCAAATTTTCATTAGTCGCGCTTATCAACCTTACATCAACAGGTATTTCTGTATTGGAACCCACCGGCCTTATTTTTCTTTCCTGCAGAACCCGAAGTAGCTGTATCTGTGTATCATAATTCAGATTACCCACTTCATCCAAAAAAATAGTGCCTCCGTCCGCTGCTTCAAACGCCCCGATTTTATCGGAAAGGGCTCCCGTAAACGAACCTTTTTTATGACCGAAGAATTCCGATGCGGCAAGATCACGCGGGATCGCACCGCAATCTATAGCGACAAAAGGTTTATCAGAACGCTTACTCAAATAATGAATTTGTCGGGCAACATATTCTTTCCCGGTTCCGCTAGCACCGTTTATAAGCACCGACATCGAAGTAGGAGCAACCAAACGGACATAATTATATAATTGTTTTGCCGCTTCACTTTCTCCTTCTAAATAATTCGCTGAAGTCAATGCTTGTTTACGGCTGTTCTTTTCTTTTCTTTTTTCCCGGGGTGCATTCTTATCATTTGCAACCGGGTTCAGAGCATCTTCTATCTTTTTTAATAACGCATCCGGGTTCATCGGTTTTTCTACATAATCCACGGCACCCAACTTCATCGCCTGTACTGCCGACTGAATACCGGCATAACCCGTCATAACGATTAACGGAATATCCAAATCATTTTCACGTATCCAGACCAATAATTCGATGCCATCCCTGTCGGGTAATCGTAGATCCGAAAGAATAAGCGATACTTTATTTTCCGCCAGATATTTTTCCGCTTTCCCGACCTCACTGACAGAAACGACATCAAATCCTTTACGCGAAAGCCAGGTTTTAAGCATCTTCGCATATGTAATATCATCTTCTACGATCAATATCTTATTCATTCCTTTATCTCCTTATTTTTTTGAAGTTCTTCCACTATCCGCCGGGCTTCAGTGATCACAATAGATACTTTACCGGACACCTCTTCAATATACTCCTTGTCTCTTCTCTGCTCCAGCCAGCTCAAAGCCGGAATAGCCCTTAAAGCTTTAATCATTGTAAAAAGCGGTAATAACTTATGCGCCATTCCAGCTATAGCCCGCATATCATGAGCTTCAAAAGCTTGCTCCATTTTTTCTATATTTCCGGATGTTTCGGCTAAAAATGTAGCTAATATCTCGGCACAGGCCGTTCGATCGTCACCAGCAAAAGCAGTGAGAGAGTCAAAATCATATTCTCCCTGCCAGTCGCTTCGCTGTTCAAAGTCCTCTTCGATTCCGCGGTCTATCATCGATTTGTCAAGAGCCGATAAAACGGCTCCTATCAGCTCCTTTGTAGAAAAAGGCTTATGAAGACAACCGGCAAATCCCCGTTCTTGCAAATGCCGTTCATTCGCATCACTCCTTGCAGTAACGGCTATTACAGGAATGGTGTCACCAGTCGGTAAACCAGATTTACGTAATTTCGACAACAGGTCAAAACCGTTTATTTCAGGCATTTGCAGATCAGTCATTATCAGATCGAATACTCCTCTTTCTAATGATAATAATAAATCGTCAACTTTATTACAGATCGTAACGTTTCCCCCTTCTTGTTCCAACATAGCTTTTACCATCTCCAATTGCAATTTATCATCATCTATACAAAGGATGCGAACATTCTCCAGCATTAAAGTCTTTCCCGATTTTTTCAAGCTTGTTGTCTCTACCGGTACTAAAGGCAAACGAACCGTAAAATTACTTCCGACGCCCTCTTCGCTTCCCACGATTATCTCTCCACTTAGTAAATTCACCAGCTGGCGGGTAATTGTAAGTCCCAGGCCGAAGCCTTCTTCACCCTGAGCTCCGGGCAAACGCGTAAATTCCTGAAATATCTTTTCCAAATCGCTTTTTGCAATTCCTTTTCCCGTATCGCTCACCGAAAAACACAGCGATCCATTTTCTTCAAACAAATGTAATGTAATACTGCCTCTACGCGTAAACTTAATTGCATTGGAGAGAAGATTATCGGCAATTTGTTTGAGGCGTAAAGGATCTCCTTCAAAATGTCCCTGTAACCGTGGATCGGATTTGTAAATTAATTTCAATCCTTTTTGTGCAACGACTGGTTCAAATGCTGTTACGATTTCGTCAAACAGCAATTTAGGATTAAACGGAATATTATTGGCCTCTATCTTATGTGAATCCAACCGGTGAAAATCCAATAAATTCGTTACCAGCCTCAACAAATGTTCCGAAGAATGTTTCATATTACTCAGATAATACTTCTGCCGATCCCCTTTTGTCAAACGGGATAAAAGCTCCGTATATCCAATTATTGAACTTAAAGGAGCTTTAAAGTCATGAGTAATGGTAAGCATGAGGTTCTCTCTGGCCGACAACAATTCTTCCGCTTTCTTTCTGGCTATTTCAAGTTCTTTTCGGTAACGGTTCCCTCTCGTGATATCACGCCAAATCATAGCTCCGAACACAAGCGCCAGCAATATCGCAATAATAGCAATCATCGTTATCATATGAAGGGCATTCATACGGACATCCCCATATTGCATAACCCGTTCGTCATATTCTGCCCGCTCTTTTTGTTCAAACTCGTGTATAAGGCCACTGATTCTCACGGTCAGTGACTGATTCTCTTGTAACACTTTTCGTAAATTCAACCAAGTTCGGGCCTGCATTCCTCCCATGTCTTCCTCATACCGGGAACCGGACTCTTTCAGGTTCACGGCTATCGAATCCATATACTCGCCAGTCTTATGACGAACATTCTGCAAACTGTCGATACGACGGGCCGTCTTCTTGTCCGGAGAAAACACTTCCACAAACCGTTTGAAAAAGCCCTTATTTCGACTTTTTTTAATAATAGAATCCTGCTCGGCGATGATCTTGTCATGTTTTTCCTGCACATCAAGAAGAGAATCTTGTTTCAGCCGTAATTTCTGGATATTCCTGATACCGCTTTTCTTCTCCGCCGATGCGGCCCAGACCAGATTTTCTAAACTGCGATCCCGTATCTTCAACAAAACACGAATACTATCTATACGGGATATTTGAAGCGAATCGGCCATCAACAAGCACAAAGAATCGGCTGAAGCTAATGCATCCGAAAGGGCGATACGGTAAGCATTAAAATCCGAGGTACGGCCCTGATTCAATACCTGAGCAAGAACTTCGGTCCTATACAAATCTACAAAAAAGCGGTTCACAGACTCACGCCGCTGCCTCTGCTCTGCCTCAAAACGGTCATAGCCAGAAAATGCCGACAACTCCTTATGTAAAAAAAAGAAAGTTACCAACAAAATAGCTATCAGGGACATATACCCCAATACGACTTTCAATTTAAGTGTCTTAAAGCTTTGTAACATTCACAAATCTGTCATAGGACCTGACGTCGTCAGATTTTACAAATATATACAAAAAATCATTATTATAACTATCTCCTTTTAGTTTTTAGCTCATAAAGATCATGCCTGCGATCTTTTAAATTACGTACACTTCCATACGTGTGTAATTCATTCAACAGATCGAGATCTACATCCGATACCAGAATCATTTCTGTATTAGGAGTAGCCTCCGCCCTCTTCCCGTCCGTCGGAAAAGCAAAATCACAAGGAGTAAATACAGCAGACTGCGCATATTGTATATCCATATTATGTACACGGGGAAGATTGCCTACGCTACCCGCTATCACGACAAAGCACTCATTCTCTATCGCTCTGGCTTGTGCACATACCCGTACGCGGGAATATCCGTTCTGTGTATCCGTCATAAAAGGAACAAACAATATCTGCATACCCTGATCGGCCATAATACGCGACAATTCGGGAAATTCCACATCATAACAGATAAGTACTCCTATTCTGGCACAATCCGTTTCGAATGTCTGTACCATATTACCGCCCGAAAGCCCCCAGCTCTTTGCCTCGTCAGGCGTTATATGCACTTTCTCATACGTTTCCACACTACCGTCGCGACGACAAAGAAAACCGACGTTATAGAGGCTGCCATCGCGTACCAGAGGCATACTTCCCGTAATAATATTTATATTATAACTGATAGCCAGATTGATAAACCGGTCACGTATCTCCTCGGTATATTTAGCCAGCTCGCGTATTGCCTGCGATTCTCCCAGATGATTATATTTCGCCATCATAGGAGCATTAAAATATTCGGGAAAAAGAATAAAGTCGCTTTTATAGTCCGATACAGCATCCACAAAAAATTCGACCTGCTCGAAAACATCGTCTATCGTATTATAAGAGCGCATCTGCCACTGTACCAATCCTACGCGAACCGTCGTTTTAGCGGCAACAAAATCGGTTGTAGGAGGAGTATAATATATATTGTCCCATTGTAATAAAGTAGCATAATGCCTGGATTCTTCGTCATTAGGCAAATAATTGGTCATTACCTTGCGCACATGGAAATCATTAGATAACTGGAACGTCAGTACCGGATCGTATATTTCTTTCAGCTTGACCCTCTGAATATATTCCTTAGGCCGCATGTCTGCTGCATACTTATAATAATTAGGAATACGCCCTCCGAACATGATAGCTTTCAGATTCAAGGTTTCGCAAAGTTCCTTACGGTAATCGTACATACGGCGTGCCAGCCGCAATCCTCGGTAATCGGGGTGGACAAACACTTCTATGCCATATAATATATTGCCGTTCGGATTATGCGTACAAAAGGTTTCATCACCCGTCACTTTCGCATAAGTATGATCGTTCTTAACCATATCATAATCTACTATTATGGAAAGAGCACAACCCACGATCATCTCGTCTACTACGGCAACAATCTGCCCTTCTGGAAAAATATCTATCAGCTTTCCTATTTGTTCTCTTGTCCAGAATACATCCGATCCGTCTGAATACACCCGGGTAAAGGATTGCGACAACTGCGTATAGTCTTCCAACTGCAGATTCCGTATCTGGACTTTATTAATTTTATGTGAGACTTCCATTTTATTTTTTTAAATTGAAACAGCTACGCAAAATTAGGGAAATGAAATTTAACATGAGATAAAAATAAACGAAAACTAACTTATAGAATTATTATAAACGTATCGGTCTGCTATGGGCAGGATCGGTATCGTGGGTAGACAAAGGTGTTTTCAGCATATAACGGCCGGCACCGTCGTTCTCCATGACTACGAGCTCGCAATTCCCGGGAGAATCCATAGCTTCAAATTCTTCGACAGTTAAATGATACCATCTCATAAGGAATAACCGTATAACCAGCCCATGAGTAACCAGCACACAATTTCCCGGGTAATCATCCCGGGAAAAATCCCTGTGCAGCGACCCCAGCAAATCATTAATGCGATCGTAGACATCTGTAGCGGCTTCACCACCGGGAATACGATAATAAAAAATTCCGTATTCCCGACGTTCCCTGCATATCTTGTCAAAATCTTCGTTGCACCTCAGATACCCCCACTCCTGTTCCCTTAAACGGGGTTCTTCGCTATACCGGTATTGCCGTCGCGGAAAGCTCGAAACTAACTGTTCAAAAGTAGAACGCGTTCGCCAGAAAGGAGAAACATAAAAATATAAAGTTTCATCCCTTACCAATTCTTTTAATCTTATCCCCGCATGCCAGGCATGCTCCAAACCTTTTTCGGTAAGCTCTATCCTGTAATCGGGAATGCTGCCGAACAAATAACGGTCTACGTTCGCTTCGCTTTCTCCGTGACGAATAAGTATAATGCGTTTAGGTTTCATATCCTTTTCCGTTTATCATCCATGCAAATATAATATAAAGCTCTTATATCTCCTTAGAATACTCTAAACTGTAGCACACATACCAGTTCCGGCAAAACCATATTTTTATAAAAAATCTTTATAAAAAATTGTATCTAATCAAAAACATACTTTTCATTTTCACGAGATAGGAGTACAAATTCTCAATATCACTTAAATAAGAACCAAATGCCATCCAAATCCATTATATTTGCAACTGTTAAATTTACAATAAACCAATTGCATGAAAGAATTTATCCTGACAAAACAGGAAACAGAAAAAACCGTACTGGTGGGACTTATTACTCCTGCTCAAAATGAGGCTAAAGCCAATGAATATCTGGACGAACTTGCCTTCCTCGCCGAAACGGCAGGAGCGCAACCGGTAAAAAAATTCCTGCAACGTCTGGATACCCCGAATTCAAGAACTTTCGTAGGAACAGGAAAATTACAGGAGATTAAAGAATATATAGCAGAGAATGAAATAGGCATGGTGATTTTCGACGATGATTTGTCTTCCAAGCAAGTACAAAATATAGAGCGGGAACTGCAAGTCAAGATACTCGACCGTACCAGTCTTATTCTGGATATTTTTGCCGCAAGGGCACAAACAGCCAATGCAAAAACTCAGGTGGAACTGGCCCAGTATCAATATCTGCTCCCCAGACTTACACGGCTATGGACCCACCTGGAACGTCAAAGGGGAGGTATAGGTATGCGTGGCCCCGGTGAAACCCAGATAGAAACGGACCGACGCATTATCCTTGATAAAATATCCAGGCTAAAAGAAGAACTGCAACACATCGACCGGCAAAAATCCATGCAGAGAAAAAACCGGGGAAAAATGGTACGCGTCGCTCTTGTCGGTTATACGAATGTAGGAAAATCCACATTAATGAATTTGATGAGCAAATCGGAAGTATTTGCCGAAAACAAATTATTCGCGACTCTTGATACGACTGTGCGTAAAGTTATCATCGACAATCTTCCATTTCTCCTTACCGATACGGTCGGATTTATCCGTAAATTGCCCACACATCTGGTCGAATCGTTCAAATCCACTCTGGATGAAGTACGTGATGCAGACCTTTTATTACATATCGTCGACATCTCGCACCCTGCTTTCGAAGAACAAATCGAAGTGGTAAACCGGACTTTACAAGAAGTATGCAATTCGGCTGATAAGCCGATGATCATCGTTTTTAATAAAATAGATGCATTCACCTACATAGAGAAAGCTCCGGACGACCTTACCCCGCGTACTCGTGAGAATATTTCACTGGAAGAATTGAAAGAGACCTGGATGGCAAAAATGCACGACAATTGTATTTTCATTTCGGCACATGAGAAAACAAACATTGAAGAACTGAAAGAAATGTTATACCAACGTGTAAAAGAAATACATACAACCAGGTTCCCGTATAACGATTTCCTGTTCCAAAAATATGAAACGGACGAAGAATAAAAAAAACGACATTGATTAATTGATATATATATTATGGATCGTAAACTCACTTCAGGAGAAATAAAACAATTGCAAAACCAATCGTGCCTGGCCGACGACTGGAACAACATCACCGTATCGGACGGCTTCACGGCCGGAAACATCTTCCACACCCGTTTCTCGGGGAAAATACGCTTAGGCCGTTTTGATAAAAATTTCACCTTGCCCGGTGGTCTGAAAAAGCAGGCGGGCCTGCGCCATGTCACATTACATAACTGTACACTCGGCGATAATGTACTGATAGAAAATATCCCCAACTACATCGCCAATTACGACATCGGAGACGAATGTTTTATCCAGAACGTGAACAATATACTTGTCGAGGGAATAAGCTCTTTCGGAAACGGGACCGAAGTTTCCGTGCTGAACGAGACAGGCGGGCGGGAAGTCCCAATATACAATAAACTTTCGGCTCATACAGCTTACATAATAGCTATGTACCGCCACCGTCCCGAACTTATAAATAAGCTGAGATTCCACATAAACCAATATACCGAAAATATAAAATCAGCTACCGGAAAAATAGGAAAAGGAGTATTTATTCTGAATACCGGAACTATTAAAAATATGTTTATCGGCGATAATTGCTACATTGACGGTGCTTCCCGGTTAGAAAACGGAAGTATTAACAGTAACGAACATGCACCGGTACATATCGGACACAATGTAATGGCCGAAAATTTCATTATCAGCTCCGGCGCCCATGTAAGCGACGGTGTAGTCCTGTCACGGTGCTTTATAGGTCAGGCATGCAACCTGAGCCATCTGTTTTCGGCGCACGACTCCCTATTCTTTAGTAATTGCCAGGGAGAAAACGGTGAAGCATGCGCGATATTCGCAGGCCCCTACACCGTATCTATGCATAAATCCAGTTTGCTCATCGCCGGGATGTTCTCTTTCCTGAATGCCGGAAGCGGCTCTAACCAAAGCAACCACATGTATAAACTCGGGCCTATACATCAAGGTATCGCCGAACGAGGATCAAAAACCACCAGCGACTCTTATATTCTCTGGCCGGCAAGAATAGGAGCTTTTTCTCTTGTTATGGGACGGCATGTAACCCATCCCGATACCTCTAATCTACCGTTCTCCTATCTCATCGAAAAAAGAAACAAGTCATTTCTGGTACCCGGCGTGAATTTAAGAAGTGTAGGTACGATAAGAGACGCTCAAAAATGGCCGAAACGAGACAAACGAAAAGATCCCGAAAAACTGGATAATATCAATTTTAATCTGCTCAGCCCATTTACCATACAAAAAATGTTGAACGGGATAGATACGTTAAGAGAGTTACAGAATACCTCAGGAGAAACTTCAGAAAGCTACAGTTACCAGAGTACGATCATACGCAATTCATCATTGGTCAAAGGCATACAGTTTTATACGCTCGCTATCAATAAATTCATGGGGAACTCTATCATTAAACGTCTTGAAAACATCCGCTTCAGCAATAACGAAGAAATACGGCTAAGACTGCAGCCCACACATCCTTACGGGCTGGGAGAATGGGTTGATCTCTCAGGTCTTATCACTCCGAAACAACTGGTTTCACAATTAGCAGAATCTATAGAAGACGGCCTTGTAAATGACCTGTCGCTTATTGAAGAATCTTTTTCCCGCTGGCATAAGGACTATTACGATATGGAATGGACATGGGTCTGCGACCTGATACCCCGATGGTATGGAATATCTGTTGAAGAAATCACGGCAAAAGATATTACAGACATCGTTCGCCAATGGAAAGACGCTGTAGTTACCCTGGATAAAATGCTTTATGAAGACGCACACAAAGAATATTCACTGGTAAGCAAGACAGGTTTCGGAGCAGACGGTAACAGCAAACAACGTGAATATGACTTCGAGCAGGTTCGCGGCGCATTTGAGAAAGATCCTTTCGTTTGTATGGTAAGCGAGCATATACGGATAAAAACCGAATTAGGAAACGAACTGATCGACAGGATAGCCCCTCTTCTGGATTGATATCAGTCTTATTAAAAATATACATCCCTCATAACGGCAACGCTATGAGGGCTCCTTTTTAAAACAAAAGATCTTTCCCCGCTCCGGTTTAAACAGACTTATATAACTCCACTCTAAAAGTACAATCTACAGAATAAGTTTTCTATTCAACAGAGATTTCAAGCCTGTCGTACGCAGCCAAAATCTTTTGAGAAATACGGTCCATAAAGAACGATACATTAAGTCCGGAAAAACCGCCATTCTTTTCTGCTTCACGCATGAATATCCGGCTTTCCCTGTAAACATATTCTTCCAAAGAAATAAGTTGCGGAACAATCCCCAGGGAGCGGTGACCGAACAATAACTCCATGTTTATATAATATTTTCCGTTCCCTCGTTTTAAAGGAAAAACCTGATGTTTCAAACCGACAACTCTGTTACAAAATGACGACACACCAGTACTATCCCGTGAAAGCAAAAAAGGTACACCTTCGGGAGCAGAAAGCCAGACAGGCATAACGACCGAACAGGGAGGATAACCTAATAGTGTCCACATCGTTACCATTTGTAAATTTTCACCCTCATTCACACCTTCGACAACTACCGAAGCAGAACTCGATCGACGCGGGATAAAATCCTGGTCTACCACCCAATTATCCCCCGTCCGGGACATATCTTTACCGAGCAAGGAATGATAGAACGAACGGGAAACATGCCCTGTGATATATTCCGGAGTCAATCCCTTTTTAACTGCTACAGGAGATAAAAGGTACTGTGCGTTCTCATATCTTATATATCCCAGTCCTTCATCTTTACGGCCTGCCATCGAATAATTGGAACGAATCAGATAACCCTCCGGTGAATCTTTTACATCGAACCGGAATATCTCACTATTGCTTACTTCGAAATAAGCTGCCCCGCCATGGGCATCTATAACCCCGAAATTCGCCTCGACCCCCCTTACCGACGGATAGTTTTCGAGAAACAAAGAAAAATCCTTTACCGTTCGGCATTTACCGAGGGCTTCTTTCATCAACACGCCTTCTTTGTCGACAATAGCAAAAGTATCGTTTTTAAGATTATACGAAGCGGTATTCATCACAGCAAAACCCTCACTGTTATAACCTGCCCATACGGCAGTATCTTTTGTGTCGCGGCTGTCCACAAGCCCCACAAAAGCATAAGAATTTTCACTGGCTGAAAACCGTACCACGACATTTTGTTCCGCAGATGTATCCCTGTGTTTCCACAACAATGGACGTCCGTTTTCCGTTACTCTTCCTGAAATTACAGCCGATGTACAAGCGAAAGACTCTAACACGGAAAAGAAATAAAACAAAAATATAATATTCCTCTTTATCATTCCCAATTATATTTATTACATTTTTCAAAGATAACAGAATAGAATATAAACGGCAACTCATAGCAGACAGAAACGACATTGCGCCTAACCGAAATTTATAGGAATATTTATTTATCCTATTGCCGTGGTTAAAAATTTATTACAAACCTTTCCAATAACTTCTTTCGACAATAAGGAAAAGAACGCCTCGACAATAAAAAACTCCTGCATCGTTTAACCCCGGAACAGTTTATGCCGGACTGTTACAATCGAGCCCCCTCCAAATCATTTAAGTAACTATTTACAGCTTTCTCCCGCGATTCTGCTCATACTCCCATTTTTTATTTTATTTTTGCCGAACAATAAATGAATAAAACTAAATGAAGATGCCGGAATATATTTTCGAATTGGAAATGAAAGTCAGGGATTATGAGTGTGATATGCAGGGAATCGTAAACAACGCCAACTACCAGCATTATCTGGAACATACGCGCCATGAGTTCCTGCTTTCTACCGGAGCCTCTTTTACCGAAATGCATGAAAAAGGAATAGACCCCGTTGTAAGCCGTATCGAAATCAATTATAAAACGCCACTGAAAAGCCAGGATATATTTTCCAGTAAACTGTACATGAAACGAGAAGGTGTAAAATATATATTTTATCAGGATATTTACAAGACAGAAAACGGCCAGCTTTGTGTCAGAGCTGTCGTAGAAACGGTTTGTACAAGCAATGGACGTATAACCAGAGGAGAAGAATTCCTCCCTATATTCGAAAAATACCTGTAAATTATATTTTCCTTCACAATGAAACAGGACTCCGATAATCTCTGTTACCAAATAGCATTTTCCCGCGTCAAAGGAATGAATATTCTGCTCGCACGCCAATGGATGGAAACAACCGGAAATCTGGAATCATTCTTCACATTACCGGATAAAGAAATAAAAGAAATTACCGGATGGAACGGAAAAATAATTTCCGGAGAAAATCGTAAAGAAGCATTACGTATAGCTAAAAACGAATTGGCTTTCTTGGAAAAGAAACATGTCTCCGCGTTATTCTTCACGCAAGATAATTATCCGGCACGCCTGTTGGATTGCACCGACGCCCCGCTTCTGCTTTATTACTTCGGAAACGGCAATATAAATGCAAAAAAAATTCTGAGTATTGTAGGGACCAGACATGCTACAGCCTACGGAAAGGGATTCTGCGAGGAATTAATCAAGGACCTGTCCTATTGTTATCCCGATTTACTCATCATTAGCGGCCTGGCTTATGGTATAGATATCTGCGCACACAGAGCCGCCCTGAAAAACAATCTGCAAACCGTAGGTGTATTGGCTCACGGATTGAACCAGGTGTACCCTTCCAACCACCGGCATACAGCGATAGAAATGCTGCATCAGGGAGGTCTGATTACAGAATATCCTTCCACACAATCTATTAATAAAGGGAACTTTGTCGCCCGCAACCGGATTGTTGCCGGAATGTGTGATGCCGTCGTCGTTATAGAATCGGGAGAAAAAGGAGGAGCTCTTATTACAGCAGGAATTGCCGAAAGCTATCACAGGGATGTTTTTGCTTTACCCGGAAGGACGGGCGATACCTGGTCTCAAGGATGTAACCGGCTCATCCACCAAAACAAAGCAGCACTTATTACCTCCGCCCGTGATCTCATTGAATCCATGCGTTGGAGCTTACCGGCAAAAGAAACGATACAGCCGTCATTATTCCAAGAACTGAACGACGAGGAGAACCTTATCCTAAACGTACTACGGCAACAAGGGGAAGCACAAATAAATCAACTGACCGTCATGCTCGAGATGACTGCATCGCAAGTATTGTCGAATCTCATAGAACTGGAATTCAAAAATCTGATACGCACTTTCCCGGGAGGAGTTTACCGGCCTGTATGAGCAGCCGATGCTTGCGAAAGAATAAAAATCTGCCTAAAACTGATATCCTAATTTATAGTTCAAATAAGGAAAAATACCAACTTGTTTCCAAGAAAAGAATTTAAAAAAATTCAATCCTGCCCCGAACTCGAATAAAAAATGTTTATACCATACCCGCTTCACGCCCCAATAGGGCGTAATAAAAAAACCGGATAAAGGCTTATCGGTATTATAAGATAAAGGAAGTAAAAAGAAAGTACATGACAATGCAAGAAAACCGCCCGAATTCAGGTAGGTATTTTTCCCTTTTGCAGCACGTTTATTCAAATTAAAATAATAGCGCGGTTCTATCTGTAATACTGGATTTAATGAATATTCAAAATCAAAACAAATATTAGCATGCCAAAGATCAAAAACAAAAACAGGGAAAACACTATATTCGAGACTCGCTGTATAATTCAAAGAAAACTTTTGTCCAAACGCCTGCTCATAATTATACCGTATCCCTATCGGGGCGACTTGAATGGAATGTCCCGACACCGTAGAGATAGAGTCATTGACTTGAGAAAAAGAAGGATAAATGCTAAATAATAAAACAATAATCAGAATTGTGTTTTTCATAAAAGCATAAAAATGAATGACAAGCATAAATAAGAATTACCGGTAACGATTATTTCTTAAATATCAAATTCTTCCCGTAACGTCTTATCTATATAAACAGTACGATTTGCGATTGAAGTTACTTTGGATAATTCATGAGAAACGAGCAGGATCGTTGTTTTCTGTGACAGGTCAGCCAAAAGTTTATACATATGGTTTTCAAATTTCTTATCTACATAAGAAGAAGGCTCGTCAAGCACCAGGACACCGGGACCGGAAATGATGGCACGTCCCAGTAAAGTACGTTGTAACTGTCCGCCCGAGAGTTGTCCTATCGACCTGTCCCGAAGTTCATTTACACCCATTAATTCCATAATATGTTCAGACTGCTCTTTCTGTTCCCGGGAAAAATCTCGCAAAAAAGGTTTTTCATTGATAAGCCCCGACAATATCACCTCCGACACCGTAATAGGAAAACGGCTGTCTATCATATTCTTTTGAGGCAAATATCCCATATTCAGTTTATGTACAGCTTTTCCATCATCAAAAAAACGTACCGTTCCTTTTGTAGGATTCAATAGCCCCAGAATAATACGCAACAAAGAAGTTTTACCACCCCCGTTGGGACCGGTAATTACCATGAAATCACCCCGATTAATGTCCAGATTTATATCTGTAAGAATCGGTTGAAGATCATATCTAAGTGATACGTGCGCGACTTCTATCAGTTTATTCTTTTCCGAGAGCATCTGCTATATGTATTAACTCTTCTCCCCAATGATAATTCAAGGGATCTATCACAACGATCTTTGCCCCTATTTCCGAAGCAAAAGTCTTCGCTTGTTTCATATCGAATTCTTTCTGGATAAAGATGACCTTGACATTATTCTTGCGAGCTATATCTATAGCCTTTTTCATATATAAGGCAGACGGTTCCTTTCCATTGGTTTCAATACTCAACTGTTGCAGCTTATAATCGGCAGCCAGATAACTCAATGACGGATGGTAGATAGCGAACATCGTACCTTGCACCGGCAAAAGACGTGCTGTAATTTCGGATTCAACCTTGCTTATTTCAGAAACAAGATTTTCATAATTTCTGGTATATTCTTTTTTATGAGCCGGATCAAGTTCCACAAATGCCTCATACATATTTTCGGCTATCTTATAAGCCATCTTGGGAGAACTCCATATATGAGGATCTATATCGTCGTGCATATCATTCGGCGTATCAGCATGCATATGAGTGCCTTCCAGATAGGATATGCCCTTAGAATTATCATATATTTTCATGTTCGGATTATTCTGGATAAGTTTATCCATCCAGGCCAACTCGAAACCTATATAGCCGATCTTAAAATAGGCAACGCTTTTTCCTAAATGCACCAAGTGAGATGGAGAAGGATCATACGCTTCCGGATTACTCCCGACAGGAACAATACAATTTATTTCGAACCGATCACCGGCTATCTTTTCGGCAAAATACTTTTGAGGCTGAATAGTCACTGTGACAATTTTCTTCTCCTCATTTTTCAATGAACAGGAAACCGCCGTGACAGCCAACGCCAATATAAGAATAAATAAAATTCTTAACCTCATTACAATAGAACTTCTTCGTTTCAAGGGTGCTTGCACAGCACTTATTTTTTTACAAATATAATACAAAACAAATCAATTATATCTGTTCTTCTATTTTTTAATATATTAAATTTCGTTTTTAACATTTTACATATCAGTTTGAATCCACAAACACTTTTTTTATATAAAAACGTACAAAAAACAAAGCCGTTTTATATACATTTGTAATAAAATAACGAAGAATCATGGAAAGAATTATACCGGACATACATAAGGAATTAAGAAATACCGTTATAAATTGTTACAGGGACTTACACCAGTATCCTGAACTATCTTTCGAAGAGGTAAAAACAGCCTCTTATATATGTTCTGTTCTTGATAAGAATAATATCCCTTACCGCAGTCATATTGGCGGGTACGGTATCGTAGCTTCCATAGAAGGGAAAAATCCTCAAAAAAGAACCATAGCGATACGGGCCGATATGGACGCGCTCCCCATACAAGAACAAAATGAAATAGAATACCGCTCCAAAATACCCCATGTTATGCACGCTTGCGGACACGATGCACATATGGCCTGCCTGATAGGATGTGCACTGTCATTGAACCGAATAAAAGCTTTATTCGAAGGTACGCTACTTTGCGTATTCCAAGCAGCCGAAGAAAAAGATCCGGGAGGAGCATATTTGATGCTGAAAGACGGATTATTCGGGAAAACTCTTCCGGATGTCATGCTGGCAATGCATTGCAATGCCGACATTCCTTGCGGCTCAATAGCCATTAACGAAGGATATATCATGGCCTCCGCCGATGAAATACACATAAAAATATCAGGACAGGGAGGACACGGAGCCCTTC
Source organism: Barnesiella propionica (assembly GCF_025567045.1). Lineage (NCBI taxonomy): Bacteria > Pseudomonadati > Bacteroidota > Bacteroidia > Bacteroidales > Barnesiellaceae > Barnesiella > Barnesiella propionica. Next base: position 214,242 of record NZ_JAOQJK010000004.1, on the reverse strand, counting down.
AACACCGTATCAATGATACCGTATTAGCTGCAGCTCAAACATTACAGGGAATGCATCTGGCCATTGCCAAAAACAGGAACCCGTTCATTCCGTCACTATTATCGGTGGGAAGATTCATTGCCGACGGTGCGACAAATGTAATTCCGGATGAAGTGCAGATATCCGGTTCGCTCCGTTGCATGAATGAATCCGAGAGGAAACGTCTCAAATCTTTATTAAAAGAAGTCATAATGCATACGGCAGAAGCTTTCGGATGTAAAAGCGAAATCATAATGAACGACGGATATCCCTGTGTCTATAACGATCCTGAAATTACCCGGTCGGTTCGCACATACGCAGAAAAATTACTCGGTAAAGAACATATACTGCCCATGGAACCCAGAATGACAGCAGACGACTTCGGCTTTTTCTCGGCCATTATCCCTTCCGCTTATTTCAGGTTAGGAATTCAAGGAACCGGCAATCCGAATTGCGGAGGACAACATACATCCACCTTTCTGATAGATGAAGCCGCCCTGACGACAGGAACAGATATCTTGTCACATCTGGCGGTGCAATTTCTCAATCGGGAATAGAACCTGCCTGGTACACTTCTGCATGTAACAAATCTCTCACCGATTCGAAAGAGGTTTCCATATTTATATCTCCATAAGTCATAAGATACAGTTCCAGACTCTGTTTCCCTTTTTCGTATGGAGGTTGTATATAAAGATACTGCGGCCACAGTTTAAACCCGAGACGTTCATAAAAACCTATACGGCGGCGGCTCATTTCGTTTTCGGGCTTCTCCACTTCAAGTACAACCGGTAACTTTACCTCATCGAGAAAAGACTTTAAAGCTCCTGCCCCGTATCCCGATCCTCTCCAGCGTTCTTCTACAGCAAAATGTTCAACATAAACCAGATGCTCCCATTCCCAATATGAAATAAAACCGACATTTTCTTCTCTTTCATTACGAAGAACAACTATATGGAACAACGGATTCCCGGCAAGTAATTCTATTACACGGGAAAACTCCCGTCTTTCGTCTTCGGGAAAAGATTTCATGTAAACCTTGCGGATAAACTCCAAAGCGTCCTTATCATTCTGCAAGGCAGGATATAATCGTATCATATTACTATTTATTAGAATATTATCGTAGAAAATCTCACTACTTACCTTATCATTCAAAAAACAAAGATACGGTTTTTGTTCATTTTTGCATGAATACGAAGTATCAATCTGAAAGCAACCTTCTCAGCGAAAGCATAAACTAATCAGAGTTTTTCACAAAAAAAAGCCAGATTATCACCTAAATGTTTGATTATGTAAGAGATTAATAGTAACTTTGTCAAAACTCTGAAATAGATTAACTTATTATTTAACACAACAAATTAAAAATATGGGATATCATCAATTAGACAGTCTGGATTATAAAATCCTGAAACTGATTGCATCAAATGCCCGGATTCCGTTTCTTGAAGTAGCCCGGGAATGCAATGTATCGGGAGCTGCCATTCATCAACGTGTCCAGAAATTAACCAATCTGGGTATTATCAAGGGATCGGAATATGTTATAGACTCGAACAAAATAGGATTCGAAACTTGTGCTTATATCGGATTTTACCTCCAGAAACCAGGACAATTCAACGATGTTGTAGACAAACTAAAAGAAATTCCCGAAGTCGTAGAGTGCCATTATACCACAGGTCAATATGACATGTTTATCAAATTATATGCACGCAACAACAGTCATTTGCTGGAAATAATACACAAGAAACTTCAACCCTTGGGACTCGCCCGTACCGAATCCCTTATTTCTTTCAAAGAAGTATTCAAACGCCAACTCCCTATTGAAGACCTGGAAGTGTATGTAGAATAATGCCCAACCAAAAATACTATATATAATAAGAACGCCGGCTTGCCACTGTAAATAAACAGTTGACAGTTGGCGCTTGTTATTTATTAAATTTACATTCATATGGAAAAACTTATAAACGACCTGCTCCATAAAGCCACAGAATGGGCCCGGGAAGCCGGGAAAATACAACTTCGCTATTTCCGGGGAAAACATCTCGATATACAAACAAAATTCAATCTCCACGACGTAGTCACCATCGCTGACAAGGAAAGTGAAAAATATCTGATAGAACAAATCAACAAAACATTCCCGGGACATGCCATACTGGGAGAAGAAAGCGGAGAACACACCGGAACGGAAGATTTCCGCTGGGTAATTGATCCCCTCGACGGAACGACAAATTACAGTCAGGGGCTCCCTATCTTCTCTGTATCTATTGGTATACAATACAAAGGCGACACGATCGTAGGGGTTGTATATGCTCCCTATCTCGACGAACTATATACGGCAATCATACGCAAAGGTGCATTTTTGAACGGCCTGCCTATACAGGTATCTAATAAAAAAGAACTCGACCGTTCTGTCCTTTCAACCGGATTTCCCATAGACAAAGATAGAAATCCCGATAACAATGCCGATAATCTGATCCGTATTCTTCCGCATGTCCGGGGTATACGCCGGCTGGGATCGGCCGCATATGATCTGTGTTGCGTGGCCTCCGGTACGCTGGACGGATATTGGGAGTTGGACCTCCACGCATGGGATGTTTGTGCAGGAGAACTTATTGTTAAAGAAGCAGGAGGTGAAATACGCACATTCAGGAATGACAGAGGAATATCCATACTTGCAGGATCCAAAGAAATAGTTCGCCAAATATTACCTCAATTGAGCGAACGGCCCTATCGTCCGCAAATTTAATTTATCCGTCACAATGCCGGAAAATCTTTTATTCTTATATTTGCATGCCATTTAATATTTAACCAGACTTACCGGCCTCCAAAACCGGAAAAGGGAGTCACTAATAAAAAACAGAATGAAAGAAACAGTCGTGAGCGGTATACGCTCCACAGGAAATCTACACTTAGGTAATTACTACGGTGCCCTCAAAAATTTTGTAAAAATGCAGGATGAAAACAATTGCTTCTTTTTTATCGCCGACCTGCACGCATTAACCACCCACCCCGACCCGGCCTTACTACACGCCAATGTAAAGAACATACTGGCCGAATATCTGGCCTCAGGACTCGATCCCGAAAAGTCCACGATATTCATACAGAGCGATATACCCGAAATATCAGAACTTTACCTGCTGCTGAATATGCACGTATATGTAGGAGAACTGGAACGTACCGTATCTTTTAAAGAAAAAATACGCAAACAACCCGAGAACGTAAATGCCGGATTACTTACCTACCCTAGCCTCATGGCTGCCGATATCATGATACATCGGGCTACGAAAGTCCCGGTAGGAAAAGACCAGGAACAACATTTGGAAATGACGCGCCGCTTTTCCCGCCGTTTCAACACCATCTATGGAGTAGAATATTTTCCTGAGCCCACCAGCTATAACTTCGGAAAAGAAACCATCAAGATACCAGGTCTGAACGGTTCGGGTAAAATGGGTAAATCTGAAGGTAATTGCGTCTATCTGATAGATGACGAAAAGACATTGCGGAAAAAGGTCATGCGCGCAGTAACCGATGAAGGACCGCAAACACCCAATGCACCTAAATCGGAACCGGTAGAAAACCTGTTCACCATACTTAAAATCGTTTCAACTCCCGATACAGTAGACTATTTCGAAGAAAAATATAACCACTGTGAAATACGGTACGGAGATATGAAAAAACAACTGGCCGAAGATATTCTAAAAGTTACCCTTCCCATTCGCGAACGTATTCTGGACATACAGAACAATGATGAGTTCTTGCGTAAAGTGGTAAGGACCGGAGCCGAAAAAGCACGCGAAAGCGCAGCAAAAACTTTACGGGACGTACGAGAAATAATGGGCTTTAAACCTTTCTGATAACAGAACTTAAAACAATGTTCCGTTAAAAAATAATTACCATATTAAATCGTAAACGCCCTATAAGATTTATAGGGCGTTTACGATTTAATTAAAATAACAATTCTCCTTACTGATTCATCGAAAGAGTTCAAGTAACTGATCTTTTTTCAACGGTTTGGATAAAAAAGCATTACATCCTGCATCCAAAGCACTGGCCTTATCCGAATCGAAAGCGTTGGCAGTAAGAGCAATAATCGGAATGCCTGTATTGAATTCCCTAATTCTCCGGGTCGCTTCCACACCTCCCATGACTGGCATTTTCAAATCCATCAAAACAAGATTAAAATGTTCATCACGTACTTTATTCACTGCTTCTGCCCCATTTTTCACCCAGGTAAGATGATAATTCTTGAGAATATGCTGTACTAACAAGTAATTACTATCATTATCTTCCGCTATCAATATCTTCATTTCCTTACCGTCAGCCCCATTCAACGGAGCTTTAACACCCGAAGTTCCCTTATTATTATTCTTACCCCCGTTCTTTTCCATGTTTACTTCACAGGGAATTCGTGCCCAGAATGTCGACCCGACACCGGGAACAGAAGTAAATCCCACTTCTCCCCCTGCCGCTTCGATAATAGCCCGGGAAATAGCCAACCCGAGGCCTGTACCCTGAGCAAACTCATTAAGTTTTTGAAACCGACCGAAAACCCGGCTCTGCAATTCCTCGGGTATTCCCACCCCCGAATCCTCTACATAAATTTTAATGCCGTCCTTCTCAATAGAATACCCCATCTTGATATATCCCGATTCCGTACATTTCACTGCATTGGTAAGATAATTCATCCACACCTGTTTAAGCCGGTTCCTATCCAAAAATATCCAACAATCCGGGCTGGAATTAGCCAGACGAAATTCAACATCAGGATTCGTGATCTTCGGCTGAATCATAGTATATAATTCACCACACACTTTGGATAAATTGAATTTCTCCCGTTTACGTTCTAAAATTCCCGATTCTATTTTAGACAAGTCCAGAATATCATTGATTAGTCGTAGCAATAACTCATTATTAGATTCGATAATCTCCATATATTCCTCTTTCTCGGCCTGATCGTCCGTATTCACCATAAGTTCGGAGAATCCGACGATAGCATTCAGGGGAGTACGTATTTCATGACTCATATTAGCCAGAAAAGCCGACTTAAGACGATCGGAAAGTTCTGCCTTTTCTTTCAGATCCTTCAACTCCCTGGCGATATTCTCCCATTTCGTATTATTATATGAAATACCCGTATAACGCGTGATACGCCCTTTTTTATTTTTTTCTACGGGTATACCGGTAACAATAAGAGTCTGCCACTCCTGATCCCATTTAGTTCTGGAACGGTACTGGTAACTGAACTCTTTGTTAGTACCCCGAAGCATACAGTCTATACTTTCACGAACTATCTCCACGTCATCCGGATGTGTAACATGTATATATGCCTCAGGTGTAATTGATTTTTCTGAATGATAATCGTTTACAGGATCGTTAAATGCGCGAAATTGACTATTCTCTACATCAAAATCCCAATAAGACATTCCTACCATTTTGAATGTAAGTTCCATTTTATAATTTCGTTCCTTTAGTTCTTCATTCAAACGATGGAGTTTGGAAATATTTTGCGTGAATCCCGTAAATCGGGTAATACTGCCATCATCATCATATTCGAACGGAACACCTATAATATTACAATATTGCCAGGAATCATCATATTTCGTTTGCATGCGACAGGTAAAATCGACATTGAGTTTCTTTCCCGACAGCATTGATTGTATCGCATCATTGGCAGATGAGCGGTCCTCCGGATGTATCACATCCAGATATTCCGAAACCGTCAGTAATTTATCGCTGGCATAATCATTGACCGGATCGTTATAAGATTCGAATTTTCCCGTACGCACATCAAAATCCCAATGAACGATATTACTAACCTGCATAGCCAGCTCACGTTTCGCTATCAAGTCCTGAGTTTTTTTAGCCATTCGTATCTTCTCAGTCACATCCAGCTGGGTCCCTACTATCAGTAATTTCCCAAAATGTTCCGTTGACAGCCTCATCCGGCTCTCATAATGCCGGTACTGCATTTCTTCTTCATTAAAGACACGTACGGTTATATAGCCCTGTTGAATATCTTTACCAATTAACCGGGAAAAAAGTTCTGTCACTATAATACGGTCCTGTGGATGCAACATCTTTTGTAGCCCTTCCAATGTCATACCATCTTTGACGATGGCATTTCCATGTAACGAACCGAATTCCCCCTTATGTACGTCATACACCCAGGAAGACATATTAGCCGCCTCCATAGCCATTTCCAGATTTTTCTTACTCTCTTCGGTACGATATTCCGCCTCTTTTGTTGCTGTTACATCATTGGTTAACAACATATGGCCTACAATAATCCCTTTCTTATTCCGTATAGATACGATCTTTACCTCATAAATTATAGTATTTTGATTATGGGTCGAGAAATATTCTTTGTTTACCCTATCGAAATCGTACTCGAATTCCAGAGTAATATCTTCTCCGGACTTTATTTTTTTTTCAAGTTCATCATCGACATAAGGACTGTCGAAAAGATTCACCTTTCCTATCACAGCATCGACATCAACACCGTACATATGCTGTGCATAGTCATTCATACTGCGTAATATACCTTGCACATCATAGATTTCTATTCCCATCGGCAAACGAGCATATACGCTTTCTGTAAACAGAATCTGATCCTGAAGTAATCTGGACATTTCTTTGTCAAAAGACATTTTACCTTGCTCCATACGATTATATTAGTTTTTGAGCATCATATTATACAAACCGTAAACTTTATTGAATTCCCACTAAAACATCAGCATTAACCGGCTTTTTATTAATTCATTAATTTTTAAGCGCAAAGCTCCGGCATTTATCGGTTTCGAAGTATAACCGTCAAAGCCATAACTGAGAATACGATTTTCATCCGAAGCGTATGCATAAGCTGTAACGGCCAAAATAGGAACCTCTGCAGATATTTTGCGTATTTCTTCTGCTGCCTGATAACCATCCATCACAGGCATATTAATATCCATTAATACAATATGGGGATGATATTCTTCAAACAATTCTACCGCTTCTTTTCCGTTCCAGGCATGTAATATACGATAGTCTTTCCTGAGAATAGTTTCGAACAATTTATAATTACTGGCATCATCTTCGGCAATAAGCATCGTAATTTGATCTGAGCACACTTGTAACATAGATCGTTCCGGTAAATCGATTTGACCTCTTTTCACTTCACGATAAGGAATAGTGAACCAAAAAGTAGTTCCTTTTCCCGGTTCCGAATCCAAACCGATCTCACCTCCCATTCTATTTACTATCATCTGAGTAATAGGCAGTCCCAAGCCGGTTCCTTGCTCAAAATTATTCAATTTGACAAAACGGTTAAAAATCTCCTGTCGTTTTTCCTTAGGAATACCGCACCCCGTATCTGTAACATAAAAACGCAACATACCGTCTTCCTGTAAAGTGTAGCCAACATCGATTCCGCCCGTACTGGTAAATTTAATGGCATTAACAATAAGATTAGTAAGCACCTGATTAAGTCGGTTACGGTCAATTAAAGTAAAACACTCAGGCAAGTACTTTTCCAAAGTTATGACCAGATGTTTTTTATCCGCCCGTTTTTGTAACGAGCAGACCATATCTTTCAGCAAAGAAGTTATCTCTTGCGGTGCTTCTACAAACTCCAACGTTCCCGATTCTATTTTAGATAAGTCAAGAATATCTCCGATCAATTGAAGCAATAAATCATTATTGTTCTCAATAATGCGTACATATTCCTCGCGCTCTTCAACCTCTTCCACACTGCCAAGCATCTCCGAAAAACCGACAATAGCATTAAGCGGAGTTCGGATTTCATGGCTCATATTCGCGAGAAAAGCCGATTTTAGACGATTGGACTCTTCAGCCTTATCACGGGCATCGATCAACTCCATTTCCATTTTTTTTCGTTGCGTAATAATCAACAACGAACCAACCAACATTTGCGGACACCCCTTTTCATCCCGTTCTCCCACAGTCGCACAAGCCTCAACCCAATCCAATGTGAAACCACATCCTGTACTGTTAACTATCCTGTACTCCTCCCGGACCTTATCTACACATCCCGTCATAAGATCCAAATAAGCTTTTTCTACACGTTTCCGATCTTCCTTGTGGATCTTTTCAAAATACTGTGATTCGGGTACTACTAACCGATCTTCTTCACCTGAAACCGTATTTTCACTCCCCGATTTCACCGGATGATTTATATCACATGTAATTGTATGATTGTTCAAATCCCAATTCCAAGGAATAATGCTGGCTACATCAAGAGCCATAGCCAACTTATGGTTTGTTTCATTAAGTTTTTGCTGGGTTATATGCAAATCAGTCGTATTGATATAGTAGACATCAATATAGTCCGACTGTGTAGCATCCGTTATAAAAACCCCCACATACTTTTTCACAGCCGAAAAATATTGCGAATAAGTAATGGTCTTATGTTGCGCATCCATCAAATGCAAAAAATGAAGAAATACCTGAAAATCTGTCCCGAAAAGCTCGCTCAATTTTAATCCCTCTAACTGCTTCCCTTCTCCGACAAGGCTATGGATAAACCGTCCGTTCATACGTGTAATCTCCACATCAATAATCTTGCCATCCTCGTTTCGCTCTAATTTCCCTTTCGAATAACCAATTGGCATATCTTCAAACAACTTAGCCAGCTCTTTATTAGTTTCCAGTTTTTGTTTACGCTCTTCATTAAGGACTTTCAGAACATGAATGCGGTTATGTTGATAAATAAACAAAAACAAAAGTAACAGAGCCGACAACACTCCTCCGAAAATTATAAAATACTTGTTACGTTCCCAAAACGAACGAGGACGTTCCAAAAAAACACTTCCCGGAGGACATTGCTCAACGGTAAACCCTTTAAACAACAAAACAGGATAACTAAATGTAGGGATAGCATCGGTAGGAATATAAAACGGAATATCTCTCGCCTGCTTTCCCTCCAACACATTTTCTAATGTTTGTTGCAGCCATGATTGAAAAGTTTGTTTATCATAAAAATAACCTCCTATAATACCATTATTGTTCATCGAAGCCTGTTGAAGGGCAAAAACCGGTACAGAAACGTTCGTTATATCCTGAAATGAATTAGTTGTGAGTAAAGTACTCCCGGCATAGTGCGATTTATTGAACCAAGAAGAAAATAACACTCCTGTTGTTACAGGGTCAATATTGTTCAGCCGGTGAAGCAACTCCTCCTTTGTCATATCCATAGCCGAAAAAAAATCGTACTTCATATCTGGATATGAGCGCATTAAAAGATTTCTTAAATCATAGTCAAGCTGTTGGTTGATATAACGGCCGTCACCGATCAAGATCACTTTTTTCATATCCGGAATCATACGCCGCATTAAAGAAATATTATCCTGTAAAAACATTTCGGACTGGATAACCGTCATATTATATGAATCAGCAAGTTCAATAAGCGGAATTTGCTCTTTTTCCGAAACAGGTTTCTTATCAATATATGCCAAATCCGGTCCTATATATTTTTCTTCTGTACATACGACGATAGAGATATCTCCCCAGTGCGCACGTAAGCCGTCCCTGAGCAATAAGGAAGAATTACCCAATAGTAGAATAGCCTTAGGAGCTTTGTCACTATATTTTTCAAATAAATCGGCTTCCACTTCACGAAATTCAGCCAGATTATCAATCATCAGCATATTCAGATGTTCAATAAAAATAGTCCGGTTATCGTTTGCAGCCCAATGCCGTATCGGCTCCAAAACAGCATTACTCCAGGATGCATCCGAAGTATAAGTATTTACAACCAACAAATAGTCTTTATTAATTGTAAAAACACTGTCTTGTAATACCCGGGCCTTAACCGGCAGGATAAAAAAAGAAAATGCGACTATAATTATCCACAAAACAGAAAAATGAGAATATTGATAATCAGTCGTATTCGCAGTTAATTTTAACATTGGAATTTATAGTTATTGTGTTGTGTATGTAGTATATATATTATATAATGTGGATGGTACGCCTATATTCCGAAGGAGACAAACCCGTATGCTGCCGAAAAAAACGGCTTAACGATGACTGATTCGCAAAACCGATTCTCCGGACAATATCCTTTATATCAAGATTTGTATCCCGAAGAAGGTTCTTTATTTCTACAATCACGTAATCTATGATTACTTCATGGGCCGACTGTCCTCTCATTTCCTGTATAACCTTTGTCAGGTATAGAGGAGATATGCACAATTTGTCGGCATAAAAAGCGATCTCTCTATGTTCTTTATAATGTTCAGAAACCAACATAGAAAATCTAAAAGCGATATTTTCCTTATTGGAATTAGAGAGAGATTTTTTTTTATCACTTGCTTTCGTCTGAAAATGAACATAAAAATCCCAATAATAAATACGTAACAAATGTAAAATAGTTTCACGTTGAAAAGCAGGATCGTCATTGTTCCCCCGAAAATCGATTACACGGCAAAACCCAAGAAATCTTTTAGTATCGCTATCGCTCAAATGGTACTGAAAATTCTTCCGCATATAAAAAAAGAAGTCGGTAGTGATCCTCCCCAATCCACTCATAATGTCCAGAAACATAACTTTATCGACTTTAAAAAATGTCATGGAAAAATCATCACTGATATCACGGACAGATACCAGTTGCAACGGCAAAATAGTCACAAGGTCATTTTTAACTATCTGGCGACAAACCGAGAAAACTTCTATAACGGCGGAACCACCTGTACATATTCCGCTAAAACCTTCCTCCAGATACGTCTCATATTCTTTTGCCGGAATATGTGATATATCAGTATATATATGAAAATTATCACTCATTCAATTATTGCCTCTTTGTAACTTATAAATATACGGCATTCATATTTTTCTATATATTATTATAGAAAAATTGAACGCGAATAACAAGTTTCAGTATCAAATCTGAGGCTATTATGAATTTTTGAAACTCATAAACAGGAGAAGCATATAAAACCGGACGAAGCCGTAATTTTTACGGCAGATAATAAATAATCTCTCTTTTCGCAAAAAAATCACTATATAAAATTATTCCGGACTTAATTCCCGGGATAAATAAAAATCACCTTTCATTCGGAAATTGAAAGACCTGAAGTCCGTCTCTTTTTGCAAAGATAAAAAACAACCCCGATAACTGATAGATATAAATGCCTATTGTATTATTTTATTATTACATACTTTTTTATAACATTCATCTATCAATTTAAAACACTACTTATCCAACAAATATAAATAATCGCCGTATCCCTCTTCTTTCATCTTTTCTCTCGGGATGAACTTCAATGAAGCACTATTGATACAATAACGCAAACCGCCTTTATCTCTCGGGCCGTCGGTAAATACATGTCCTAAATGAGCATCTCCCGTTTTACTCCTCACCTCAACACGAGTCATCCCGTGAGACAAATCCATTTTTTCATTCAACAGTGCATTATTTATAGGTTTGGAAAAACTGGGCCACCCGCAACCGGAATCGAATTTATCGGTGGAAACAAATAAAGGTTCCCCCGTAGTCACGTCCACGTATATCCCATCCCGCTTTTCATTCCAATATTTATTGCGGAAAGCCGGTTCCGTAGCATTTTTTTGTGTTACAGCATATTCTTCTGCAGATAAAATAGTACGTAATGTCGCATCATCTGGTTTCTTATAGACCGGCCGGGAATTGGCTTCCCGGGCAAGTTTGAAAAGTTCCGGATTTATATGGCAATAACCGCCCGGATTTTTATCCAGATATTTCTGGTGATAACCTTCCGCAGGATAGAAATTAATAATCGGTTTTACTTCCGTCACAATAGGTTTATTATATTTACGGGACAAAGATTTTATCACCGATTCTATCACAGGCAGGTCTGCTTTATCGGTATAAAAAACTCCGGTTCTGTATTGTGTACCTCTATCGTTCCCTTGCTTATTGAGACTGGTGGGATCGATAGTTTTGAAATAAAGGTCGAGTAATAAACTCAATTTCACAGTATGGGGGTCATAAACGACCTTTACCGTTTCTGCAGCCCCTGTCTTACCGGTACATACCTGTTCATAGGTAGGATTTGCTATATTACTGTTTGCATAGCCGACTTCTGTTTTTTCGACTCCCCGGATCTGTTTCATAAAATGCTCGGTTCCCCAGAAACAACCGCCTGCAAAATAAACCACACTTCTATCTTCCATTTTCTTTTTCTCCTGTTTCATTACATCTGTATCCACACTCTTTTGTGCCTGTACAGAAAACAGGCTACAAAGGAATAACAGACACCATAACCATACATTTCTCATAATAATCAAATATAACACAATAACAAATTGAACGACCGTTAAGGAAAAAATTAAAACATCTTTTATATTAAAATTTTACTTTATAAGTTTCATTAGCTCTTTTCATTCATAATATCTTTTTATTCCGATAAAAACTTCATACCTTTAAAAATTAGTAATTTCCATTGTTACTTAACTAAACCGAAAAACTATGGAATATCATTTTTCAACCCCTCTCAAAGGGAACATATCGTTATCTTCCAATTTTAACGAAAATAAAGTTTTGCAAAAAGATAAAAGCCTGTATAAATTTATCTGGGTACAAAACGGCAGTCTGACACTGGAAGTAGACCACGTGATTATGACATTGGAGCAAGACGAGATCATTCCCCTCACTCCGTTGCACCACATCGCATTTAAAGAAATAAACGGAGACTATCTCACACTTCTTTTCAACAGCAATTTCTACTGTATTTTCGGGCACGACAATGAGGTCTCATGCAACGGTTTCCTTTTCAATGGCACGTCCGATATCATGCGCCTTCGATTAACACTGGAACAAAAAGAAATATTACTGGATATAACATCCAAATTCAGAAATGAATATCTTATTAAAGATAATCTGCAGGAAGAAATGCTGCGCATCCTGTTGAAACGCTTTATTATCAGTTGTACCCGTTTTGCCCGGGAAAAATTCTCGATTAACCATGAAAAAGAAAAAAGTTTCGATATCATCCGTCAGTTCTTTGTTCTGGTAGATAACCATTTCAAAGAAAAAAAGCAAGTACAGGATTATGCCGAAATGCTTCACCGTTCTCCTAAAACCTTAACCAATCTGTTTTCTTCTTATGGTTTTTCATCTCCGCTAAGAATTATTCACGAACGAACCGAAGCCGAAGCAAAACGTTTACTGCTATATAGTACAAAAAGCGCCAAAGAAATTGCGGAGATTCTGGGCTTTGAAGACTTGGCTTCTTTCAGCCGTTTTTTCAAAAATATGACGGGAGAAAGCATTTCCGATTTCAGAAAAAAAGAAAAACGGGAATAATTGACAACTAATCCGGTAAAATTGTTATTTATTCCCCGGAAAAAACAACCGAATTTTGCATCATAAGTTAAACCATTAAAAACTGACAATATGACAACAAAAGCAAAACACCTGTTTTTTTCTCTTCTAAGAATTACCGCTTCGTCACAGAAACTGGGAATTGATCTTATCCGCATTGCTATCCTTATCATTTTTGTATGGATAGGCGGACTTAAGTTTTACAATTATGAAGCCGAAGGCATCGTACCTTTCGTAGCGAACAGTCCTTTTATGAGCTTTTTCTATGCTAAAGATGCCCCGGAATACAAAGACTACAAACTGAAAGAAGGAGAATATAACGAAGTCAAACACGAATGGCATGTACAAAACCATACATATGCATTTTCCCACGGACTCGGCATCCTCATTATAACCATAGGATTGTTGGTATTCTTAGGTATATTCTCTCCCGAATTAGGCTTTGCAGGTGCTATCCTGGCCATTATCATGACATTAGGAACGCTATCTTTTCTTATTACAACACCCGAAGTCTGGGTTCCCGATTTAGGGAGCGGAGAATACGGATTCCCTCTATTGACAGGAGCCGGGCGATTAGTTATTAAAGATACGGCCATACTGGCGGGCAGCGTAGTTGTACTTTCAGAATCGGCACAAAGATTATTGAAAAAATATTTTAATAAATAAGTATTATGAAAGAGTTCGATGCTATCATTATAGGATTTGGGAAAGGAGGGAAAACTCTCGCCTCCGATCTGGCAAACAGGGGATGGAAGGTCGCCATGGTGGAAAAATCCGAAAAAATGTACGGAGGCACATGTATCAATATCGGTTGTATACCGACCAAAGTACTGGTACACCAGGCAAAACTTGCCGATTTGAGGAAAAAAGACTCTTTCGAAAATAAGAAAGAATTTTATCGGAAAGCCATAGAAAAAAAAGACAAGATAACTTCTTTACTCCGAAACAATAACTTTCATAAACTGGACGACAAGAAAAACATAACAGTCTATACGGGAACAGGAAGTTTCGCATCTCCCGAAACCGTAAATGTAAAAACAGAAAAAGGGACATTGCTGTTGAAAGCGCCGTACATTTTCATTAATACAGGAGCCGAAACCGTTATACCACCCATAGAAGGAATAAAAGAAAATCCGTTCATATATACCAGTACAGAGATCATGGAACTTACTGAGCTTCCGGAAAGACTGGTGATCATAGGAGGCGGATATATCGGACTGGAATTTGCATCCATATATGCATCTTTCGGCTCCCAGGTCACAGTACTGGAAGGCTATACCGAACTCTTGCCCAGAGAAGACAGAGACATCGCCGAAAGTGTAAAAACAGTCCTGGAAAAAAAAGGAATATTATTTAAAATGGGGGCAAAAGTAAATTCTTTCCATAACACCGGAAACGAAGTTATCATATCATATACCAATACACGGGAAAATGCAGGTTACACATTAAAAGCGGACGCCGTACTGCTGGCAACGGGCCGAAGACCGAACACGAAAGAACTTAATCTGGAAGCAGCCGGAGTAAAAGTAAATGAACAAGGAGCTATCATAGTGGACGAATTACTGAGAACGACAACTCCCAGTATCAGGGTGATGGGCGATGTAAAAGGAGGATTGCAATTCACTTATATATCTCTTGATGACTATCGTATCATAAGGGACGACTTGTTCGGTGATCAAAGAAGAAGAACTACCGGCAGGGAACCTGTCAGCTACTCGGTATTCATAGACCCTCCTTTATCTCATATCGGATTGAACGAGCAAGAAGCCAGAAAAAGCGGTAAGAATATTCTGGTAAACAAATTCACGGTTTCTTCGATTCCCCGTGCAAAAACAGTGGATGCTGAAGACGGAATGCTGAAGGCAGTGATAGATGCTGATACTCATGAAATTTTGGGATGTACGCTCTTTTGCCCCGAATCCAGTGAAGTGATAAACACAGTCTCATTAGCCATGAAAGCCGGGCTGGATTCTACATTTTTACATAATTTTATTTTCACACACCCCAGTATGAGTGAAGCTCTCAATGATTTATTCTCCTAAAAAAACTATCGAAAACATATAATATTTCAGATAAAAGCCGGATATTTGTTATTATAAAATCAATATGGCACACCATGGGATAAACATCTCATGGTGTAAAATCGTTTTACTGGATTATGGCACATGAACACCACCATACGCATGAAATAAGCAAATTGAATAAAGCTTTTATTATAGGTATAACGCTCAATCTGCTATTTGTTATTGTAGAAGCCGGCTCCGGATTATATTTCGGTTCATTGGCTCTACTCTCCGACGCCGGACATAATCTGAGCGACGTAGTAAGCCTAATCCTGGCCATGCTGGCATTCCGGCTGGCAAAAATTAAACCTTCCGGTAATTATACGTACGGATACAAAAAAAGCACGATATTGGTTTCCCTTCTAAACGCTATTATATTATTAGTGGCGGTAGGTATCATCATTTCAGAAAGTATATCAAAATTACGAAACCCCGAAGCGATAAACGGCGACGCTGTCGCATGGGTAGCCGGAATAGGCATCGTCATCAACGCTTTTACAGCCTACCTGTTCTTTAAAGATAAATCAAAAGACCTCAACATAAAAGGAGCTTATCTGCATATGGCAGCCGATACACTGGTCTCAGTAGGTGTATTGGTATCAGGTCTTATCATACGTTATACGGGCTGGAATATCATAGACCCTGTTATAGGACTGGTAGTAAGCCTTATCATTTTAATATCCACCTGGAATCTGTTGCACGACAGTTTAAGGCTCTCTTTAGACGGCGTTCCCGGCAATGTAGATATTGAAAAAGTCAAAAAGTTAATTTTGAACGAACCCGAAGTAAAAGGAGTTCATCACCTGCATATATGGGCCATTAGTACGACTCAGACCGCATTGACTGCACATATTGTCGTAGATTCGTTTGCCGGTATAGAAGATCTGAAATACCGGCTGAAACATCGGCTGGAAGATGCAAATATACAACACGCAACCTTTGAAACAGAACTGCCGGGAGAACATTGCGAAACGGATTGTTGCTCCTGATAACATAATAATATCCATTACTCCTCTTCATGAAATTCCTCGATAAACTAAAAATTACACATAAAACCCGGTCAGGTGCACTGGACCTGCTGAAATATATAGGTCCCGGGCTACTGGTCACCGTAGGCTTCATAGACCCGGGAAACTGGGCGACCAATCTGGCTGCCGGTTCCTCATTCGGCTATTCTTTATTATGGGTGGTGACCTTTTCTTCTATTATGCTCATTATCATCCAGCATAATGTAGCCCACTTGGGAATAGTTACCGGACTTTGTCTGGCCGAAGCCACCAACAAATATATACCAAAACCTCTGGCACGCCCCATTCTGGGAAGTGCCATGCTTGCCAGCATTTCTACTTCTCTGGCCGAGATACTCGGAGGAGCTATAGCCCTGGATATGCTTTTCAATATTCCGGTTAAGATAGGTGCCGTAATCGTAACGGCAGCCTGTATCATCATGCTGTTCAGTAATACTTACAGCAAAATAGAACGATGGATTATCATGTTCGTTTCCATTATAGGCATATCGTTCCTGTACGAACTGGCGCTGGTAGATGTCTCATGGCCTGAGACTGTCACAAACTGGGTAAAACCGTCTTTCCCCGACAATTCCATTTTAATCATCATGAGCGTCCTGGGAGCCGTCGTAATGCCACACAACCTGTTCCTTCATTCGGAAGTTATACAGAGCAGGGAATGGAATCTGGAAAACGAAACGGTAATAAAAAAACAACTGAAATATGAATTCTATGATACTTTGTTATCCATGGGAATAGGCTGGGCTATAAACTCCGCCATGATAATTCTGGCGGCAGCGGCTTTCTACAAACAGGGGATCGTCGTAGAAGAACTGAACCAGGCAGCAGAACTACTGACTCCTCTCGTAGGCAATAACGCCGGATTTATTTTCGCGGTAGCTTTACTCTTCGCCGGGATATCTTCCACTATTACATCCGGCATTGCAGGAGCTTCGATTTTTGCCGGATTTTTTAACGAAGCTTACAGCCCGAAAGATATCCATACAAAAGTGGGAACCATGCTTTCCTTTATCCCGGCTTTGTTACTCATATTCTTTATCGGTGACCCGTTCCAGGGACTTATCATATCACAAATGTTACTGAGCGTACAATTACCCATAACAGTATTCACTCAAATTTACCTGACTTCATCTGGAAAAGTAATGGGTAAACATGTGAATAAAAAATCTACAACTGCAATTCTCCTTACACTCGGACTACTTGTAGCAGGATTAAATATTGCCCTGTTAATAAGTTTATTTTAATACAAGAAAAGAAGAGGTATTACACTAAAAATAAAATCGGATAAAAGAAAGAATATCTTTTTTGAAGAAAATCTAATATCTTCAAAAAGTTTATTCATTTATTTTATTTATTTTTGCCCAGTTATTAACCATAAAAACAAATAAATACGAAACAGACACCCATGAAAGAAACTTTGAGAATAAAACTGTTATATACAGAAACTCTCGCAGAAATTTGTAAACAAATTAATTAACAACAGAAAAAGCGTTTCTATTCATATTAATTAAAATATATTGAGCTCTGGCTCTTGTTCTCTAATCTCGAATACCGCCAATATTCATTCTCACGAGAACAAGCGACTATGGTTCACGTTTATATGGCGTGAACCATTCGTGCTTGTTTGTGAGGAAGGTCACTTGGCGGTAACCTGAGATTAAGACAAGCATTGAATGGTTCCGCTTTTTTATTTCCAATTTATTTCTATGAAAAAAATGCTTTTATTTTTCAGCTTATTGCTTTCTTGCAATAGCTTAATGGCCCAGCACGACATCGAAACGGTCTATCTCAAGAATGGTAGTATTATTAAAGGTGAAATTATCGAACAAGTGCCAAATCAATCTATCAAAGTACGTACAAAAGACGGAAGCGTATTTGTATATAATGTGGGCGACGTACAAAAGATTACCAAAGAAGATAAAAACGAAATGAAAAATTCCGGACACCGTGGATTGGATTTCAGTGTGGACTTGGGTTACAATATCGCCACAAAAGGAGGAGGAGGAACATTTTCAACCGAAATAGGGATTGGCAAACGCTTCACCAAAAATTTTTACTGGGGTATCGGGAGTGGCGCTTTTATTCCTACAAAAAAAGGCGGAAATACAATGATTCCCGTAAACACCGATTTCAAAGTGTATTTTCCGCTCAACACGACTTCCATAGTACCGAATGGAACCGTACGTTTCGGTTATATTATCAATACGGCCGATGAGATTGACAATTTAGGAAAACTAAATTATATCATGCTCCAGATAATGCCCGGAATACAAATTCCATTATCGAAAAAAGTAGACGTCAATTTCTCTTTAGGCTACACTCACTACATTCCTACCATAAATATAGGAGGAAGCGGTGCTTTCACAGTTAAAGTAGGATTTGACTTCCACAAATCATTATTTAAAACCGTCGGCAAATCAGTTCCAACACGCAACAAAGGAATGCAGTTTACCTTGGAAGCCGGAAGTGCCGCCCCCTGGTTGCTGGCGACCGATAGAAAAGAAGGGTATAGTACCGCGGGAGGCGCATTAGTAGCGACATACAAATTAAATCCAAATATTAGTTTCGGAGTAGGTTATGGTTTCGATTACTTTAACACTAATTTTAATAGTGAAGGTAATGATATGTACTTACACGACATATGGAGCAAGGCAAACGGATATGCACATAATATTTTTGTGAGGGGTCAATACCGGCTCACTAACCGGAAAATATCTCCTTTCGCCTCGTGTGACGCAGGAATAAGAAAATACAGCTACACCGAACCCGAATATATTTACACAGATTGGAACGAATTTAAATTTAACCCTATTGAACCTAAAAAATCCGGATTCTTTATAGCCCCCGCCATAGGCATATCCATACGCACAACCAACAATTCTTATCTGGATATTAAAGCTGGCTATGATTTCGCGTCGGCAAAACTATCCGAGCAGACCGCTACTTACGAAGACAGGCAAGGAAATTCTTATTACTTGACATATAAATCCGCGTCGATGTCCGCCTTATTCGTAAAAATCGGTTTCACTCATACTTTTAAGTTAGGCTCCCAACAGTGAAATAATAAGCAAATAAGAGAACCATTTTTTACAAGAAATACCAAAACAAAAAACTTGTAAATCAAAATACGGAAACTGTGTTAGCAAATACTATATCCTATTGCTGACACAGTTTTTTAACGTAATTCAAGAACTCTCATTAAAGAAATGATCGGCACCTCAAAATAATTTGATAAAAAACGAACTAAGTTACCATATAAAACCAAATCTCACGTCCGATCCTAAGTTTACCTATACATACACCAGATCCCATTATAGACATAAAAAACCGGGACATAACGGATTACTTCGTCATGTCCCGGCATATAAGATTTCTATCAGCGTTTATTAAAAATCCGTTACGTTTTTACGGTTTGCAAAAACGCGGTCGAACTCCTCTTTGGAACCGACAATCAACTTATCGAATTCACGCTGACCCGTACCGGCAGGAATCAGGTGACCGCAAATCACATTCTCCTTCATACCTTCCAGATAATCTACCTTACCGTTAATAGCGGCCTCGTTAAGAACCTTTGTCGTTTCCTGGAACGATGCAGCCGACATAAAACTGGAAGTCTGTAATGCCGCACGCGTAATACCTTGCAAAATCTGTTCCGATGTAGCAGGTATAGCGTCACGAACTTCAACCGGACGCAAGTCTTTACGTTTAAGAGCCGAATTCTCGTCACGTAATTTGCGTGCAGTTACTATCTGTCCGGGCTTCATTGTCTGAGAATCACCCGACTCCACAACAACTTTCTTACCCCAGATACGGTCATTCTCTTCCATGAATTCCTGTTTGTCTATAATTTGCTGTTCCAGGAAGCGGGTATCTCCCGGGTCAAGTATCGTTACCTTACGCATCATCTGACGAACAATAACCTCAAAGTGTTTATCGTTAATCTTCACACCCTGCATACGATATACGTCCTGAACTTCGTTTACGATATATTCCTGAACAGCCGTGGGGCCTTTAATCGCAAGAATATCGCTCGGCGTGATAGCACCGTCCGAAAGAGGAGTACCAGCACGTACATAGTCGTTATCCTGAACCAATATCTGTTTAGACAGAGGTACAAGGTATTTTTTCGTTTCACCGGTCTTGGATATCACCGAAATTTCACGGTTACCACGTTTCACTTTACCGAAAATTACTTCACCGTCAATTTCAGATACGACAGCGGGATTCGACGGGTTACGAGCTTCGAACAACTCGGTAACACGAGGAAGACCTCCTGTGATGTCACCGGCTTTACCTACGGCGCGAGGTATCTTCACGAATACCTCACCGGCTTTCAGCTCTTTACCTTGGTCTACCATGAGGTGAGCTCCCACAGGTAATGCATATGTCTTGAGAACATTTCCGTTTTCATCTACAATATGAGCGGCCGGTACACGGGTTCTGTCTTTGGATTCGATAATGATCTTTTCACGCAAACCTGTCTGTTCGTCCGATTCAACACGATAAGTCACACCTTCTTCTACAAATTCCAGATCAACCTTACCGGCAACTTCCGAAACGATAACAGCATTGAAAGGATCCCATTCACACACCATATCGCCTTTTTTCAAAGTGTCGCCACTATTGAAATAAAGTTTAGAACCATAAGGTATGTTAGCAGTAGTAAGAACAATCTTGGTGTTCGGGTCTACAATACGCATTTCTGCCAGACGGCCTACTACGATCTGGACTTTCTGTCCGGTCTCGTTCACACTTTCCACCGTACGAAGCTCGTCTATTTCCAGAATACCGTCATAACGGGATGTTACACTGGACACAGCCGCAATATTAGAAGCGATACCACCGACGTGGAACGTACGCAACGTCAGCTGTGTTCCCGGCTCACCGATTGACTGGGCGGCAATAACGCCCACAGCTTCACCCTTCTGCACCATTCGGTTGTTGGAAAGATTACGTCCGTAACACTTGGCACAAACACCTTTCTTAGACTCGCAAGTAAGCACCGAACGTATTTCTACGCGTTCTATAGGTGAATCTTCGATCTTCTTGGCTATATCTTCCGTAATTTCTTCACCGGAATGAACCAGAATCTCTCCCGTCAACGGATGCTGTACATCGTGAACGGAAACACGTCCCAATATTCTTTCACCCAGTGAAGCAACTACTTCTTCATTATTTTTAATTTCCGTACAGACCAAACCTCTCAATGTACCGCAATCTTCTTCATGAATGATTACATCATGAGCGACATCCACCAAACGACGGGTCAGATAACCTGCATCTGCCGTTTTCAATGCCGTATCGGCCAAACCTTTACGGGCACCGTGAGTAGAGATAAAGTATTCCAATACCGACAAACCTTCTTTGAAGTTCGCCAAAATCGGGTTTTCAATGATCTGACCTCCTTCTGCTCCAGACTTCTGCGGTTTCGCCATAAGACCACGCATACCGGAAAGCTGGCGTATCTGGTCTTTAGAACCACGGGCTCCGGAGTCAAGCATCATAAATACAGAGTTGAATCCCTGATTATCGGCGGTCAATTGTTTCATCAAAATATCGGATAATCTGGAATTCACATGTGTCCAAATATCGATAATTTGGTTATAACGTTCATTATAGGTAATGAAACCCATATTATAGTTATTAAGAATCTGTTCCACTTCGGCATAACCTTCGTTTACCAAAGTTTCTTTTTCTTCAGGAATAAGCACGTCTCCCAAGTTGAAAGACAAGCCACCCTTGAAGGCCATCTGATAACCCAGATTCTTAATATCATCAAGGAATTGTGCCGAGCGTGTAACACCACATACCTTGATTACCTTACCGATGATTTCCCGCAAAGATTTCTTCGAAATAATCTGGTTGATATAACCTACTTCTTTCGGTACGAACTGATTAAACAGCACACGTCCCACCGAAGTCTTATCTATCATCTTCTCTACCAGATTACCGTTTTCGTCCAAATCCTTTACAATAACCGATATCGGAGAGTGCAAAGTAACTTTACCTTCATTATAAGCGATCTCGGCTTCTTCAGGACCGTAAAACTTAAGCCCTTCGCCTTTCGCGCCGGGACGAAGCTTGGTAATATAATACAATCCCAGAACCATATCCTGAGAAGGAACTGTAATAGGCGCACCATTCGCAGGATTCAGGATATTATGTGCTCCCAACATGAGCATTTGAGCCTCGAGAATTGCTTCGTTACCCAAAGGCAAGTGAACAGCCATCTGGTCACCGTCGAAGTCGGCATTGAACGCCGTACAAGCCAACGGGTGCAACTGGATGGCTTTTCCTTCAATCATCTTGGGCTGGAAAGCCTGGATACCCAAACGGTGCAAAGTAGGAGCACGGTTAAGCATAACCGGATGTCCCTTCATAACATGTTCAAGAATATCCCATACGACCGGTTCTTTACGGTCAACTATTTTTTTAGCGGACTTCACCGTTTTTACAATACCGCGTTCGATAAGTTTACGTATAACGAACGGTTTATATAATTCGGCGGCCATATCCTTAGGAAGACCGCACTCGTGCATTTTGAGTTCCGGGCCTACGACAATTACCGAACGGGCCGAATAGTCAACACGTTTACCAAGAAGGTTCTGGCGGAAACGTCCTTGTTTTCCTTTCAAACTATCCGAAAGGGATTTCAAAGGACGATTGGCATCCGTTTTAACAGCACTCGATTTACGTGAATTATCCAACAAAGAATCGACTGCTTCCTGAAGCATACGTTTTTCATTACGCAAAATTACTTCGGGAGCTTTGATTTCCATCAGTCGTTTCAGACGGTTATTACGGATAATTACGCGACGATAAAGATCGTTAAGGTCGGAGGTAGCAAAACGTCCGCCGTCCAGAGGAACCAAAGGACGCAATTCGGGAGGTATCACCGGAACGACCTTCATAATCATCCATTCAGGCTTATTACGGCCTTTGGATGCACGGAAAGACTCTACTACCTGAAGACGTTTAAGAGCCTCGCTCTTGCGCTGTTGGGATCCGTCGGTATTGGCCTTATGACGCAAATCATAAGAAAGGTCGTCCAGGTCAAGAGTAGCGAGAAGATCATAAATAGCTTCTGCACCCATCTTGGCAATGAATTTATTCGGATCGGTATCCTCGAGCATCTGGTTTTCTTTAGGAAGAGTCTCCATAATATCGAGATATTCTTCTTCGGAAAGCAAGTCATATTTAGCCAGCGTATCGTTCTTAATACCCGGTTGTATGACTACATAACGCTCGTAATAAACAATTGCATCCAGTTTTTTGCTGGGCAACCCCAACAAATAACCGATTTTATTCGGTAATGAACGGAAGTACCAGATATGTGCCACAGGAACGACCAGTTGAATGTGCCCCATGCGTTCACGGCGTACCTTCTTTTCGGTAACTTCCACACCACAGCGGTCACATACGATCCCTTTATAACGAATACGTTTATATTTACCGCAATGACATTCGTAATCTTTTACCGGCCCGAAAATACGTTCGCAAAACAAACCGTCACGTTCGGGCTTATAGGTACGATAGTTGATGGTTTCGGGTTTTAACACTTCACCGCTGGAATTTTCCAGAATCTCTTCGGGAGAAGCCAAACCAATCGAAATCTTCGAAAAGTTACTCTTTATCTTGTTATCTTTTCTAAAAGCCATATATTTAAATTATAAAGAGTTAGCAGGAATGCAGACTCTCTTCTGAAAGTCTGCAAATTCCCTTATTTTATTATTCTAAATTGATGCTAAGACCAAGACCTCTCAATTCATGCAACAAAACATTAAGGGACTCGGGGATACCGGGATTAGGCATAGGCTCACCTTTTACAATGGCCTCATAAGCCTTAGAACGTCCTACTACGTCATCGGACTTGATAGTAAGGATTTCCTGCAGCACATGAGCAGCACCAAAGGCTTCAAGCGCCCAAACCTCCATCTCACCAAAACGTTGTCCACCAAACTGAGCTTTACCACCAAGCGGTTGCTGTGTAATAAGCGAGTACGGGCCTATAGAACGGGCATGCATCTTGTCTTCGACCATGTGCCCCAGTTTCAACATATAGATAACACCCACTGTTGCCGGCTGGTCGAAACGATCTCCTGTTCCGCCATCATACAAATATGTTTTACCGTAACGCGGTACACCGGCTTTATCGGTCCACTCGTTCAGATCATCCATACTGGCACCGTCGAATATAGGCGTAGCAAATTTCTCTCCTAATTTAGCACCGGCCCAACCTAACACGGTTTCAAATATCTGACCGAGGTTCATACGGGAAGGTACACCCAGAGGGTTCAACACAATATCTACCGGAGTTCCGTCCTCCAGGAACGGCATATCTTCCTGGCGAACGATACGGGATACGATACCTTTGTTACCATGGCGGCCGGCCATCTTATCTCCCACGCTGATCTTACGCTTCTTAGCTATATAAACTTTGGCCATCTGTACGATTCCGGAAGGCAACTCGTCACCGATAGAAATATCAAATTTCTTCCTGCGCAATTCAGCATCATACTCTTTGTATTTCTTGAGATAATTGATTATGGTCTGACGAATCATTTCGTTCTTAGCCGGATCCGTCGTCCATTTACTTACCTGTATAGCCGTATAATCTATTTTACTCAAAGCAGCCTGGGTAAATTTAGCACCCTTGGCAATAACATCGGTTCCCATGAAATCTTTCACCCCCTGAGAAGTCTTGCCTTGCGTCAATACCATCAATTTCTCGATAAGCACATCTTTCAAAGCGTTCATCTTCGTTTCATACTCCTCGTCAAGCTTAGGCAAAATAGCTTTGTCGCTAAGTTTAGATTTCTTTTTCTTAATAGCACGAGAGAATAAATTAGTCCCGATAACAATACCTTTCAATGAAGGAGTTGCCTTCAACGAAGCATCTTTCACATCACCGGCTTTATCACCGAAAATCGCACGAAGCAATTTTTCTTCGGGAGAAGGATCTGATTCGCCTTTAGGAGTAATCTTTCCTATCATAATATCGCCCGGATTGACATGAGCTCCTACACGGATAATACCTCTTTCATCCAAATCTTTCGTAGCATCTTCGCTAACGTTCGGAATATCAGAGGTAAGCTCTTCCATACCACGTTTCGTTTCACGAACTTCCAGAGAATATTCGTCTACGTGAACAGAAGTAAGTATATCTTCACGGACTACACGTTCGTTTAAAACGATAGCATCCTCATAGTTGTAACCCTTCCAGGGCATAAATGCCACTTTAAGGTTACGTCCCAAAGCCAATTCTCCGTTTTCGGTAGAATAACCTTCGGTAAGAATCTCTCCCGCAGACACCCGTTGTCCTTTTGTACAGATAGGACGTAAGTCCACTGTCGTACTCTGGTTGGTCTTGCGGAATTTCGGAATATTGTATTCTTTAACAGAATCTTCAAAACTTACGAATTCTTCATCTTCGGTTCGGTCATAGCGAATACGAATAGTTGTAGCATCTACAAATTCTACTACGCCGTCTCCTTCTGCTGTAATCTGAGTACGAGAATCACGTATCAGCTGACCTTCCAATCCGGTTCCCACAACAGGAGCTTCGGAACGCAACAAAGGAACTGCCTGACGCATCATGTTCGATCCCATCAAAGCACGGTTAGCATCGTCATGTTCCAGGAAAGGAATAAGAGATGCTGCTATCGAAGCTATCTGCGTAGGAGAAACATCCATCATCTGCACCTCGTCCGGAGCCACCACAGGGAAGTCTGCATCCAAACGTGCTTTTACACGACTGCGGATAAAAGTACCATCATCATTCAACGGAGCATTACCCTGAGCGATAACTTTACCTTCTTCGATCTCAGCCGTCAGGTATTCTATACCTTCCTCGCTCAAATCTACTTTTCCGTTCTCTACCTTACGGTAAGGTGTTTCAATAAAACCGAGATCATTAATCTTCGCATATACACACAATGAAGATATAAGACCGATATTAGGCCCTTCAGGAGTTTCGATAGGACAGAGACGGCCATAATGCGTATAATGTACGTCCCGCACCTCGAAACCGGCACGCTCGCGGGAAAGACCGCCAGGCCCCAGCGCCGACATACGGCGTTTATGCGTCATCTCGGCCAGAGGATTGGTCTGGTCCATAAACTGTGACAACGCATTCGTTCCGAAAAATGTATTGATAACCGATGAAATAGTTTTAGCATTGATCAGGTCTATCGGGGTGAATACCTCGTTATCCCGCACGTTCATACGCTCGCGAATTGTGCGCGACATACGGGCCAGACCTACGCCAAACTGATTATACAACTGCTCTCCTACCGTACGAACACGACGGTTACTCAAGTGGTCGATATCATCTACATCGGTTTTTGAATTGATCAATTCAATGAGATATTTAATAATCTCAATAATGTCTTCTTTCGTAAGAACTTTCACATCAGGAGGAGTACTCAGATTCAATTTCTTGTTAATCCTGTAACGTCCTACCTCACCCAGATCATATCTCTTTTCAGAAAAGAACAGGTTAGTGATAACCTCGCGAGCGCTGGCGTCATCGGCCGGCTCGGCATTACGAAGCTGACGGTATATATACAGCACTGCTTCCTTCTCCGAGTTAGAGGAGTCTTTCTGCAGCGTATTGAAAATAATCGAATAATCAGAGGCATTGCTGTCTTCCTTGTGCAAAAGAATATTTTGTACGCCAGACTCGAGTATTTCGTTAATATGATCTTCTTCCAGAACGGTTTCACGATCGATAACAACTTCATTACGCTCGATAGAGACAACTTCACCTGTATCTTCATCCACAAAATCTTCCACCCAAGTCTTCAATACACGGGCTGCCAACCGACGGCCGATAGCCTTCTTCATATTGGTTTTGTTCACCTTCATTTCTTCGGCAAGGCCAAAAATCTCAAGGATATCCCTATCGCTCTCGAATCCTATTGCACGAAGCAAAGTGGTAACAGGCAATTTCTTCTTACGATCGATATATGCATACATGACATTATTAATGTCTGTAGCAAACTCAATCCAAGAACCTCTGAAGGGGATTATACGGGCCGAATACAACTTCGTTCCGTTTGCATGAGTACTCTGTCCGAAGAAAACACCGGGCGAACGGTGCAACTGGGAAACAACGACACGTTCTGCACCGTTGATAACAAAAGTACCTTTTTCTGTCATGTATGGAATAGGCCCCAGATACACATCCTGAATCACAGTCGCAAAATCTTCATGATCGGGATCTGTACAGTACAACTTCAGCTTTGCCTTTAAAGGAACGCTGTATGTTAAACCTCTTTCGATACATTCGTCGATAGTATATCTCGGCGGATCGATGTAATAATCCAAAAATTCGAGGACAAAATTGTTACGTGTGTCCGCTATAGGAAAATTTTCTGCGAACACTTTGTACAAACCCTCATTCTTTCTTTTTTCGGGGGGTGTATCAAGTTGGAGAAAGTCTTGAAATGACTTCAATTGAACCTCAAGAAAATCCGGATAAGGGAGAGGATTTTTAATTGAAGCAAAATTAACCCGTTGTTTACCTATGTTTGAAGACATTTAAAATATGGATTAAGTGAACTTAATATTAAAATAGACACAAAAGGTTAAGAACCCTCCTTCGAGGATTCCTAACCAAAATACTTGTTTTTACAAGTATAATACTATTTAAGTTCAACTTCAGCTCCAGCTTCTTCAAGTTGTTTTTTCAATGCTTCAGCTTCAGCTTTAGCAAGTCCTTCTTTAATGTTGCTAGGAGCACCGTCAACTAAATCTTTAGCTTCTTTCAAGCCAAGACCGGTGAGTTCTTTAACCAATTTAACAATTGCAAGTTTGTTAGCACCAGCGGCTTTCAAAACTACATCGAATGCTGATTTTTCCTCAGCAGCTGCACCAGCAGCAGCAGGAGCAGCAACAGCAACAGCTGCAGCAGCAGGTTCAATGTTATACTCTTCTTTCAAAATTTGAGCAAGTTCGTTTACTTCCTTTACGGTCAAGTTAACTAATTGTTCTGCAAAAGCTTTTAAATCTGCCATTTTTGTATGATTTAAATGTTATTTAATCTAATTTTTACTGTAATAAAATTATCTTTCAGAGAGTGTCTGTAATACTCCGTGAATTGTTGAACCACCTGACTGAAGTGCAGATACAACGTTCTTAACAGGCGATTGTAACAATGCGATAACATCAGCAATAAGTTCGTTTTTGCTCTTAATAGCAACCAAAGAGTCAAGTTGGTTAGCTCCTATATAGAAACTTTCTTCTACATATGCGGCTTTTAATGCAGGAAGATCCGAAGTTTTCGTAAATTCCTTAATCAATTTAGCCGGTGCATTACCAACATTAGAGAACATAATAGTTGTAGATCCTTTCAAAGTCTCGTACAGCGGAGAATAATCCACGTCAAGACTTTCCATTGCTTTATGAAGCAAGGTGTTTTTTACAACCATCAATTTGATACCTTCTTTGAAACAAGCACGACGAAGTGCACTTGTTTTTTCAGCATCCAAAGAGGCCGTTTCAGTCAAGTAGAAGCAGTTGTACTCTTTTATAGTATCTGCTATTTGCTCAATAACTGTGCTTTTATCTTCCTTTCTCATAATTCAATTTTTTAAATCTCATCAACTGATTTAGGCTCGATTTTAATACCCGGGCTCATTGTACTCGAAAGAAAAATGCTCTTTATATAAGCACCTTTAGCAGCAGTAGGTTTCAACTTAATCAAGGTAGAAATAAATTCTCTTGCATTATCCCTTATTTGATCAGCAGTAAACGAAACTTTACCTATTGAGGCGTGTACGATACCGTTTTTATCAACTTTAAAGTCGATCTTACCTTGCTTTACTTCTTTAACAGCTTTAGCGACATCGGTAGTCACAGTACCACTCTTAGGATTAGGCATCAAGCCACGAGGACCTAATACACGACCCAGGGCACCAATTTTACCCATGATAGCAGGCATGGTGATGATAACATCAATATCGGTCCAACCAGATTTGATTTTATCGATATATTCATCCAGACCAACGTAATCTGCACCAGCGGCCTTAGCATCTGCTTCGGCATCGGGAGTACACAATACAAGAACGCGTACCTGTTTTCCGGTTCCATGAGGTAAAGAGACTACGCCTCTTACCATCTGGTTTGCTTTACGTGGATCTACACCTAAACGTACATCTATATCAAGGGAAGAATCAAATTTAGTATAAGTAATATCCTTTACCAACTGTGATGCTTCCTTGAGTGAGTAGGCCTTCCCTGCTTCAATTTTGTCGAAAGCTAACTTTTGATTTTTTGTCAGTTTACCCATTTCAATTGAAGTTTATTAATTATTTACCGGGAATTCCCCTTTAACGGTGATACCCATACTTCTCGCTGTACCAGCAACCATACTCATCGCTGAATCTAAAGTAAAACAGTTCAAATCGACCATTTTGTCTTCAGCAATTGCCTTAACCTGATCCCAAGTTATTTCAGCTACTTTTTTACGGTTAGGTTCCGCCGATCCGCTCTTTTGTTTCGAAACTTCGAGCAATTGAACGGCAACGGGAGGAGTCTTAACTATAAAATCGAAAGATTTATCGGTATAGTAAGTAATTACAACCGGCAAAACCTTTCCAGCTTTGTCTTGAGTACGGGCGTTGAATTGCTTGCAAAACTCCATGATATTGATTCCTTTAGAACCTAAAGCAGGTCCTACAGGAGGAGAGGGGTTTGCTGCACCACCTTTAATCTGTAATTTGATCTGTCCAGCAATTTCTTTAGCCATTGTTTTTAATTTTGATATGTTAAATACCGAGGGCCGTTACATTGCGTAACCAATGTAATCATTCCCTTTCTACTTGCGAATTTTCCAGTTCAAGAGGAGTCTTGCGACCAAAGATCTTAACCATCACCTTCAACTTCTTCTTTTCGTTATTCACTTCTTCGATAACACCACTAAACCCGTTAAACGGACCGTAGTTTACCTTTACTGTTTCACCTACTGCGTAAGAAACAACAGGCTCATCGCCTATTTCCTGCATTTCGTCAACAGCACCCAGCATACGATTAACCTCCGAAGGTCTTAAGGGTTCCGGCTGATTAGCCTTTCCTCCCAGAAAATCGATAACGTTTGTCGTATTACGTAGGCGATGAATAACCTCTCCTACTAAGATGGCTTCAACAAACACATAACCGGAATAAAGGTTCTTTTCTTTTACAACCTTCTTTCCGTTACGTACAGAATAAACCTTTTCGGTAGGTATCAAAACCTGAAATACGAAATTACCAAGATCAGTATTCTTGATTTCTGCATCAAGAGTTTCTTTGACCTTGTTCTCTTTACCACTAATGGCACGCAGAACGTACCATCCTTTCTTTTCGTCAGACATTGATTTTACCTCCCTGAATTAGTTTATGCTATAAATAAAGTGCATGATGAAATCGATGCATTGATCCATTGCAAATATCACAATAGCTATGATTAGGGAAGCAAACATAACAACTACTGCGCTATTCGCCAACTCGGACTTGGTAGGCCAGGATACTTTATGAACAAGTTCATTATAAGAATCCTCGATATCTGCAAGTATTTTTAATTTTTTCATTTTATTCTCGGATTTGCACGGGTCGAGAGACTCGAACTCCCGACACCTGGTTTTGGAGACCAGTGCTCTACCAACTGAGCTAGACCCGTATTAAACCAGCTCTATATTGAGCCGGTTTAAATTTATATCTGTAATTAGTCTAAGATTTCTGTAATCTGACCAGAACCTACAGTACGGCCACCTTCACGGATAGCGAAACGCAAACCTAAGTCACATGCAACCGGATTGATCAACTCAACATTGATAGTTACATGGTCACCAGGCATTACCATTTCAACGCCTTCCGGTAAAGTAATTTCACCTGTTACGTCCAAGGTACGAATATAGAACTGAGGACGATAGTGGTTGTGGAACGGAGTGTGACGGCCACCTTCTTCTTTCTTCAGGATATAAACCTGAGCTTTGAATTTAGAATGAGGCTTAACCTGTCCCGGATGGCAAATAACCATACCACGTTTAATTTCATTCTTATCGATACCACGAAGCAACAAACCTACGTTATCACCAGCTTGTCCTTCGTCAAGAAGTTTACGGAACATTTCAACCCCGGTAACAACAGATTTTTTACCTTCTGCACCAAGACCGATAATTTGAACTTCATCTCCTACTTTGATAATACCGGTTTCGATACGACCTGTAGCAACAGTACCACGACCAGTAATCGAGAATACGTCTTCAACAGGCATCAAGAAAGGTTTATCAACATCACGCGGAGGCAGAGGAATCCAAGTATCAACAGCTTCCATCAATTCCATTACTTTATCTTCCCATTGAGCTTCACCATTCAAAGCACCCAGAGCAGAACCGCGAATAATAGGAGTATTGTCGCCATCGTATTCATAAGCAGAGAGAAGTTCTCTCATTTCCATTTCAACGAGTTCAAGCATTTCTTCATCGTCAACCATATCGCATTTGTTCAAGAAAACAACGATACGGGGAACATTTACCTGACGAGCCAAAAGGATGTGCTCGCGAGTCTGAGGCATAGGACCGTCAGTTGCAGCAACTACAATAATAGCTCCGTCCATCTGAGCAGCACCGGTAACCATGTTCTTTACATAGTCGGCGTGACCCGGACAGTCAACGTGAGCGTAGTGACGATTTGCCGTTTCATATTCTACGTGAGAAGTATTAATTGTAATACCACGTTCTTTTTCTTCAGGAGCGTTATCGATAGAATCGAAAGAACGTAATTCAGAAAGACCTTTCTTTGCAAGTACGGTTGTGATTGCAGCAGTCAAAGTCGTTTT
Source organism: Barnesiella propionica (assembly GCF_025567045.1). NCBI lineage: Bacteria > Pseudomonadati > Bacteroidota > Bacteroidia > Bacteroidales > Barnesiellaceae > Barnesiella > Barnesiella propionica. Next base: position 182,022 of record NZ_JAOQJK010000004.1, on the reverse strand, counting down.
ACCGTGGTCTACGTGACCAATAGTACCAATATTTACGTGTGGTTTGGTACGTTGGAACTGTTCTTTTGCCATAACTTTGTTATTTATTTTTGATTAATGATTAGCATTCAAAACTTGAGCCGATGACGGGACTTGAACCCGTGACCTCTTCCTTACCAAGGAAGTGCTCTACCGCTGAGCTACATTGGCAATCCTTACTTATAGAGCGGAAGACGAGGCTCAAACTCGCGACCCTCAGCTTGGAAGGCTGATGCTCTATCAACTGAGCTACTTCCGCATTTTTTGTGGGCGAAGATGGATTCGAACCACCGAAGACGTACGTCAGCAGATTTACAGTCTGCCCCATTTGGCCACTCTGGTATTCGCCCTAACAAATATTTATTTCCTTTTCTGGAGCCGATGGAGGGATTCGAACCCACGACCCCGAGATTACAAATCACGTGCTCTGGCCAACTGAGCTACATCGGCAGGAAACATACACCCGCTCCTACAGAGCAGTATTATCCTGTGGGAAACGGGTGCAAATTTAGGCAATAATTTCGAACTACAAAAATTATTATCGCATTTTTTTATTTACAGCGTGTTTTTTCTTTGTTTTTCTGAAGCTGCTTTACTAAAGCGTCAACCGCCAAATCGACAGCTTCTTCAAAAGTATTTGCGACCTTGCTCGAGAATAAATCCTCGGCTTTTGGAATCAACAACTTGATACCGGCTTCTTTATTTTGTACGGTTTCGGGCTTTACCACTTTAAGTAAAACTTCAGCAGCTATGATTTCATCATAATACTGAGCCAATTTTGACACCTTTTTCTGAATAAAACTTTCCAACTGAGCAGAAGCGTCAAAATGAATTGATTGAATCCGAATTTCCATATTTCCTCCTTTTTTTAGGGCTCTGGGATGAGCCAGGTTATAACTTCGTTTCAGCTCTTCGAACGTTATATGAGTATATACCTCCGTCGATGCCAGCGAGCTGTGACCAAGCAGTTCTTTCACCGTATTCAACTCCGCCCCGTTATTTAACATAGCCGAAGCGAATGAATGGCGCAATACATGCGGACTTTTTCGGACAAGCGTACTCACACCTTCCAAAGAGCGTTTTACTAACCGATATACAAACTGGGGATATAAAGGTTCACCGTTATCCCTTACGAAAAATGCCGTCACGGGAAATCCGAACTTTTCATTTCGCATTTCCATATAATACAATATCTCATCTTTCAGTATAGGTCCAAACGGAATAATGCGCTGTTTATTCCGCTTACCGGTCACCCTCAACTCTCCCGTACTACAATCCACCTCATCATCGGTCAAATTTATCAACTCGGCACGCCTCAACCCTATACTATATAACATATCTATAATCAAACGGTCCCGGACTGCACCGAACCCTTTACCGTAATCACCTACGTCTATCACCTCGTTCATGACTTCCTGACGAACAAACCCCGGTAATTTCCGGCGAATCTTGGGTAATGAGATATCCTTTACGGGACTCTCGGGAATGTATTTCTGCTTCACCAAAAAATGAAAGAACGAACGTAAAGAGGATATTTTGCGGCTAATCGTACGGGATACATCTCTTTCCCCCAAATCCATTACCCAATTTCTTATCTGATCCCGGGTAATTTCCGCTACATCAAAACTGCCATTGCTCCTCTCTACATACTCTTTAAATTGAAATAAATCATTTTTATATGACAATACGGTATGAGAAGACAAGTTTTTCTCATACCGGATATATCTTAAAAATGATTCAATCGACATAACGAGCGTAACTTGATCTTACGCTACGAAAATAAAGAAAAGAATTCAGATTTCCAACTTAACAAAAGGGAATTTACTCTTCTACCTGTTGCAATTTCTGAACATAAATCGCACGCATAATCTTTTTACGATTTACCACAGATGGTTTTTCAAATGCCTGACGACTTCTAAGTTCTTTAACTACACCGGTTTTTTCAAATTTTCTTTTGAATTTCTTCAAAGCTTTTTCAATGTTCTCGCCTTCTTTTACTGGAACTACTATCATATTATAAATTATTTAATTTGTTTTATCTCGGATAAAATGCGGTGCAAAATTATATATTGTTTCGTGATAAACAAAACTTTCGGAGATATTTTATGGATAACTTGCGCTTTTTTTGGTTCTTATCATCTTAAAATTAAACCGGAATAATAAAACCAGAAAATATTTTCCGGCTATACGGGACAGACGATTGTTCTACCATAATTTCGAATTGACCTAATTATATTGTATCTTTGTTTCTAATAAAATCATACATAATATGAGCAAGAATACGTTACCAAGATTAGATGCATTGCGCAACGAAATGCGTAAGAAAGGTATATCCGCCTTCATCGTACCGGGCACCGACCCTCATTTGAGCGAATACAGTGCAGAACACTGGAAAGCCAGAGGATGGATATCAGGATTCAACGGTTCAGCCGGAACGGCGGTCATCACTACCGACAAGGCCGGATTATGGACAGACTCGCGATATTTCTTACAAGCCGCACAACAATTAAAAGATTCTGGATTCGACCTATTCAAAGACGGACTGCCTGAGACCCCGGCAATAAATGACTGGCTCATTACAGAACTTCCGGCCGGTTCGGTCATTGCGGTTGACGGAACTTTATTTTCCGCAGCAGAAGCAAGGAACATGAAACAGCTATTCGAAGATAGCGAGCTTAAATTTATATCCGATTTTACACCTTTCAACACTATTTGGGCCGACAGGCCGAAAATACCGGACAACAAACTTTTCATCCATAATGAAAAATTCAGCGGAGAGTCGGTCGACAACAAAGTAAACCGGGTACTGGAACAAGTGCGCAAAAACAAAGCAACATCTACCTTGCTCGCTGCACTGGACGAAATAGCGTGGGTTTTCAATGTGCGCGGGTCCGATGTAGAATGTAATCCTGTTGTAATCTGTTATGCATTTCTATCGGATACACAACGGATATTATTTATAGACTCTCAAAAATTAACAGAAGAAAGCACGGCCTATCTGAAAAAAGAAGGCATAACATTCCGTCCTTATACCGACATATTGCCATTCCTGGCCTCTCTGCCGGAAGACACATCCATATTAGTTGATCCTAAAAAGGTAAATTACACACTGATAAATACCATTCCTGGCCATTGCATCATACGCGAAACCACCTCTCCGGTAAGTATGCTTAAAAGCGTAAAGAACCCGGTCCAAATCGAAGGAATAAAAACTGCCATGAAAAGGGACGGGGTAGCATTGGTAAGATTTTTCCGCTGGCTCGAAGCACATCTCTCAGACGGTAATGTAACAGAAATTACCGTCGCCGAAAAATTAAAAGAATTTCGTTCGGCGGGCAAGCATTATGTAGGAGAAAGTTTCTCTACAATCGCCGGATTCAACGAGCACGGAGCGATCGTTCATTACTCGGCTACTCCCGAAAGTAATGCAACTCTCTCTACCAACGGATTTCTACTGATTGATTCGGGGGCTCAATATCTTGACGGGACGACCGATATCACCCGCACTATCGCGCTCGGAGAACTCACACCGGAACAGAAACAGGATTTCACGCTGGTCATGAAGGGACACATAGCTTTAGCAACAGCGCACTACCCTCAAGGTACAAGAGGAGCTCAACTGGATGTTCTGGCACGTCATTACCTGTGGAATGAAGGATTAAATTATTTACACGGAACAGGACACGGTGTAGGCCATTTCCTCAACGTGCATGAAGGCCCGCAAAACATACGCCTTGAAGAGAATCCGACTCCTTTGATGCCAGGTATGGTCACATCTAACGAGCCTGGATTATACCGTACAGGGAAATATGGAATTCGCTGTGAAAATCTTGTACTTACGGTAAACGACAGAGAAACAGAATTCGGACGTTTCTACAAATTTGAAACACTCACTTTATTCCCCTTCGACAAAAAGGCCTTTGACAAAACGCTTATGACAAAAGAGGAAATAGAATGGCTTAACAATTACCACGAAACAGTATATCGAACATTAAGCCCGGAACTGACAAACGAAGAGCAGGAATGGTTACGTAATGCCACATCCGCTTTATAACATTATATAAAATCTAAAATATGGCACTTATAAAATCAGTAAGGGGATATACCCCTAAAATAGGAAAAGATTGCTTTCTGGCCGACAATGCCACGATTATAGGTGATACAATAATAGGCGATGAATGCAGCATATGGTTCAACACCGTTTTAAGAGGCGATGTCAATTCAATACGCATCGGCAACCGGGTAAATATACAAGACGGTTCCGTATTACATACTCTCTATCAAAAATCAACTATCGAAATAGGAGACGATGTATCGATCGGACACAATGTTACCGTACACGGTGCTAAAATAAAAGACTTCGCACTTATCGGTATGGGGGCTGTATTGCTGGACCATGTGGAAGTAGGAGAAGGAGCTATTGTAGCTGCCGGCTCGGTAGTCCTGAGCAAGACCGTTATCAAACCCGGTGAACTGTGGGGAGGAGCTCCCGCCAAATTCATAAAAATGGTTGACCCGGAACAATCTAAAGAGATAAACCAGAAAATAGCGAAAAACTATCTGATGTACTCTAAATGGTACGACGAAACTGAAGAAGTATAAAAAATAATCTATAAGAAAAGGCTTGCATTTTTTTGCAAGCCTTTTTTGTATCCAAAACTTTTTTATATTCTGTTGATTCTCCGGCCAATAATATCATATATATTTCTAAAATAGAACCAAATAAAAATAAATCCCGGAGAATAACAAAACATAAAAATATTATGTAAACACTATTCCCGGTTCTATACATTTATTTTTTCCCCGATAACCCGGATTTGCTTTTACCGGACTTACGGGACGGATATTTGTCTTTCTTAGCTACAGAAAAACCTCGTGCGGTTTTCTCTGAAGTAATATCATCAGGCTTTACATATCCTATCCTACTATTACGTGCAGAACCACGCGTACCTGACTTACCGCCTCTGCGACGCGGAGTTGCATCACCTTCATCTGACATTATTTTCTTTTTCTTCACCGGTCTCGCCTCGTCCGGCAACTTAACTGCGGGTCTCAGTATCTGTCCGTCGATTTTCACTTTATCGGTATCGGAAACCTTCGTACCCATTTCAGCTAAAATTCCGTTTACCGTTACCCGCTCGTCCGCAATTAGCTGATCGGCTTCACGACGCGAACAAAAGCCGGTATCACTTATATATTTATTTATTCTTACCAATGCCATATTTCCAATTTTAATTATTCCAGAATAATATGTTCAGCCTCTACTTCTTCATGCAGGAACAAAGCGGCGGCTTCCGAAAATTTATGTACAGCCTCGGTTGTCTGGTAACGGCAGTTCCCTCCTTTCGTGCAACGCATTTCCATCTCGGGATGACGCAATAAATAATCTTTCAGGCTCCTGGCAACCAGTTCTCCTTGTATCAAAGGAAATACTCCGGCAGGAAGTACAGATTTAATTTTTTCCAACAACAAAGGATAATGAGTACATCCCAGAACAACCGTATCGATATCCGAAGATCGACTTAACAGCGAACTTATATATTTCTTTACAAAATAGTCGGCACCAGGTGCATTATATTCGTTATTCTCGACTAAAGGTACCCACATAGGACAAGACTCTCCATACACCTTAAAACCGGGATACATCTTATTTATTTCCATCGGATATGATGCCGAACGTATGGTCCCCGGCGTTCCCAACACCCCTATATGCCCGGTTCGTGTCAATTCTCCCAAAGCTTCCACCGTAGGCCTGATTACCCCCAACACGCGATGATCAGGAGCGACCTTAGGCAAATCGGTTTGCTGTATGGTACGCAAGGCTTTTGCCGAAGCTGTATTACAAGCTAATATAACCAGTTGGCAACCTTGTGCAAACAAGTGCAATACCGCTTGCCTGGTAAATTCATATACAACCTCAAACGAACGTGTACCGTAAGGAGCACGAGCATTATCGCCCACATATATATAATCGTACTGGGGCATTTCACGCCGTATCTCCTCTAAAATGGTAAGTCCGCCGTATCCTGAATCAAAAACGCCGATAGCTCCCGGTTCTGAAGAAAATGTTTGCACCATAATCAAAGGACTAAAACGGAAAAAGGATGATAATGCGTTATCATCCTTTTTCTATGATTTTAAAGAATATTATTTCAATCCTAACTTAGCTTTCACCAACGGAGTCACATCTTCGCTCGGAGCACCGTTATAAAGCACACCGGGATAAGCTAAATCAAAAATAAAAGTGAATTTATTTTCTGCACCTACCGACCTAATTGCCTCCTGCAATTTCTGAGAAATAGGAGCTAACAATTTTTCCTGTTGTTTCTGAATATCGGCAGTCGCCATTTCACGGAAACTCTCTATACGGTTCTGGGAGTCTTGTACTTCCTGAGCACGACGCATTTTGATAGTTTCGGGAACAGTGTCGCCCATAGCCTGGAATTCCTTATACTTCTTAGTAAATTCTTCCTGGATTTTCATAAACTCATCTTCGTACTTTTTATTTACGTCCTGGAGAGTTTTTTCTGCAGCAGCCTTTTCGGGCATCATATTAAAAATCTCCTGGGAATTAACCGTTCCGAATTTAAATGATTGCGCACTCATACTCAAAGGTAATGCGCAAACAAGAGCAATTACTAATTTCTTAAACATTGTGATATTAATTTTTTATTGTTATTTGCTATAAAAGTTTATGGCACAAAAGTAGTCAATTATTTTGAATATCCTAATTTTGCAAGGACTTCATTGCTAATATCTATACGGGGCGATGCGAAAATTATACTCGAAGAAGAAGCCCTGTCCAGAATCATCATATATCCTTTTTCTTCCGATATTTTCTTTACTGCATTATAAATATCATCCTGTATCGGTTTCATCAGGCTTTCACGCTTTTTGAACAATTCTCCCTCGGGGCCGAAATAATTCCGCCTCAATTCATTCACTTCTTTTTCTTTTGCCAATATCTCTTCCTCTTTTTTCGTCTTCATGTCTTCGGTCAGGAATACCATATTGGACTGATAATCTTTATACAGTTGTTCTGCCTGTTTCGCTTTTTCCTCTACCTCTTTCTGCCAGCGCTGAGATACTTGGTTCAGCTGCTCGTTAGCCATCTCGTACGAGGGAATATTCTTAAGAATATATTCCATATCTACCAACGCATATTTCTGTGCCGAAGCGTGGATTGCAAACGCAAATACCAACACTGTCATCAGTACTATTTTTTTCATCTTTTAAACTTTTAAATTTCACATAAAGTCCATTGTTCCTATTTATATAAGGAATGAGTTAAAGATAACATAAAAATTCATGCTCGATATCTTTAACTCATTTCGTTTTGCAGCATTTAACTGAATAGCTGCTATTTTTTCACAATTTAAAATTCTTGTCCTAAGATGAAATGAATATGGCTTCCGCCTCTTTCTCCGAACACTTTGTCGAAACCATAGGCCCAGTCAATTCCCATCATACCTATCATCGGCAAGAAAATACGCACACCTGCTCCTGCCGACCGTTTCAAAGAGAACGGATCAAAATTGCTCAAAGATGTCCAGGCATTACCTCCCTCTACAAAAGCTAAAGCATAAATAGTCGACGAAGGTTGCAGCAATAACGGGAAATGCAACTCAAAGCCCAGACGGGTATAAGCATAGCCATCTTTTCCCCAGGGAGTTAATGAGCCGTTTTCATAACCACGTAAACCTATAGTTTCCTGGGCATACGTATATGACCCCGTCATACCGTCGCCTCCCACATAAAACGTTTCAAACGGAGATTTCTTATATTTATTATACGAACCTAATAATCCGAAGTCAGCTCTCGTCATTAATACCAGCGTGTGCTGACTTTCTGCCGAAGTAAGAGGTATGTAGACCTTACTCTTAAATTTGAATTTATAGTATTCGATCCATTTGTACATATCTTTTTTAGCCGCGGCCGTTCCTTTCTCCGAAAGCTCTTTATAATTCTTTTTATCCCATAAAGAATAAGGAGGTGTAAGTTGCAAAGACATCGAGAATTGAGAACCCCGGCGGGTATATATAGGATTATCTATAGAGTTACGGGCCAAAGTCAACCCCAACGTAATACTGTGGGAAGTACCGTTCTGCATATAATAAAGATATTCCCAGTTCTTAAGCATATACAACTGATAGCCAAGCTCGGCAGAGAAAGTAAAATAGTCGTCCGGCCAATTCAATCGTTTACCGAATCCCACCGATACACCCACCATTTGCAGCCATTTATCAGGATCGATGGCATTTTCCATGCTATTCTGATAATAATCGTTGAGATAGCCGTTATTATAACTATTCCCGTACAAACCGGAATAAGCATACGGATTAAAGCTATTATTATAAAACGAACTGCTCACTGCTGTCTGACGGCTGTAATAAGCCGATACGGATAAAGAGTTCGGCCTCTTACCGCCAAACCACGGATCAAAGAAAGACAGGCTGTAAGATTGATAATATTTTGCATTCGTCTGGGCGCTGATAGTAAAAGTCTGCCCGTCGCCCTGCGGTATAATACCCTTATATGATTTCGGATTAAGTAAATTTCTCATTGAGAAATTAGTAAACTTAAGGCTCAACTTCCCGATAACACCCGTTTGTCCCCACCCGGCAGAAAATTCTATCTGGTCATTAGCCTTGGACTGCAGATTATAAATAAGATCCACGGTTCCGTTCTCTTCATTCGGTTGAGGCTTTATATCCATCGTTTCAGGATCGAAATGCCCCGTCTGCGCAATTTCACGGGCCGAACGCATCAGATCCGATTTACTAAAAAGTTCTCCCGGTTTCGTACGAAGCTCACGGCGTATCACATGTTCATACAAACGGTCGTTACCATTAATAACGACTTTATTGATACGTGCCTGAGGACCTTCCATCATACGAAGCTCCAGATCTATAGAGTCGTTCATAACATTATTTTCAATCGGAACCAACTGGAAGAAAAGATATCCTTTGTCCATATACAGATTAGCAACTGCATCCTCATCCTCCAAAGTACGTTTCCTCAATAATTTCTGATTATAGACTTCACCCGGATGCATACCCAACACAGCCGACAATACTTCGGTAGGATACACTGTATTTCCTACCCAGCTTATATCCCGTAAATAATATTTACGGCCTTCGTCAATTTTAATATAAACGTCTACCGTCTTATCGTTATAACGAACTACGCTATCACTTACGATTATTGCATCACGATAACCCAATTCATTATATTTATCTATAATACGTTCTTTATCGGCTTTATAATTATCTTCTACAAATTTTTTAGTCCTGAACAGGTTGATAAGTTTTCCTTTTTCATTGGTTTTCTTCATTACCCGTTGTATCTTATTGTCGGAAAGTACATGATTACCGTCGATATATATCTTATGTACTTTTACCTTTTCTTTTTTATCTATATCTATATCTACAATTACTTCATTCTCATGGGCCAAATCATCTTTCTGCTTAATCTGCACCACGGCATTTTTAAAACCTTTTTCATCGAAATGCTGCTTAATCAACTTAACAGCCCTGTCCACGATATTCGGAGTTATCTGGTTCCCCTTGACAAGACCCAAACGGGTTTCGAGTTCTTCCCGTTCGCTCTTCTTAATTCCGTGATAATTAATTTGAGAAATACGAGGTTGTTGTTTCAAGCGGATTTCCAGCCAGGCTTTATTCCCATAAATTTTCGTCAGAACGATAGATACGTCAGAGAAAAGACCTTGTCTCCAGAATCGCTTCATCGCATCGGTAATTTCACTACCGGGTATTTCGATTGTTTCTCCTACGGTTAAACCCGAATAACCGATCAATACAAAATCTTCGTAGTTTGTTCCTCCTTTTACCGATATTCCCGCAATCTCATATTTCTTAGGGATCGCCGAATATATAACAGTAGGATTATAAATAGTGTCCAAAGGTTGTTCCTGTGTCTGAGCTGCAGAAGTAAAAAAGCCTGCGGCTAAAATTACAGAGAGTATAAAAAGCAATTTTGTATGCATCTTGTATTGCATGAGTTCGTTATCTTTGTATTATAATTGTTCGCTTATTTTCCCGAAACGCCTTTCACGGGATTGATAATCATAAATAGCCTTATATAAACTTTCTTCATTAAAATCGGGCCAATATTCTGCAGTAAAATACAATTCCGCATATGATAGCTGCCATAAAAGGAAATTGCTGATACGCACTTCCCCTCCTGTACGGATAAGCAAGTCGGGATCTGGCATCGACGCAGTCGAAAGCGCATCGGTTATCGTGCTTTCCGTTATTTCATCTACTTCTATATCCCCCTGTTGTACCTGCTTGGCTATTTTCTTAACGACATCCACTAATTCCCACCGGGAAGAATAACTTAATGCCAAATTCAACGTCAATCCCGTACCGGCGGAAGTATCTCTTATACATTTAGCAAGTCTCTCTTGCACATCTGCCGGCATTCGCTGAAAATCTCCTATGGTTGATAATCTCACGTTATTCTTTATCAGGTCGGGCGTCTCACGCTCTATTGCCGACACGATAAGCGACATCAGAATATTTACCTCCTCCTGAGGACGATTCCAGTTCTCCGTCGAAAAAGCATAGAGCGTAAGATATTGTATTCCTAAACGGGAAGAGGCATCGGTTATCTTACGCACCACATCCACTCCTTGCGCATGTCCGTAAGAACGCTCATGTCCCCGTTCTTTAGCCCAGCGCCCGTTACCATCCATGATGATAGCGATGTGCTTCGGCATCCGTTTTTTATCTATCTGATCAGCAAATGTCATTTGACAAATCCAGTTTATTAATTATTACAAGGTTTTCTCCTATATCCGAATTCATAAGTTATGCTGAATAACGTCATGGAATACCAATCCGTATTTTTGAATGCAGAACTTTCAATCCGGTAAGGATCTTTCAGGTCTTTTCCATCGAGATTATCGCCCAATGTTTTCCTTACGGTAAACTCCAGCGCAATATTCCAACGAGGGGCTATCTTATATTTTACGCCGACCCCCAAAGGGATATTGACACTAAAAAAATTATCACCGGAAGCCGGAGCAAAACTAACTCCCAAACCAGCCAGTAAATAGGGAGATATACGGCTCGTTTCCTGATAGGAATACCCCATACCGTAATTAAAAAAATTAAATTCGGCCTGAGCCCCCAAATCAAATAACTGACGTTTAAAATCATAATGTTTTTCTTCTGGAAAAACATTACTGAAATCACGTGTATCTCCTCTTAATGAAGCCGTTGCCAGATTTACTTTTATCGCCCAGCGATAATTCGGCACATACCGGAATATCCCGCTAAACGCAGCTCCGGGCTTATGCAATACCGATGATTGGTTAGCATCCCCCATATAAGTACCTATTCCGGCAGCAACGCCTATTTCATATTTATAATCTTGTGCTTCCATCTCTATGAAAGCCATTATTGAAATTAATATAACCGAAAGCAGCTTTTTCATCTCACCTCATTTTTGTGTGCACTTATTATAAAAACGCCGGCTAACGATTAAAATTATTGACTTATATATTTTTTAATTCAAATCAAGGTATAGGAACAAATGTAAGCCGGTTAATCACCCCCCTATACACTTGATCATACACATCCCCTGAAATACCGGTTCCTCCTAACATATATACATACGGAACTTCCCACTCGGTAACGCTTTTTACCCGAGCCATATTCCGCGGTATCGCAGGAACATCCATTTTTTTCCAGGAAGAAGGCATTGCAGCAGAATTCATCTCATTCACAATCACGACTGAAGCATCGTAACGAGGAAGAAAAGACGAAGGCATGGAAAGTAACGAACTCGCGCTTCTCCATACTATACCACTACTGGAGGATAAACTGACCTCCTTGGAAACACCGGAATTGGTCCGGCCTCCTATCAGAAACCAAGTGGTCTCTTTTGTCGTTATCCAGGCATTATTTACATAAAAAGTAAAATACGGGAACAAAATAGCACCTTCGCGTGGAGTAACTGCATTATCATTATTGAACTTAGCCCAGCTTTTACCGTCAAATCCCCAGGTAGCTCCCGTTAAGTTTCCATCCGCCATACGCCCTCCGACCATAATAGACTGACTCGCATTTCCGCTCCATTCGTTCCGGTATGTCACCATATTAGAAGAACCCGTAACAGGAAAATCATTTTCTACCTTTACAGGCACAAAGCTGTTTCGGGGATATAAGTCATGTTTATACACACCATTATCGTTTATAACACCGACTAAGAACTCATTCCACACACCTTGAAGCGAATAAAATTCAGTCCCGGTGGCAGCCCAGCTATTTCCGTCGGTAGAAACAAACAATTCTCCTGTTTCACTTAACATATATAATGTATTCCCTGCAACTTGCAAACTCTTTATATCCGGTGTAAACGGAAATGTTACAGACCTCTCCTCAAAAGAAAGAGGACTATCTCCTGTTGCGAGTATATAACCGTTTTCCCTCTGTACAAGGCAATATATAAATCCGTTCGACGATACAGTTTTCTGTGCGATCAAACGTCCTGCACCGGGTAATTTATTGGATAATAATTCAGACCAATACATAGAATCCGGAACCACGGTATGCACATTTACTTTAAGACTGTAATATTTCACCGCAGCCGTATTCTCTCCTACCACCTTCATCGTTACCTTACTGGTAAAGTCGATAGAATCGGTCTGAGATTCCAGATAATCTATCGTATCGTTTTTCTCGGCACTCCCCCGGTCCATAAATATCTTTACTTCGCTCATTGTCCCTCCGAAATTGATATTGGCGATCAATGCCGAAACATTTGTCCCCACAGGCAAAGAATCGGCATTATAAATAAGCCCTCTGTCAAGATCTATCGAAAAAAACACAGAATCAAGATTAGCCAGTACCGAATCGTTAGACGCCAGTCTGAAACCGGATACCTGAACACTCTGTGAAGCTACATATTCATTATAATTGTCATCGGATGAATTACAAGAAAATCCCACAAAAATCAAACCAAATAACAGGAAGAACAGATATATTTTTTGCTTCTTCATTATAAAAACATTAACATATTAATTGTTACAAACCGCAAATTTAGAAACATTTTTCGCTTTGGGCCATACAATCATTCATAATTATAATAATTTAGGGATAAATATAGCTTGTTTCAACATCATCAATCAGAACCAAAAGTAAAGATTATTATCTTAAAATCTTTATTCAACCGATAACCCGCCATATTCTATCGTTCAATATTCCAGTTTTCCCGATTGATCCGATATTCGATACATGAATCACCATGATATTCACATCTTTCGAACACACCTCCTATCTCGGGAGACAAAATTCCCGCTCCGAAAATTTCTTTTCCGGTTTCAATTCTCGCCTCATCCCAAAGATCCGAACCGATAAAACTTTCTAATAAACGAGCCCCCCCTTCTACAAGTAAACTTCGTATCTGACGGACATGCAATTCCGATAATAAAACCGGAAGTACCGATTCTCCGAAAGGCAAAGTTATATACTCCGTATAATCAGTATCATCCGCTTTCCGTTCCGTAAATACAAGGGTCTTTATCCCGTCGTTTAACAAATGAGAATCCGGAGCCACTTTCAGTTCCCGGTCAATCAATACCCTCAAAGGATTCTTTCCGCACCAACAGCGTACAGTTAAAGACGGATCATCGGCCAAAGCTGTTCCCGTGCCTACCAGCACAGCATCATATACCGAACGCAGACGATGTACCAGAGCGGTGGTCACATCATCCGAAATGCGGGTAGGCAAGTCATTCTCGCAACGTATGCGATCCATAAAACCGTCCGCACTCCGGGCCCATTTAAGCAAAATATAAGGTCGGCCGTAAATTTGCGAAGTAATAAAAAACCTATTGAGAGCCTGGCATTCTTTTTCCAGAACTCCCGTTATTACCGATACCCCGGCATCCCTCAACATTTTCACCCCTCTCCCCGATACGCTGGGGAAAGGATCGAGGCAACCTACGACAACCCGGGGAATCTGTTTATCTATGATCAACCGGCTGCAAGGAGGCGTTTTTCCATAATGAGAACAGGGCTCAAGGGAAACATATAACGTCGAGTCTTTCAGCAACGATTCATCTTTTACCGAACCTATGGCATTTACTTCGGCATGAGGCTCTCCCCAACAACGATGATAACCTTCTCCTATGATTTTATTCCGGTACACGATTACAGCCCCTACCATCGGATTAGGAGAGACATGTCCAGCACCTTTTGCCGCCAGTTGCATACAACGCCGCATATATAAGATATCTAAGTTCTCCGGTTCGTACATATATATCTATTCTTTTATTAACTTTGCCATATAATTACCAATCATGCAGAAAAGTATCCGATTTATCCGGGAAAATTTATCCGGACTTTACCCTCAACGAGAAACAGAAAGTTTTATCAAACTTATCTTCTCTCAATTATGTGGTTATTCTGTGACGGATTTCATTTTGCACAAAGATAATATTTTATCGGATGATATGCGCCGGCAAATCGAAGACATCACAGAAAAACTAATACAAAAAGTACCTATTCAATACGCTCTTGGATATACCGATTTCTACGGATATAACTTCCAGGTCTCGCCCGATGTCCTGATCCCAAGACCCGAAACTGAAGAGCTTGTCTCCTGGATAATAGAAGAAAATCCGCAATTCGAGGGAAATCTCGCCGATCTGGGAACCGGCAGCGGTTGCATTGCCATATCTCTGGCCCTTGCATTCCCTCTGGCCTATACCGAAGGATGGGACATCTCCGATGCAGCTTTACAAATCGCTGCAGCAAACGGTACAAGATTAAAGGCCGGTACAAAATGGATAAAAAACGACATACTGAATTTTATTCCCCGGGAAAATGATCTCCGTTTTGATATCATTGTAAGTAACCCTCCTTACGTATGCGAACAGGAAAAACAGGACATGGATGCAAATGTACTGGAATACGAACCTCACACTGCCTTATTTGTCCCCGACGATGATCCTCTACTGTTTTACAGAAAAATAGCGGAAATATCCCGATCCTTGCTACATCATGAAGGAGAGTTATTTTTTGAAATAAACGAGCGGTTCGGCAAGGAATGTCAGGAACTTCTCGCCGACATGAACTTCCATGATATCCGGTTCAAACACGATATTTTCGGAAAAGAGCGCATGATTGCAGCCCGGTATAACCAATAGTACACCATTAGAAAATAGTATCCGCATGCCTAAAGAGATGTCACCAGACGAAGCATTACACAAAGCTGCAGCACTTTGTTCCGCCAAAGAATGCTGTATTTACGATATCCGCGAGAAACTAACCCGCTGGAATATCTCCGATAAAGATAAAAACAGTATCATAAACAGACTTATTTCCGAAAAATTCATTGATGAAGCACGTTACTGCACAGCCTTTGTAAAAGATAAATTCAGATTCTCGGGCTGGGGACGGATAAAAATAAATTATAATCTGAAAATGAAAGGGCTGAAAACAGACAATATCCGGACAGCACTGCAGGAAATACCGGAGAACGAATACAGTGACATGCTCCATTCTTTGTTAATTTCTAAAAATAAAACGATAAAATCGGACAACGAATACGACAGAAAAAGCAAACTTTTCCGTTTTGCCGCTTCCAGAGGATTCGAAACCGAATTTATCCATCAATGCCTGAAACAACTGTTCCCATGAGGAAACTTGCCGGAGACCTGCTTAATCTTTTATATCCTTCTTTATGTCTCATATGCCGGAGACCGCTTATATATGGAGAACAATACCTGTGCACACATTGCCTGCAGGACATGCCGCGCACACAGTACCATGAACTACCTTTTAACCCGATGGAACAATTATTTGCAGGAAAAATACCCGTAGAACGCTGTTCCTCCTATTTTTATTTTACAAAAGAAAGTCCTTACCGTAAACTTATACACGACATCAAATACCACAATGAGAAAATATGCGGTTTCACTCTGGGTGCATTATACGCCGAAGAATTAAAGGGAACGGGATTCTTTGATTCGGTCGATATAATCGTCCCTGTTCCTCTTCATAAAAGCAAATTGAGAAAACGAGGGTACAATCAAAGTGAATGGATAGCCAGAGGAATAGAAAAAATAACGGGTATAGAATTACGTACGGATATCATCATACATACCCGTAAAAGCAGTTCCCAGACCGATAAATCCATATACAAAAGATGGGAAAATACCCATGACTCTTTCGAACTGGTAAATGATAAAAATATTTCAGGCATGCATATACTGCTGATCGACGATGTAGTAACAACAGGAGCCACTCTGCTCGCTTGTGCGGAAACGCTATTAACCGTCCCGAATATCAAAATAAGTATGCTGACCCTGGCAATTGCCAAACTATAAAAAAATGTCAGAAAAAAGATAATATCGCTTTTTAATCACTGCTATTTTTTCGTACCTTTGCAGGAGAAATGAGATAACGTCCATATACAATACCTATTATGAAAACAATTGAAAGATTACTTGCGGAAAAATTACTGGAAATAAGCGCAGTAAAGTTACAACCGGCAAACCCGTTCGTATGGGCTTCGGGCTGGAATTCCCCTATTTATACCGATAACCGTCGCACTTTGTCATATCCGGCTTTACGCAGTTTTATAAAAGTAGAACTCAGCCGTCTTATTATGGAAAATTTCGGTAAAGTAGACGCTATTGCAGGAGTTGCCACCGGAGCTATCGCACAAGGAGCTTTAGTCGCCGATATATTAGGGCTTCCGTATGTATATGTGCGTTCCGCGCCTAAAGACCATGGATTGGAAAACCTTATCGAAGGAAATCTTAATCCGGGACAGAAAGTTGTAGTAATAGAAGACCTTATTTCTACAGGCGGCAGCAGTTTGAAAGCAGTAGAAGCCATTCGCAATGTAGGATGCGAAGTAATAGGAATGGCTGCTATTTTCACTTACGGTTTCCCTGTTGCCATAAAAAAATTCAAAGCAGCCAAAGTAGAACTTATTGCATTAAGTAATTATAATTCCGTATTGGAAGTAGCTCTCGAAACCAACTACATCCAGGAAAGAGATATAGCCACATTACAAGAATGGAGAAAAGATCCGGCCAACTGGATTCCTACTAAATACGAGGAGGCCTGATCATGTCAACATTCGAAAGTGAAATAACGGTCATACCTCACAATATAGGAAAAATATTTGAAACCCTGTCCGACCTGAATAACCTTCAGCGTCTGAAAGAGATGATACCCGCTGACAAAATAACTCAGATAAAAAGCATGTCTTTCGATACGGACTCCTGTACTTTCGATGTTAACCCTATAGGGAAAATCACTTTGCGGATAATCGAAAGAGAACCGCAAAAGACCATTAAATTCGTTGCCGATAATTCACCTATCCCCCTCAATATGTGGATACAATTGGTAAGTTTGAACGAAAACGAAACAAAAACAAAAATTACGGTTAAGGCAGAATTGAATCCGTTTATCAAGCCAATGGTATCGAAACCGTTACAAGACGGTTTGAATAAGATGGCTCAGATGCTCACTGTAATACCTTACTGATAAAAAGGTATTCTCCGATTATAACAAGAATACTCCAAGGAGGGCGGAAACGCAGAGGGGAAGCCCCCTTTCCGTATCCATCCTCCTTCGTGCTAAATAATAAAAACTATGGCGCAAAAACTTTGGGAAAAAAACATTCAGGTAGACCACGAAATAGAAAAATATACAGTAGGCAAAGACAGGGAAATGGATATGTATCTGGCCCCTTTTGACGTTCTGGGTTCGATAGCTCATATCACTATGTTACAATCCATCGGTCTACTCACTGGGGAAGAGTTGGACACGCTTACCAACGAATTACGCAATATATACCGGTCTATTGAAACCGGAGCATTCGAAATAGAAGAAGGAGTGGAAGACGTTCATTCCCAGGTAGAATTAATGCTCACCCGTAAACTGGGAGACATGGGAAAGAAAATCCACAGCGGACGTTCCCGGAACGATCAGGTACTGGTAGATCTGAAACTATTTATTCGCGATGAGATAAAAAGTGTTGTAGGTCTTGTTAACAACCTCTTTAATGTCCTTATTTCTCAAAGTGAACGTTATAAACATATACTGATGCCGGGGTACACCCATCTGCAAATAGCGATGCCGTCCTCTTTCGGTTTATGGTTCGGAGCTTATGCCGAAAGCTTGACAGACGACCTCACGGTATTGCAAGCAGCTTACCGCGTAAGTAACCGCAATCCGCTGGGATCGGCAGCCGGATATGGTTCCTCCTTCCCTCTGAACCGTAGCCTGACTACAACATTATTAGGTTTCGATTCTATGGACTATAACGTTATTTATGCGCAAATGGGACGGGGAAAGACCGAAAAAATTGTAGCATCGGCACTGGCATCTATTGCTTCAACTCTCTCTAAACTCGCTTTTGACGCATGCATGTTCAATTCACAAAACTTCGGATTCATAAAGCTTCCTGCGGAGTTTACCACCGGCTCCAGCATTATGCCTCACAAGAAAAATCCCGACGT
This sequence comes from Barnesiella propionica, assembly GCF_025567045.1. NCBI lineage: Bacteria > Pseudomonadati > Bacteroidota > Bacteroidia > Bacteroidales > Barnesiellaceae > Barnesiella > Barnesiella propionica. The sequence continues at coordinate 163,496 of NZ_JAOQJK010000004.1, read as the reverse complement.
ATTTGAACTTACACGGGCAAAGTGCAACAAACTGCAATCGTTACCGTATCAAATAACTCTAATATCCAACAACCTGCCGTCAGGGTATTTCCGTGACCTGCAAATCATCAAAGAAGCTTTTCTCCCTTCTTTCGATGAACTTAAAGATTGCTTAAGAATGACAACGCTCATGATGGAACGGATAGAGGTTAACGAACATATTCTCAACGATGACCGCTACAAATATATATTCAGCGTCGAAGAAGTGAACAGGCTTACCCGGGAAGGAATTCCTTTCCGCGATGCATATAGACAAGTAGGACTGGAAATAGAAGCCGGACTCTTCGAACCGAGAAAAGAAGTGCATCATACGCACGAAGGAAGTATAGGAAACCCCTGCAACGGGGAAATAGAAAACCTGATGCGGAAAATTGTACATGATTTTGCTTTTGATAAAATAGAAACAGCTATTAACAAACTATTAGGAAAATAAATCCGTTATACATCCAGAATTGTATTATCATTAAAAACAGGAATTATGGATTACCTGCCTCACATCGACCGCTACACCCAGGGTATGGATTACCGTAAATGTGGTAATAGCGGAATTAAACTGCCTCTTATATCTCTGGGCTTTTGGCACAATTTCGGGGGCGTGGACAGTTATGAGAACGGACTGAATATTGTAAAATATGCCTTCGATCACGGTATTACCCATTTCGATCTGGCAAATAATTACGGGCCACCATTCGGAAGTGCCGAAGAAAATTTCGGAAAAATGATGAAAGACCATTTCAGGGCTTACAGGGATGAAATGATCATAACCACGAAAGCCGGACATCATATGTGGAATGGTCCGTACGGGGACGGCGGTTCCCGTAAAAACTTAATGGCAAGTATCGACCATAGCCTGAAACGTATGAACCTCGAATATGTGGATATATTTTACAGTCACAGGTACGATGCCGAAACTCCGCTGGACGAAACATTACAAGCCCTCGTGGATATAGTAAAACGAGGAAAGGCTTTATATGTAGGATTATCAAAATATCCTATCGACAAATTATTATATGCTTTCGAATTCCTGAAAAATGCAGGAACACCCTGTCTGGTATATCAGGACAGGTATAACCTCATTGACAGACATATCGAGAATTATCAGCTAAAGGCGGCAGCAGCCAACGGAACCGGTGTAGTTGCATTCTCTCCTCTCGCCCAGGGAATGCTGACAGATAAATATCTGCATGGAATTCCGGAAGGATCCCGGGCTGCCCGGCCGGAAGGATATTTGAAAAGCGAAATGATCACTTCCGAGATCATAGATAAAGTAAGGTGTTTCAGAAAAATAGCCCAGCAACGGGAACAAAGTATTTCCCAAATGGCACTTTCATGGCTTATAGCCCGGCCGGAGGTTACATCTGTAATAATCGGCGCACGCACAATAGAGCAATTGCAAGAAAATCTCAGGTCTATAAGTAATTATCATTTCGATACCCAAGAACTCGCTAACATAGAACAAATTATACGTGAATGAAAAAATTGTTGTATTCTCTGGTTATTACGCTCCTGTTCGGTACTTCCTGCGAAAAAAGCGATCACTACCGCATACCGTCCGCATCTGTCCGCATCGATTTTAAAAATGCAGGCGAATGGACGATCTATGGTGTAAACGCGCCTTTCCAATACCGTATATTCATTAAAGAGGAAAAAATACCCAAAGATTTCAGCTACAATATATCCTCTTATACCGGATTTGGAGGTGTCCTGCTGGTTGAAGGTGCCGAAAGCCAGTTGCTGGCATACGACCTCGCCTGCCCTGTTGAAGCCAATCAAAAAGTACGCATCAGTGTGGATGAAAAAGAATTGAAAGGTGTCTGCAAAAAATGCGGCTCTACCTACGATATATTCAGCACATACGGAGGCATTGGAGCTCCTTTAAGCGGAATAGCCCAGGAAAGACGCTATTATTTGCAATCCTATCAGGTAGTAAATAACCCCCAAACGGGAGCTTATATAATCCTCAGATAAAAATACACTATCATAATCATACATGAATATCCCTGATTTTTCTTCTGAGAATCAGGGATATCTTATTTATATGGCATTTTCACGAACAAATTTTCGGTTCATTTTTTGGAAGAACAAAAAAAGCGTCCTATATTTGCACTCGCAATTGCGAAAGTAGCTCAGTTGGTAGAGCATAACCTTGCCAAGGTTAGGGTCGCGGGTTCGAGTCCCGTCTTTCGCTCCATGCTGCCCGAATGGTGGAATGGTAGACACGAAGGACTTAAAATCCTTTGGCTATTGCAGCTGTGGGGGTTCAAGTCCCCCTTCGGGTACAAAGAAAACGTCCTGTAAAATTACAGGACGTTTTCTTTTTCTTATATTATCTTAAAAACTGAGTTTCACACCGGCAAAATAACTTCGGGGCAACGTCGGACCGTAAACATAAGAGGCATCCCGTTTTGCTCCTTTATCCAAATCTTTCTGATAAGCATTGAAAATATTTTGTACTCCTGTATATAATTGTAAGGTAAGTTCCTTGTATAAAGAGAAATCATAAGATACTTTTGTGTTCAGATCAAAAAAATCGGGAGTACTCACAGCAACATCGTTATCGATAAATCCTTTAAGATGCTGCACCAGCATACTACCTGTATAAGTACCCGAAAATGAAACAACTAATGATTTTAGCGGAGTGACCGTAGTCGTAAGGTAACCATAACGGTCGGGAGTCCTGAACATATTCCGGGTCGCAGGAACCGATTCGTCTTCACTCCATTTTTCCTCCTTTTTATACCGGCTCCGCTGGAAAGTAAAACCCGCTTGTAACTGTACCCACTCAGGGAAAGCGACCTTCCCTTCCATCGTAAGTCCTATAATACGCGCCCCCGAACCGTTTCTGCGCTCTTTTATAAGATTCCCCTGCTCGTCTTTGCCTACGTCCTCCAATACGAACACATCTTTTAAATCGGTATAAAATCCCTCTAACAGAAAATTTACTTGTGTGTCTCCGAAACGGTGATAAAAATCTGCGGATGCACTGAAACTCTGAGACTTTTCTTCTTTCAAATCTTTCGAACGCCTTATTAAGGCCACATCTCCGCCTACTGCTGCGACATGCAGGTCTTCGTCGAAGGTTTGGGGAGCTCTGAAACCGCTTGAATAACTGGCTCTGATGTTCATATCTTCAGTAGGATTAAAACGAACATTGGCACGGGGACTTATTACCACTCCGTCTATCATATTATGTTTGTCCAATCGCGCGCCGATAAGAAAGCCCCATTTCTTATTTTTCCACTCATTCTGCAAAAACGCGCTTTCGATATGTACTTGCTGTTCCGAAGAGCGATTGTAGCCCAACATCTCATCTTTCAGCCTGTCATAATTATATTCCAGCCCTGCGGTAAGGTCAGAAGGCATGAACAGGAATTTACCGAAACTATAAGTATACTGGCTACCCACCATCGCTGTAAGGTCCGTAGTATATCCGTAAGCATCGGGATTCTTATCCGTACCATAATAACTGTTCCTGTTCGTATTCTGTGCCGATGCATACACACTTACCTTCTGTTTATAATCAGGAGAATAATAATCGAACTTCAAGCCTCCACCATCAATAGAATGTTCCGTCTGTTCGGTAATATCCGCTTCATGAGGCGGCCTATCCAGCAGATTTCCTCCTCGGCGATATTCCTCCATATGGTGATATTCAAAAGTGAGTTTTGAATAAATACCTGTTTTCACATAGGCACGGAAACCCACAGTCTGATTTTTCAGCTTAGGCAATTCGGAAAAACCGTCTTTATCGTAATCGAATGACGAACGGTGATGATTTTGTCCGAATACATAGATGCCGGCTTTCCGGGTATCCGTAACCAACGATGCATTCATGGTCGTGTTATTATCCAGTGCACTGCTGCCGCCTATACCCATAAAAGAATGAGATAATTGTGCCGAATTGCGCAACGGTTCTTTCGTTATTATATTAATCGTACCTGCGATAGCGGAAGAACCGAATAAAGCCGATCCTCCTCCCCTCATTACCTCAACTCTTTCTATCATATTGGCAGGGATCTGTTCCAGACCATAGACACCCGACAAAGCACTGAAAATAGGACGGGAGTCTATCAGTATCTGTGTATACGGACCATCGAGCCCGTTGATGCGTACCTGCTGGGAGCCACAATTCTGGCAACTGGACTCCACCCTCACTCCGGGTTGATAATTCAACCCCTGAGCCAGGCAAGCCGCCTGCGCGGTCTCAAATAATTTGGTATCCAACACGTTTATCAGTGTAGGAGCCAGCCGGCGTGTAGTTTCGCTCCTGTTTGCCGACACTACTATTTCATCCAAAGAAACCAGCTCTTCTTCTATTTCAAAATTTAATTCGCTTGACACATTCTTTTCCAGAACAATATCTTTTTCTGTAGTTTTATACCCCATAGCCCTTATAATCACACAAAACTTACCTTCCGGAAGATTTTTAAGAAAATAATGCCCCGACGCATCTGTTGTCGTACCCAGAGTAGTACCTTTTAACGCCACACTGACATAAGGTATATGTTCTTTTGTTTTTTTATTCAGTATATGCCCGAATACATTCGCATCCGAATCTTCGGCATAGGTCGCTGCAGTTCCTGCCCAGATAAACACACAGCAGAAACATACAACGAAAAATATATATCTTTTCATTGTAAAAAGCTTAATAATAAATTAATATGAAATTTTACCCTCTATGTAAGACAAGTATAAAAAGGAGGGGCACGTAAAGAGATTACCTTCTTACCGATATTCCCTACATCCGGATTGGTAAGACGAATAACCAGCACAGCAAGTACCACAAGAAAAATTACCGACGACGTACAAACCGCCGGGATATCCTCACTTCCAAATGAGGATAATTGATGGATCAGTTGGAATTGAGCCGGGGTATGCTGATGTGCTGGCTGGTCGGCATTATCTTTTTTGAAAGGGTGTGAATGGACGATCGTCACACCATTCATAATATGACTATGCGTAAAAAGAGTAATATTCCCGAAATATATCAAAAAGAATATCGGAAAAAAATATCGGAAAAATTTTACGCACTTTTCTTTCATACAGACTGCAAAGTTAACAAATATATTTTATGCTAATGCTGTTTATAGAACCTTAATAAAATCGTTTTATCGGATAAACCATTTTAAAAGGTTATAATTCATATTCATTTCCAACTAATGCACTCCTACCATATAAATATTTTTTAAAATAATTACAGGATTAACGCTTTCATCATTGGATAAATAAATATATTTTTGAGACATAATTCGTTACTTTATTTAACGGAGCTTCAAGCAAATATAATAAATGTTATTAACTTTGCTCAAAAACATACCGGAAGAACCGGTTTTACACCCAAAATCAAATAAGTATGCCTCATTATACGCTATCCATAATCATACCTGCTTATAACGAAGATAAAACGATCCGGCAGATACTCGACAAAATATGCCAGGTAAAACTAATGGACGGGGTAAAAAAGGAATTGATCGTCGTCGACGACTACTCGACAGATTCGACAAAAGCCACGGTAGATAGCTTTATCTATGAACATACATCCGAAAATATACTCTATAAAAAACACACAAAGAACCGGGGAAAAGGAGCCGCCATACGTACCGGGCTCTCTTTTGCCACGGGAGATTACATCATTATACAAGATGCCGATCTGGAATATGATCCTGCTGATTATAATATTTTATTGAAAGAGCTCATTCACAACCAGGCCAAAGTCGTTTACGGCTCACGTTTTCTTATTAAAGAAAATAAACATTCCTATAAAAGATTCTATTATGGAGGCCTGTTGGTCTCTGCTATTACCAATATCCTGTATGCCCAGAACCTGACAGATGAACCGACTTGTTATAAAGCTTTCGAAGCTACATTTTTAAAAGCGATTCCGTTGAAATGCACAAGATTCGAGTTCTGTCCGGAGGTCACGGCGAAAACAGCCAAAAAAGGCATTAAAATAAAAGAAGTTCCTATACACTATTATCCGCGCTCCATCGATGACGGAAAGAAAATACGATGGACAGATGGTCTGGAAGCTATATGGACCCTTATAAAATATCGTTTTATCAATTAAATTCTAGTACTATGAAAAATTTCCGGAACTTTCTCAGATATATGTCAGAAAAAGAACAAAAGTGGGAATTTTGTGTTCTGTCTGGAATAATCTGTATACTGGGATCTATTTTTTACTACCTGTATCCGTTCCCGTTCGTATTTCCTGACTCCGGAGCTTACATTGCCGCAGCTAATGACAATATACAAAATGTATATCGTCCCATGGGATATTCCAATTATTTACAGATATTACACAGCATAAACGGACACATATCCTTTGTGTTTATCGCTTCATACGCACTGAACAGTATAGCTTCACTATTCCTGCTGTATTCATTTAAATATCTGTCGAACATCAGAAACAGATACTTGTTCTACACTTTATGTGCATGCGTATTTCTCTCTCCCACTATATTATTCAGCACAAACTTCATTATGAGCGACGGGATATTCAATACCCTTACGATAGTTTTTATAGCGACTGCTTTGTGGCTGATATACACATCTAATATCTGGATAATTCTTTTACATCTCTGTTGCCTGGCTTTATTATATAAGACCAGGTACACAGGTATGTTCTACGTTCCCATTTCCATGATCGCTTTATTCATATCGGCGCAACGGAATAGAATGATATGGCGTCTGGCTCTATCCTGCGTTCCGGTTATCTTATCATTATTTTTACAAAGTTCAGCTAAACACGAATATAAAAGAATCAGCGGAGTGAATATGGCTTCAGGATTCGAGGGATGGCAACTCATGAACAACGCTTCAGTACTTATTCCCAAGGCAAAGTCCTTGCCCGAAACAAAATTCGATACACAACTGGAACAAGTTTATCATCAATTTCTAAAAACTTGTCCCGATTCTTTATTTACTACTCAAAAGGCTTTAACAACCGGTTTAATGTGGGACAAAGCCTCCCCTTTCAAAAAATTCATGATCTATTATGGAAGAACAACCCGGCACAAATACGAAACTGCCTGGGCCGAAACCGGAGCATTATATTCAAAATATGCACGTCAGTTAATCTTTACCTTCCCGCTGTCTTTCCTGACCGATTACGCTATACCGTCTTTCCTCAGTTTCTTTGAATTCAGAAAAATTACCGAAGACCAGATCGAGTTCAAAAACCAAAGATACTTCCATCAATATTACGGGATAGAGACAGATAGCTACAAACATAAGCATTCCTTTTTTTCAGACCTGAATCCCGTAAGACATATATTCCATTACATATACTGGTTCCTTTTGGGAGGAAGTATTATCTACTATTTTTTCACATTTCAGAAATATCGTTTTAAAGAAAAGGACCGGCAGGCAGCAGGAATCTTACTGGCCTTTATTACCATATATATAGTCGTATCGGCGCTTGCCAGCCCCAATACGACATGGAGGTATGCCATGCCTATCTATATTCCGTCTGTCCTGTTTATGGCCTATATGTGGAACATTTACCGACATCCTTCGGAAATTATAAATAGAGAAACAAACGCACAGAAATAATAATTATCCATAGCAACGGCGGGAGGGGATAATATTATCCCCTCCCGCCGTTGGCCCGATCGCAATATCAATATACATTAGTATCCCAACCGCCACCGAGAGCCTTGTACAAACGCACAATAGCGATCTGTTCGTCCCGGATAGCATTGCTTAAGCCTATCTGTGCATCGAAATATCCCCTTTGGGCGTCCAGTACATCCAGATAATTAATAATGCCGTTGAAATACTGTAATTGGGCCAGTTCCACATAACTCTTCGAAGCTTGCTCCAATTTCCGTTTGGATTCGTATGCCTCTTTCATTTTATTAAAATTCACGATTGCATTGTTTACTTCTTTAAACGCATTCAGAACGCTTTTCTCATATCCATAACAAGCCTGCTCGTAAACTGCTTTCTGTGCTTTATATTTAGCAATATTTTTGCCCGAATTGAAAATAGGGGTCAGCAAATTAGCACCGAGTAACCCATAAGGCGATTTCAAAAAATCGGATAAAACAGAACTCTCCAGACCATATTGTCCGGTCAGCGCAATCCGGGGAAACATATCGGTAAATGCTATTCCCACCTGGGCATTAGCCGCTATAAGTTTTTGTTCCGCCTCACGCATATCCGGACGACGTTTCAACAAATCTGATGGCAATCCCACCGGTAAATATTCTGGTAATGTTATCTCTTGTTTCATTATGCCTCGCTTCACTGCATTAGGATATTCACCCGCCAGAAAAGCGATATCGTTCTCTTTATTGACAATCTGTCTTTCAAGTTCAGGAACAAGAGTTGCAGTACGGGCAAGCTCCACTTGTGCCTGCTGATAAGATGTCTCGGAGGTAAGTCCACCTTCAAAACGCAGTTTTGCCTGCCGGACTCCCTCTTCCCGGGTAGCCAATGTACGACGCACGATAGATAATTCGTTATCCAGTGCAATAAGCTCGAAATAAGCCTCGGCAACCGTAGCTACCAACGTCATCTGCAAGGCACGCTGCGCTTCAACCGATTGCAAATACTCTGCGATCCCCTTTTCACGTCCCCAACGAAGATTACCCCACAGATCCAGTTCCCAGGAAAATAATAATTTTCCTTCGAATGTATTGGTTATATCCTTATTATTCCCACCGTCATTCTCAAATTCCCGTTCTGCAGAGATTTTACCGCCCACGGAAGGAAGCAGGTTCGCCAGATCGATACGTTTTAATATCGCCATTTCTTTAATACGGGAAGTAGCAATGAGCATATCTTTATTATAAGCCAATGTTTTATTAATCAGAGACTGAAGAACCGTATCGGTATATACTTCCCACCATTTCAAATCGGCATACACGGCAGAGTCCTGCTCACCCGGAACGATGGTTTCCGGCAAATGAAGATCCGGTCTCACATATTTCCTCCCTATTTTACAGGAAGAAAACAGCAGCAACAAAACCGCCAGAGGCAGAACAAAAAATTTCACATCGGATTTCATATTCATGATAACTTCGTTTTAATTTTCGCCTTCACTTTATAAATAGCAACAAAGAAGAAAGGAACCAGCACAATACCTATAGTAATGGAAAATAGCATTCCGAAAAAGACTCCGGTACCTATCGCCTGACGGCTGGCCGAACCGGGACCGCTGGCAAGTACCAGTGGTAACATTCCCAAAATAAATGCAAGGGATGTCATCAAAATAGGCCGGAAACGTAACTGAGCCGCATGTATAGCCGAACGGACAATATTATCACCTTTGTCTACCTGTACTTTGGCAAATTCTACGATAAGAATAGCATTCTTGGCAGCCAGTCCCACAAGCATCACCATTCCTATCTGAAAATATACATTATTCTCCTGTCCGCATATCCATACTCCCAAATAGCAACCCAGTACGGCAATAGGAAGCGATAATAATACGGCGATAGGGACGGTCCAGCTTTCATATTGCGCTGCCAGGAACAAAAAGACAAAAAGAAATACCAATGCCATTACTACAGCCGTTTTACCGTCGGCTTGTTTCTCCTGGTAAGAAAGACCGCTCCATTCCACTCCTATATTGGATGGCAAATGTTCGTCAGCTATCTGTTCCAGTATTTCCATGGCCTGTCCGGTACTGTATCCCTGAGAAGCCACCCCTCTTATAATAGAGGTATTGAACATATTGAACCGTTTTATATTACCGGGACCGGTCGTATAAGTGGCCGTCCCCAGCGAAGTCAGAGGAATCATAGCTCCTTTACTGCCCTTTACAAAGAACAAATTGATATTATCCTTATGCACACGGTAAGGAGCTTCGGCCTGAATATATACTTTATAAATGCGGTTGAACATATTGAAATCGTTAACATATACCGATCCCGTATAGGCTTTCATCGTAGAAAAGACATCGGACAACGGCACCCCCTGCATTTTAACCTTATCCCGGTCCACATCGAAATACAACTGCGGGATCTCCGACTGCAGAGAAGAAGATACGCCCGAAAGCTCTTTCCGTTTCGAAGCATAATAAAGAAGTGTATCGGTAGCCCGTTCCAGATCGGTAAGCGTAGCGTTACCACGTGCTTCCAGCTCCATTTCAAAACCACCGGAAGTGCCCAGCCCCGGAATAACAGGAGGTGTACTCAAAAATACTTTGCTTTCTGGATACTGACTTAATTCTTCACGGACTGCTTCCATAATTTCATCCAAAGTCACATCTTCCCGTTCCTTCCAGGGTTTCAGAATAACGGTCAGTTCGCTTCTTGCCTGATTACTTCCCACACGCGGACTGCTTCCGGTCACATTTTGTACATATTGTACATAAGGATTCTCCTTTAAAAATTTTATAGCCCTATCTGTCACCGCCCGGGTTCGCTCCAACGTAGCCCCTTCCGGTAACTCCAATTCGACCTTAAAATATCCCTGATCTTCCTGCGGCATAAAACTTGTCGGAATACGGGCATTCAGAATAAAGATAAATATAAGTGTCAGCCCGAAACCAGCCATAACTCTTTTGCGGTGATTCATGGCACTTAATATAAACCGGGTATATTTACGATTGCCTTTTGTCAACCAATAATTAATATAACGGAATACTATGTTCTTTTTCTTCCCACTGGACGGCTTAAGAATCAGAGAGCACATAACAGGACTTAATGTAAGGGCTACAATAGTAGATATAAGTACCGAAACGACAATCGTTACAGTAAACTGCCGGTAGAGCTGTCCCACGATACCGCTCAGGAAACTCACAGGAACGAATACGGCACACAAAACCAAAGATGTCGCAATAAGCGCGCTGCTTAATCCTTTCATGGCCTTTTTGGTTGCCTCGTATGGATTCAGCTTTTCTTCCGTCATGATACGTTCCACATTCTCCACAACGACAATCGCATCATCTACAACGATACCGATAGCAAGAATAAGGCCTAAGAGAGTAAGCATATTCAATGAAAATCCGAAAATAAGCATGAATCCGAACGTCCCGATCAATGAAATAGGTACTGCAACAATAGGTATCACTGTCGCTCGCCAACTTTGCAGTGAAAAAAACACAACCAGTATAACGAGGAATAATGCTTCGAACAACGTCTTATATACTTCGTGTATAGACTGTGATATATAAGTAGTCATATCGAACGGAATCTCATAGCCGAGACCTTCGGGAAAGTCTTCGCTTATTTCTTTCATGGCTTCTTTAACGCGATTAGCCACCTCCATCGCATTAGCACCCGGCAACATATTGATACTCAATACAGCAGCATTCTCTCCGTTAATACCGCTTTCCGTACTATAAGAAGAAGCTTCCAGAGATATACGGGCTACATCTCTCAGACGTATAAGCGAACCATCGGGATTGGCACGTATCACAATCTCTTCGAACTCCGTAACAGAAGATAAACGCCCTCGGGTAGTGATGGGAATAGTAACATCCAGCCCCGTTACCGGTTGTTGTCCCAATACACCCGCCGCCGATTCCCGGTTCTGATCTTTAAGTGCATTCTGCAAATCTTGTACCGTAAGTCCGAAACTGGCGAGACGGTCGGGTTGAACCCATATTTGCATGGCATAGTAACGGCTACCTATATTGGATACACGCCCCACCCCGGGAATACGTCTCAACATATCCAGGACATTGATGGTAGCAAAATTACTCAAATATATCTCGTCGAACTTCGGGTCAGAAGAAGTAAGAGTAATCGTCAGCAATTGGCTGGCCGCTTGTTTTTCCACCGACAGACCATTTTGTATAACCTCGGCAGGAAGACGGGATTCAGCAAGTTTTATACGATTCTGGATCTCAACGGCAGCCAGGTCCGGATCAGTTTCGATATCGAACGTTACCGTTGCGGAGAAACCACCCGAATTAGTACTGCTGGACTCCATATAAAGCATCCCCGGAGTTCCGTTCAGTTCCTGTTCTATAGGAGTAGCTACAGCCTGGGAAACTGTTTGGGCACTGGCACCCGGATATGAGGCACTGATCTTTACCACAGGCGGTGTAATTTGCGGATATTGATCGATAGGTAAAAACGCAAGTCCTATCATTCCTATTATAACGATAACTATTGATATGACAGCCGAAAAAACCGGACGGTCAATAAAAAAATTCACATTCATCTTCTACTCTGTTTTAGATTCCCCTGAAGGTTTCACAGGTACGGTCACTTTCACTTTCATCCCGGGAGCCAGCTTATGAAAACCCTCTACTACAATATTTTCACCAACAGCCAAGCCTCTTTCCACTACAAACTTATTTTCAATTTCGGGTCCCAATTCAATAAAACGTTTCTCTACCGTATTATCTTTACGTACCACGAAAATATAAGCTCCGCCTTTTTCTATAACAATAGCTTTGGACGGAACAGCTATGGCATCTTCCCTTACATCGAGGAGTAAACGAACTTTAGTGAACTGCCCCGGAAGCAAAATCTGGCCGGGATTCGGCATTTCCGCACGCACTGAAAATGTTCCGGTCTGGGGATCTACCTGGGGTTCGGCAAAATCAACAAGACCTCTCTGAGGATAGACCGAATTATCGGCCAAAGTAATAGTAACATAAGGATCCCAGGTACGGCTCGTATCACGTTGCCCCAGATTTACATTCCTCTCTTTACTCCTCAAATAATCCAATGCCGTCATACTGAAATCGACCAATACCGTGTCACTTTTCACAATCGTAGCCAATAATGACTTTCCCCCGGGGCCCACCAAAGTACCCAAATCAACATGACGTTCGCTGATGCGCCCTGAAAGCGGGGAACGTACAGTCGTATATCCAAGTTCCATTTCAGCTTGTGTCACATCGGCTTCACTCATCGAAACAGAAGCTGTAGCGCTTTCATATGTAGCGATAGCATTATCCAGATCGAGCTGGCTGGCGGCATTTTGCTCATAAAGCGGTTTGATACGATTCAGGTCCCGCTCTGCCTTTAACGCCAAAGCTTCATCTTTTTTCAACTGGGCCATAGCCTTATTCAGCTTGGCTTTGTATTGTTCCTGGTTAATGACAAATAAAACCTGGTTTTTCTGGACGGATGTACCCTCTTCAAACAACATTTTCTCTAAATAGCCTTCGACACGGGCACGCACCTCAACGAACTGCTGAGCTCTTACACGTCCCACATATTCTCCATACACCTCCACATCGGCCCGGCCCACAGGTGTAACTTCTACGGTAGGATACTCCTCCGGCTTCACTTCGGGCCTCAGCCAAATAAACAAAATCACTGAAAATAACAGTAGGATAATTACCGCAGAGATTATTTTCTTTCTGTCTAGCTTTACATTTGGGCGTTTTACTTTTACCATGATCAATTGTAACATTTAAGTGATATACCTTCTATCTGTAACATTTAATTCAAAGATAATGCCACAAATAGATAAAACCCTATTATATATCTATAAACCAAAGCATTAATACAAAACAGCCGTTACACATACTTGTAGAAATATGTGTGGCTGGTGCGGAATAATTCCACACTCTGTTTTAAATGGTGCGGAAAACACATCATACGCATTATAAATATACCAATGGTAGCCGATACACACGTTATACATTTTACAATATCCCGCCAATAATAAACATCTGATCTACATAAGCGCATTCTCTGTTTTCAATAACACGCCGGCTTATAAATAGTTTTTCACTTTTCACTATGAGATCATTAAAAATATACAGAAAGAAAAGGACAGAAAAAGAACCTTTTTACTATGATTTTGTTGAAAATTAATAATCATTTCTTACGAGCATGAAAGAACAATTCTGGAAATATTCGCTAATCGCTATGATATTAGGATTAGGCGTTATTCTATTCATCGAATTTATTCCTTTTTTCAGCGGCATATTAGGAGCATTGACCATATATATATTATTACGTAAACAAATGATATATTTTACGGATAAAAAGAAAATGCGCCGCAGCCTTATGGCGACATTACTTATCGGCGAGACCATTTTATGTTTCCTTATACCTCTTTCTCTAGTAGTATGGCTGGTAATCAATACCATACAGAATGTAAACCTCGATCCCAATTTGATAATAAAAGAAGTCGAACACTTAGCAGACCTGATATCGCAACGTACAGGATACAATCTCCTGCAAAAAGAGAATCTCAGATCGGTAGTATCTACCATTCCCTACATAGGGCAGTCTCTTATGGGAAACATCACCAGCTTCACCATCAATCTCTTCGTTTTGGTTTTCGTTCTCTATTTTATGCTTATCGGCGGCCGTAAAATGGAAACTTATATTTATGAAATATTGCCGTTTAACGAAGAAAATAAAAAAAGCGTTCTGGAAGAAATTAACGTTATCGTTACCTCGAATGCCATTGGAATACCTTTTCTCGCTATCATTCAAGGAATCGTAGCCATGATAGGATATTATTTCACAGGTGTCCCCAATCCCGTTTTCTTCGGCGTACTCACCTGTTTTGCCACCATAATACCTATATTCGGGACTGCTTTGATATGGTTTCCTCTCGTTATATACCTTATGATCGTTCATCACTGGGTAAACGCCATGATACTGGCCGCTTTTGCACTGATAGTCATAACGAACGTAGATAATCTGGCCCGCTTCATATTACAGAAGAAAATTGCCGACATACACCCATTGATAACCATTTTCGGCGTCGTAATAGGCTTATCGCTTTTCGGTTTTATGGGTGTCATTTTCGGACCTTTATTAATATCCATATTCCTGCTCTGTCTCAACATATTCAAGAAAGAATATCTTGATGACAAAGTACCGATAATTATAGAACCTGACTCTACTGAAAAACCGCACTCCGGGAACTAAAACAATGAAAATAAACACGGAAAACCGAAAATTTCAGATTTATTTCAGAAATATCTGCTTTCTTTGTCAGAAACTTAGATATTATGAAAATACTGATTATAGAAGATGATCCGGCACTAAGAGAGCTTATCTCCTGCTCTCTGGAAAAAGAACGTTACGTAACAGAAACAGCAGAAAACTATAGGACTGCTTTGCGCAAAATCGAGGATTACGACTATGACTGCATACTCCTGGACATTATGCTGCCTGACGGAAACGGACTTACCCTGTTACAGGAATTGAAAGAAATGGGAAAAAAAGAGAATGTAATCATTATATCGGCAAAAGATTCTTGTGAAGATAAAGTGACAGGACTTGACCTGGGTGCAGATGATTATCTGGCAAAACCTTTTCATCTGGCAGAACTGCATGCACGCATCAAAAGTGTTATCAGGCGGAAACAACTCAACGGAGAAATAAAAATCGAATACGGAAACATCTGCATTTTCCCCGAAAAGTTCAAAGTATTGATCGACCGGAAAGAAGTGGAACTTAACCGGAAAGAATATGATATCCTTTTATATTTTATTAATCGTCCGGAGCGGCTTATAAATAAGAATACTTTGGCCGAATCGGTCTGGGGAGACCATATTGACCAGGTAGATAATTTCGACTTCATATATGCCCAGATTAAAAATCTCCGAAAAAAAATGAAAGATGCCGGGGCCGTACCCGAAATCAAAGCGGTTTATGGCTTTGGCTATAAATTTGTTCTGGAATAATTTTCACATATCTTTTTCATAAAAATAAAATATGAAATTATTATATCGTATCACCATACGTCTTTCTTTGGCTCTATTATTCATTCTTTCCTGCTGGGCTGTATTTTTCTACTTTGCGATGATGGAGGAAATACATGACGAAGTAGACGACTCGCTGGAAGATTATTCCGAATCCGTCATAATCCGGGCGCTCACTGGGCAGAAGCTTCCATCCGAAAGTAACGGCTCTAATAATTTTTATTACCTGAAAGAAATTACAGCCGAAGAAGCCCGTATACGTCCCCAAATAAGTTATAACGACTCTACTATATATTTAAAAGAAAAAGAAGAAACGGAGCCGGCCCGTATATTGACTACTATTTTTAAAGACAAGGACGACACATACTTCGAACTTATCGTAGCGACTCCTTCTATTGAAAAAAAAGATATACAGCAATCCATTCTTTACTGGATAATATTCCTGTATTTAGCGTTATTGATTATTATCATCATTATAAATATATGGGTATTCTATAAAAGCATGAGTCCGTTATACGTACTGTTACGATGGCTGGATAGTTACAAAATAGGACAAAAAAATATTCCTTTAATAAACAATACCCGTATAACCGAATTCAGAAAACTAAACGATGCAGCCTTGCGTAATGCACGACGGGCAGAAGAACAATTCGAACAACAAAAGCAATTCATAGGAAATGCTTCACACGAGATACAGACACCCTTGGCTGTCTGCAGAAACAGACTGGAAATGTTGGCCGAAGATAATTCTTTGTCCGAAAAAAATTTGGGAGAAATTATAAAAACACTTCAAACCCTGGAATATATTTCCCGACTGAATAAATCACTGTTATTGCTTACAAAAATAGAGAACAGACAATTTACAGATATCCGGCAGATAGAACTAAATGAAATTATAAAGCGTTATATAGATGATTACCGGGAAATATATGAATATAAAAGAATTGATATCCACATAGAAGAAAAAGATGTCATGACTGTATCCATGAATGAGTCCCTGGCGGTTGTTCTGATTACGAATCTTCTGAAAAATGCATACGTACACAATAATGACAAAGGACGTATACATATATACTTATATTCCAAGTCTCTTACTATTTGTAATACAGGAGCAGATAAGGAGCTGGACAAAGAGCATATTTTCGAAAGATTCTATCAGGGAAAGAAAAAAGAGGGCTCTACAGGTTTGGGACTGGCTATTGCCGAATCTATATGCAGGTTATACGGTCTTCATATCCGGTATTACTATGAAAAAGGAGAGCATTGCTTTGAAATAAAAAAATAAATTTTTCCATCAGGAATAAATTTCAAATTCTTTTCAGTTTTGTCTCTCATCTTTGTCATACAAATAAAATAAAAACAAATATGAACTCTAAAAAACAAACTGTTATGAAAAAGTTATTTGTATTATTCCTTTGTGTCGCTACCCTTCCATTCATTGCCAAAGCTGACAATGACAAAGCCATTCAGTTCAATCAATTGCCCCAAATGGCTCAGCAATTCATTCAAAAGAACTTCACGAGCACTAAAGTATCTTATGTTAAAGAAGAATCGGAATTTATGGATAAAACCTATGATGTAATTCTTGCCAATGGTGACAAAGTGGAGTTTAATAAAAAAGGAGAATGGAAAGAAATAAATTGCAAGTTCAATCAAGTTCCGGCCAGTGTTATACCCGCACTTATCCAAAAACATATTACCGAAAACCACCCTAATACCACTGTCAAAAAAATAGAAAAGGACAAACGCGGTTATGAAGTAAAATTATCCAACGGACTGGAATTATATTACAACAAGCAATTCAATTTCGTAGGAATGGACGATTAATTTTTATTTAAACTGTAAAAACGCCGGATATCAAAAAAGTATCCGGCGTTTTTATAACATAATATATCACAAGTATATAGATAAGTCTTCGTTCACTTCTTCATCTGTTTCCGGAAAATAAATAATAAATGTAGTAGCTCCTATTGTAATCACATCACCGTTATTCAATCGTACACGGTCTTTGTCTCCCAATATTTCATTCCGGAGGAATGTTCCGGTAATACTGGGAAAATCACGAAGCGTATAAGTTAGTTTTCCTTTTTTATCCTGTTTGACCCGGATAATACAATGCCGGCGGTCCATACTCATATCTCCGCTTTCGATAGAACATTCTATTTCGGTCCCCTTACATTTACGTCCTATGGTATTATCTCCCGGTCGTAAAGGAAATTCCTGTTTATATCCGAAAGCATTTTCCAATACTACGATATAACCATAAGGAGCACCTTCCGTATCGTTCTCGTCATCTACAATCTCGGCCAACGTTTTATTGAACCGTTTTCCGCAATGAGGGCATACAAAAGAAATGGCACCACCGTTATCATACCGGGTTTCATTAAATGTAATTTTATTATCGCATTTAGGACAGACTACTCGTTTCATAAACAATAATTTTAAACAGACGGGACATTTTTATTCCAGTCTTTCAACCAACCCGGAACAATGAACGCACCGATAATAAGATAAACATAATAACTGATGATCCGCCAAAAGAAAGCAATCACTAATGCTACACCTGCAAAAGGAACCAGATCACTATAATACTCAGTAAATATATATTCGCTTAAACCGCTTCCCCCGGGAGTCGGGCTTATCATCAAAACCAGCCAGACGACCAACTGGCGTGCAAAGACCAACCACTGGTCGGCATGAGCCACAAAAGCCAGAAACAAAGCGTTTACCACCAAATAACGGGATGTCCAGGACATAGCTGTGGCTCCGAAAGCTTTAATCCAAAAACTTAAAGATTTACTCTTCAATTCTGCTGACGAACACACCAGATTCTTACCCAGTTCCCCTATATGAAGTTTCCACCTCCGCAATAACGGGAGTCTGAAAACAAAAAGCAACAAATGTTGCACCCAATGCGGCTTTACCAGCAATCCGACGAATAAAAGTACCGTCCATAAGAACACTACGATATATACAATCCAGAACGTGTATTTCATTCCTACGGAGAAACCGCTCACAGGTCCGAAAAGAGCAGCCTCCGGAGTTAATAAAAATATAATGGGGCAAGAAACTACGAAAAACAACTCATCCAAAAACAGAGTCGTCATCATTAGAGCCGTACTGCGTCCCATATTAATGCCTTCCCGGTTAAGGAATACAACAGCAAGACTGGAGCCACCTACAGCCGACGGTGTTATACAGGAAGTAAACTCACAAAGCATACACACTTTAAGCGATTGCAGCCAGGATAACTCTTTATCCGTAATGATCCGGAAACGCCAGCTCATGCCTACATCTCGTCCTATCATAAGAAGTACCCCTGCAATAATAGCAAACACGCTGTATTCGGACAAACGGATGCTGGCCCATACCTCAGGATTAAAATCCTTCCAGAACATATAACCTACGACCGTGAGTCCCAGCAATACAGGTATCCATATTTGCCAGGAACTGAAAGGTTTTGACCGGACCGTTTTTTTATCCTTATTGGTGCTCATTTTATTTTTTTCTGTATAACCCTATATCGGTCCACGACTTCATGTACTACATCTTCCCATGAACGGGCTATCGTATGAGAAGCCGCTTCACCGGCAAGACGTATTATCTGAGGCGATTCTGCCAGAAAAGATATCTTCCGGGCAAGTCCCGAAACTGTATTTTCCGTCAGAAAACCGTTCTCCCCATCTACGATAACTTCCGAAGCAGTTGCACCATTCAGCAAAATAGCTGGCGTATGCATTGCGGCGGCTTCTCGTAAAACCAACGGAGCATTATCATACATCGAAGGAAACAAAAACAAATCGGCCGCGGCATAATACCGTTTAATATCGGAACGATCGAGCAATACTCCCATTAATTTAATACGGTCGGACAGGCCATATTGTTCAATCTTCTCTTTCATTTCTCCGCAAGCATAGCCGTTACCTATAAAAAACATTTTGAAACGGATATCCTTTAGCAGGGCCAAAGCATCTATAATGAGCCCCACTCCTTTTTCCCATATATGCTGCCCCACGAACAGGAAAACCAGTTCTTCGTCAGCGATTCCCATATCCTTTCGGGCCTGCTCCCTGAGGAGACCGGGAGATTCCTTTCCCGAAAAGTCATTTCCGTTTTCCACTACGGTCACTTTTCCCTTATATCCGTATTCACGGATGGTATCTTCCACCGAAGCTTGAGGGATCCATACCTCATCGGCCGATTCATAAAACTTTACGATATTTCTTACCAGATAATCGACTATAGGCCGGCAGGAAATAGAATGGGTGAGATCCGACTTATATTTGGAATGAAAAGTGGCAATAAAAGGTATATGTTGCTTACGGGCAACATAACGGGCCAAACGCCCGGAAGAAAAAGGACAATGAGCATGTACCAGCGAAAAAGGAATACGTCCCAGACGGTAATATATTCTGAAATCTATCTCGGGAATGCCGTAACGATAAGGATATCTGCTGCGTATAGGTAATGAAGCATAACGATAGACAGGATAAGGCTCTCTATCTTTTTGTCCGAAATAACCAGGCGTAATTACACTTACATTCTCCGACATCCGGCGCAACCAATACACATAATTTTGTACCGTTAGTGTTACCCCGTCCATCACGGGAGGATAACTGTCATTGAACAGGCCAATACTTGCCTCTTGTTTCATTTTGATGTCTTATATCTGCTTAAATAATTCGCCTGCAAAGAAACAAAATAAAAACCAGAATCATATACTCTTAATTATAAAAAATGGCCGGATACGTATTACATACCCGGCTCTCCAAAATCTTTTTTAATGCGTTCCGTATCGCAATGACTACTGCCTATTATTCTTCGACAGGTTCGAAATCCTCTTTTCCTACACCACATTCCGGACATACCCAATCATCGGGAAGATCTTCAAAAGCTACACCGGGAGCAATGCCGCCATCGGGATCTCCAACAGCAGGATCATAAATCCAATCGCATACTGTGCATACATACTTTTTCATATTCATTCTATTTTTATGTGAATAATATTAATTTAAACGGTCATACCCCCAAAAAGATTATATCAAACGGTTACTTTTATCTTAAAAAATAAAAAAAAGAACTATTCTCAACTAAACTATTGCATAGTAAAAAAAATCATCCTATCTTTGCACCGCATTTGAATAAAATGTACTTTGAAATGTTGGCGAGATAGCTCAGTTGGTTAGAGCGCATGATTCATAATCATGAGGTCCCGGGATCATGCCCCGGTCTCGCTACTCTCTTTAGGCAGTTGTTTTGATTATGACAACTGCTTTTTTTATATCGGCCAGACCCATCATTACCCTTAATCACAAAGATATAACAAGACATTCCCCAATCATTTTCAACATAGAAATTTCCCTTACAAACTATTGATAATATATATTTTATTATCATTTCCTACATATAATTTTAATTTTTCTCCCATAAAATCAATATTTTTTTAATACCTTGCTACTTTCTTTTGAAGAAACTCATATAAAACACAAATATCATATATCCGATTACTAATTTAATCATTATCATTTCAAAAAAAGAAACACCCCTTTTATTTCAAACTTTCAAAAACAAGCCAAGCCTTAAATATGGAATTCACAAATCTTTTTTATTTCGCACACGGCATCTGCAGTATGTTCTTTTTAATGTTGAGCGTTTACTTTCTACGGGGAGAGCGAAGCAGATTGAAACAATTACTGGGCTATATCTTACTAATATGGTTCCTTTTACTGGTAAAAGATTTGTTCTTCTTAAAACATGCCATAAGAACAGATGAATATTCTGTCCGCTTATTACTCTCTATCGACCTTCTGGCACTTCCTACCGGAACATTTTTCCTATTCGAATTATTGAAACCTTATACTGTAACCTGGAAAACTATATGGACACATGAGCTTCCCTTTTTATTATTAATATTGTTGTATGCGCTTACCGAAGATACCGGACTATATTATTTTATTCTGTTATTCGGTCTGGCTTACGGACTGACGATCGTATATTTCGTTTTAAAGAAAATGAAATTATACAACATAGTACTGAAAGAAAACTACTCCAATACCGATAATGTCAACGTCCGATGGTTAACCACCACTTCCATTTTACTGGTAGCTTGTATGTTCGCATGGACAATTACATCCTTTTATGTGACAGACTGGGGTGACACATGCTATTATTTTTTCTGTTGCTACATCTGGGGATTTATCTCGTTCCGGACAAAACATCAGGAAATAGCATCCCGGGAGTTCTTTGATGAACCGGACAATTCATACGAGCAAAACAACCAATGCAATAACGAAGCCAAACAAAACAACGTAAATTCATTAATTTTAAAATTAGAGGAAACGCTTTCCGATAAAAAACTATATCACAATCCCCGATTGACGTTACAGGATACGGCAAAAGAATTAGGAACAAACCGAACCTATCTTTCTTCCTGTTTAAATAACGAGTTACATACCACATTTTACGATTATATTAATTCTTTTCGCCTGAAAGAAGTCGAAGAAATGTTCCATAGCCAAGAATATATAAACTGTACGATTGAAGAACTCGCTCAGAAATGCGGATTCAATTCTGCGTCTACTTTCCGCCGTGCATTTGTCAAAACATACGGTTGCACTCCCTTGAAATACCGCAAAAAATGTGAAATAACAACGATTTAGAGGCCGAATTTGTAAGAATGACGCTTTCTTTTGTTTTAAAGGAGCCTGCCGATAATCTCTTCAGCTTATATTTGTCACACGGTGAAAAATATAATAAATACACAAATTAATTAAATCAATGTTATGAAAAAAATTATTTGTATGGCCATGACCTTACTACTAGTCATGGGAAGTGCATTTGCCCAAAATGAATCCAAAAAGAAGGGAGGATTTTGGAGTAAAGTTAAAAAAGGAGTAGAGTCAACCACGGGCTTAGATGTATCTAAAGAAACCTTGTTCGTATATCCTACCATAGGAGAATGGAAAATGCAGTTTGTCAGTGCAATCGGTGATCCTGAAACAGGCGTTGTTTCAGTCAAAATCAAAATAATGCCGTTAGCAAAACAAGGGTCTGCATTTCTGAAATTGACAGAAGTTATAGACGAGAAAAAAAATGTTTTACCCGAAGGCAAGTTTTGGAAAGAAACCAGCAAATTTATGACACGAGATCTTTCCGAATCACCTCTTTACAACGACTTGGAACCTAATACCTACAGCGAATATACTTTTCAGCCCATTGCAGTGCCCGAAGGCTCCAAAAATATAAGTGCACTAAAATTTACATTAGAAGCACAAAATTCCCAATTAAAAGGTTTTGAAGTCCGTGACATTCCTATCGAATGGATAAAAACAGAATAATAAAAACAAAATAAATACTCCGATCATGAAAAAAATATCATTAATTCTATCCGTAATTTTCTCTGCAGTATTATTCGTTTCCTGCAGCAATAGCAAAGCCGACACTCCGTCGGCAGCAGCTGAAGCCTATTATAATGCCATGAAAGACGGAAATTTTGAGAAAGCATTATCTTATAGTCTATTAGAAGATGAAAAAGATATACAAATGGTTGTTAGTGGTCTGAATGAATTAAAAAAAGGCGGATTTGAAATAAAAGATTTTAAAATTCTTTCTGAAGAAATTTCAGAGGACGGTGAGAACGCTCATGTAAAAGTCGAAGTAACCACCATACAGAAGCAAGGACAGGAATCCCAAACAGAAACAGATGATATGCCTGTTACAAAAGTTAATGGCATTTGGCGAGTAGGGCTTTAATTAATAATTACTTTTTGTCTGTTTTTTTAGAGGTTCATCAAAGATGAGCACTCATTTATCAGTCCTACAGCATTAAAATTTATTTTACTTACTTGAAATATTTGTTTTCTTAAACAAATATGACTCTGCTGGAACAATGCATCCATCTTTTGTTTCGGCAGAGTTTTTTATTATCTCAAATAGATAATTCACAGAATTGATTTTCTAAAAAAAATACCATTTAATTAAAAAAACATTATCTTTGCAAGTAGTTAACTTTTATTCGGAGATGTAGTATAACGCCTTATATCAAAACACAAACATTTACATATTATGGTTCAACTACTTATTTTGTCCCTACAAATTATAAAAAACCCGTTATAGACAATATATCACCTGTAAGCGGAAACGAAAGTGGAACTATAACTATTAACGGTTATTATTTCTCCGAAAATAATGATAGAAACAGAATATACATAGGCAATAAGAAAATACACACAACATCTTCTTCTTATCATAAAATAACTGCAATACATTCCAATATACAACCCGGAACTTATCATCTTACACTCAAAGTAGGAGAAAAAGAGTTCACCCTGGAAAACTCATTCACAGTACATTAATTTAAAAAATAAGAAAGCCGTATCGGAATGTCTTTGTCAATACGGCTTTTTTATTTTAATTATCCCTCCTCAGTTTCCAATGCCATAGCCAAGATCGAAACAGGATGTTCACATCTTATCAAAGTAGACATTTCTATCTGCCATTTGCAAGTTTCACAATCGGTCACGACATATTCTATATCGCAAGCTTCTATTTGCCGGAATAAAAAAGAACCTATTGCCTGGGATGTTTCATAATTTTCTTTTTTAAACCCATAAGTCCCTGCAATTCCGCAGCACCGGGAATCGAGCACGGTAAGCTCCAGATTAGGAATTAGTTTAAGCAGTTCGATAGAATAATAAGACCAGCCTAATTTCTCCATATGACAAGGAGTATGATACGCCACCCTTATTTTTTTATCATTGAATTTTAATTTTTTCCTGATATCGGGCTCCATCAGTAAACGGTAAATATAACGCGACGCAAGTTCTATTCTATCCCGGACATCCGAATTTCCAATATCCAGCAAATGCGGATACTCGTCCCGTATAGTAAAAACACAAGTTGACGATGTCGCAATAACAGAAAGCTGATTATCGATAATAGCCCTTCTAATCGACCGCATGTTTGTCCGTGCTTGTCTTTTAGCCTGTTCTATAAGTCCGTTCGAAATCAGAGCTACTCCGCAACACTTTTCTTCATCCAGCAGTTGTACACCTATCGAGAGTGCATTCATCACTTTCACCAAATCTCTCCCTAGTTGCGGATTATTGTAATTGACATAACAACCGTGAAAATAAGCCACTTTCCTGGGAAAAAGGTTTTGCTTTTCTTTTTGTTTCTTCATCCAGCTTTCGAATGTAGCTACGGCATACTGCGGAAAAATACGCCTATGATCCACCCCCAAAACATTATCCAGCACTAATTTAGCCGGCTTCGACTTTAATACAGCATTTACAACAGGAGAAAACGGAGATACAGCCAGCGTTCCCATCAGGTCCGTATTAGCAAGCATATAATCACGTAACTTTGTTTTTTTCTTGTCGTGTTTAATACGGGCCAGTTGTATAATATCTCCTATACGCACATTTGAAGGACAAGCAACCTCACAACGTTTGCAATTCAGACAATACTTAAGTGCTTCGTCATAATAACCAGGATTCTTCAACCGTAACCGTTCTTCATCCGGGCCACCCTGTTTAGGCCCGGGGAAATCGGGATTAACTTCCAGAACCGGGCAATATACGGTACAAACCGTACACTTTATACACTGCTCAAAATTATTATTGCTAATATCCATTCCATTCATAATTCACGGTTCAATATCCGGTCTGCAACATACAAGGCACTTAACAATGAAACGCCTCCTCCTGATCCTTCCTTTATCGGGTTAAATCCGCTAAGGATAGCACCGGTTACGTATAGATTATCTATCACTTTTCCATCCTTCATGGCTTGAAAAGAATCTGTAGTTCTTACTCCGTAACTTTGATAGGCTTGAGTTTCATAAAAATCGGCACAAAACCAGTTCTCGCGCCCCGTTTCATAATCCACATCCAAATTTAAGACTGGCTCAAAAATACGTTCCCGGGTAGCTGACAGCCCCTGACTGAAAAAGCTGCCTGTGGCCAATACGGCAAATTCACACTCCAACGGAATATTCCCGTGATTAACAGTAAATACCTTTACCCCTTTATTTTCAAAACAGACCTTTTCCACACTATCGCCCAGCATATATACCCCCCCTAATTTCCTGAAATGATTACACAACAATTGTTGCGTTCGTATGCCTGCCACAGAAGGACCAAAAGACGATACCAGATAAACCGGTTTTCCTATCATTACAGATAATTTGTCTTGTACCGAAGCAGAATCCAATCCGATACATGCAGGAAGAATAACAATATCACTATCCAGACTGCCCTCCTTCAATACTTCCGCCAGTTCCTCCCGCACATCTTTTCTATCCAGTATGCGGGCAATATTAACGGACCTCATCTCGCTAGGATTATGTCGTTGCGTTCTCAGAGCCGGAAGAGATATAGTATGCATCCGAACTTTTATTCCGTCCTTTTCCAGCTTATCCGCTATGAACTTAGGATAGAAATCCAGAAAACCTGCAATATTAAAAACAGAGATTCTTTTCCAGGGGAAAGTCTCTCCGTTATCACTGGTAACAAAGCCTCGGACAGACAGCCACGTAGGTTTCAATACTCCGAGGGGAGTAAGTCTATAATGATTCGTTTCATTACCACCCGTCAGTTTCACACCGGCTTTTTCTAAAAAAGAATATGCTTCTTTTGCCAAAGATGCGCATAAGTCCGGACCTATTTTCGAATAGGGATGCCGGGGGTTCAATTTTACCAGCCGGGAAATAGAATCCAACGGATGAAGGACGATATTCTCTTCCGGAGTCGCATTAAGAAGATCAAACGAACCTGAAAAAAAATGCAAAGCACTTTGTCCGGAAGATACAATAGCACACTTTTTCCCTTTTTCCGACAGCTTTATTCCACACATCAAACCGCTCAGACCTCCCCCTATTATAACTGTATCGAATTTCATTTATCTTTCCCCTTTATTTGATATTTATCCAATCCGCAAATACCTTCATAAACCCACGAAGTATATTCGCTTTCCCTTAAGCTATTCCCCCAGGCGACAGGATATATGCCTTTCCATCTTTCATTCAGGAAATCAGCCAGATCTTCTTTCTGTCTTTGAGAACAAGAACCATTATGGCTATCCATGATACCGGCAGCCCGGCAAGCGCAAAGTTCTCCCTGGCAGGTTCCCATCCCTATTCTGGTTCGGCGCCGAAGGTCGACAAGATTCGTCACCCCCAATTCTTCTATAGCATACTGGACTTCTTTTACCGAGACTTCTTCACACTCACAAACCAAACCATTATCCGCATTATCTTTATTCGCTATAAACCCGGCTCTGTCGCCATGTCTGTGAATCAGGGATTCCCTGATAGCCGTCGGGAAAGAGACCAGTTTTTTTGTTATTCCACACGTATCTTCTCTGGATCCGGGAAGTTCAGCAGTCGCTGTCGTACATTCCGCACTTATATGAAGCTTTTTACATACCAGGTCCGTAGCTTGCTCCGCCATCAGGCGGTAAGTCATTAACTTACCGCCTGTAATGGTTATGAATCCACTCAGACCGTCTCGTTCTTCATGATCCAAAAGAACGATTCCACGGCTCACCTTACGGCCGGACGGATCATCATCCGAAGCGACCAAAGGCCGGACCCCGGCATAAGCACGCAAAATACGTGTATAAGCCAACGAAGGCGCCAGTTCCTCCCCTCCTCTCAATAAAATATCTACTTCTTGAGGAGTAACTTTCATATTATCTATCTCGTCATAAGGAACACGCGTAGAAGTAGTACCTATCAAACAAATCGTATCGCCGGGAACTAAAATGTCCGCATCGGCAGGTTTACGGCAACGATTCAGTACCATCCGGTTAATACGATGACCATAAATCAAAAGAGAACCTTTCGCCGGGAACATATTTACTTTCAAATCGGCATATTCCGAAATATGCTGTCCCCAAATTCCACCGGCATTTACAATAATATGGGCATATAATTGTTTCTTTTGTTTTGTCTTATAATCAAAAACATTCACCCCCACAATTCTATCCTGTTCCCGGATCAATCCGGTAACTTCATGATATGTGAATATTTTAGCTCCATGTTCCCGGGCATCCATCATATTTGCCATAGTGAGCCGAAACGGATCAACCGCACCGTCGGGAACCTTTACAGCTCCCACTATGTCAGGATTTACAGAAGGTTCCATATTCAAAGCCTCTTTCGGGTCCAGAATCTCCGTCTCGATTCCGGCAGCCATACAGCATTCAACAAATTTTTTCTGAAAATCAAGATCATCATCCGGCAAACTAACAAACAAACCTTCTGTCTGTTCCACACAATGCCTGGCTATATTTTTGAGAATACGGTTCTCTTTAATACATTCTTCAGCCGACTCCTTATCCGTCACGGCATACCTGGCTCCGCTATGTAGCAAACCATGGTTGCGTCCCGTTGCTCCGGTAGCAATATCGCTACGTTCTAGTAATACTGTACTCAATCCTCTACAAGCACAATCCCGGGCAACTCCTGCCCCGGTAGCGCCCCCCCCTATCACGATGACATCATAAGGTTTCGTTATATTTTGAAAATAGTTCTTCTCCATGAATACGATCTTCATTATGCAACAAAAGTAAGAAAACGAAATATAAAAAACAAGAAAATACAGCATAAAAGAAAATATATCGAAACAAATATTATTTTTATTATTATCAAGAACAGCTATATTTAATTTTCCTCCAAAAGAATATATATGATATGGTTTATCATTTACAGTTCATTCCCATATAACTATTATCTGGAAAATCCGGTATATTTACTATTGAATATCCTGTAAAATAATGTAAGTTTGCAACAGAATCCCAATGGAAACCAATTATAAAAAACACAAACGACTCATATCGTATGAAAATCCGGGCCCTGATCGATACTATATTATATAAACTTAAATCGAAAAAAAACGCAAGGTCTTTCCGAAAAAGAGCAGAACGCATCCGCAAAGAAATTTTAAATTATTACAGCCAGAATCTCTGCGGAGAAAAAGATATAGAGAATGCCGTAGAGTATTTGAAAACACACCCTCTTACCATATTACCCGGTAACTTTGCACACAAATATAATTATCAGGATATAGAGGTATTTACCGATGAATCTAACGGACTGAGATATGTGTTTCACAAAAACAAAAGGTTATATTTCAAACGTTCTTATAATATTCGCACCATCCAATACCTATATAGCGGACTGCTGGCGGAACAGGATAAAGAATCTCCTCATTGCTATACCGATGAGGCGTTTCGTATTCAGACAAACGATATCTTGTTCGATATCGGTTCTGCAGAAGGTATTTTTCCTTTAAGCCATATTGAGGAAATTAAAAAAGCCGTTTTGTTCGAAAGAGATCTGGAATGGACCGAAGCCCTGGAAGCAACTTTCAGGCCTTGGAAAGAAAAAGTCGAAATCATATCCCGTTATGTCTCCGACGAAGACAATGCGGAAAATATAAAAATAGATTCTTTTATCTCCCGATATTCTTATACTCCCCATTTTATTAAAATAGATGTTGAAGGAGCCGAACTGAAAGTCCTGAAAGGAATGGAATATACCATAAAATCGTTACACCCCAGAATAGCCGTATGTACTTACCATAAACCGGATGATTTCCGGGAACTCTCAAACCATCTCACGGCGTCCGGATATACCATAACTCCGTCGCAGGGGGTTATGATATTTTTCAAAGCTCAGGAAGACATCCGGGCCCCTTATTTCAGAAAAGGTTTGATCAGGGCTTTTAAGAAACAAATACTTCCGTCATAAGATTGCTTTTAAATCTATAATCAGAAAATTCGCCGATATAAAAAGTTACAAACAATTATAACTCGATAGCCATAACATAATCGTTCATATAAAAACCGCCACCTATTGGAAAATCACCGCTACGCACAATCCGGTAGCCGAGTTTCTCATAAAAAAAACGAGCTTTGTTCTCACGGTTCACATTCAGTTCTACAGTGCAAAGACGACCTTTCATGATCTCTTTTATGTAAGCAAACGCCCGTTCCATAAGAAAGCGTCCGGCTCCTTTTCCCTGAGACGCCGGCATAACATAAATCTTTTGTAAATGAAAAAGGGATTCTCCTTGTCTTTCTACCGAAACATAACCGCAGGGCTCACCTTCATGATAAGCAATAAAATAGATATGGTGTTCCTCCTCCATTTGCCGGAGGAGAGATTCAGAAGAGTACATCATATCATACATATAATCAAGCTGTTCACAAGATAATATATCCTTATATGTATCATAAAAAACGATGCCCGCCAATCTATGGATTAAAGGTATATCTGGCAAGCCGGCCTTTCTCGCTTCCATTTTCACTTGATATGGGCGATAACTTCTTCAGGCGTAAGTAACACTTGTTCGCCCGTATGCATATTTTTCAAATTGATCTTACCTTCGGCCATCTCTGTTTCACCTACCAGGGCAACATAAGCAATTCCCTTACTATCCGCATATCCCATCTGTTTTTTCATTTTAGCAGCCTCAGGATATAACTCGGCACGTATTCCGGCAGAACGTAAACGAGACAAATATTCCAGGCAACAATCGCTCTCGGTCTCTCCAAAATTAACAAACATGACCTGAGTCGTCAGTAAAGAATCTGCCGGATATAGTTCCAACTGATTCAAAACATCGAAAATTCGGTCAGCGCCAAAGGATATTCCGACTCCAGATACACCCGGCATGCCGAACACTCCGGTGAGATTATCATAACGTCCTCCACCCGTGATACTGCCCATAGGCACATCCAGAGCTTTCACTTCCATAATAGCTCCGGTATAATAATTCAGTCCCCGTGCCAAAGTAAGATCAAGTTCCAACTCCGAACGCAAAGGATTTCTTTTCAATTTATCAAGAATAAAACTCAGCTCGTCTACCCCTTTCATACCTATTTCGGATGCAGACAGGACTTTCCGTAATGTTTCAATTTTCTCCTCATTACTTCCCTGCAGCATAATGATAGGCTGCAAAGCTTCAATCGCAACCTCCGGTATCTCTTTTGACCGCAACTCCTCATTTACATTTTCCAGTCCTATCTTATCCAGTTTATCTATAGCAACTGTTATATCCACGATCTTTTCAGGAGCTCCTATAATTTCGGCTATTCCGCTTAATATCTTACGATTATTCAGTCTAATGCTGACGCGTACTTTCAAACGGGAGAAAACTTCATCGATAAGCTGCAGCAATTCCACTTCGTTTAACAATGAATCGGAACCTACTACATCGGCGTCACATTGATAAAACTCCCGGTAACGTCCTTTCTGAGGCCGGTCGGCTCTCCATACAGGCTGGATCTGATAACGTTTAAACGGAAAATTTATTTCATTACGGTGCATCACTACAAAACGGGCGAAAGGAACCGTCAGGTCATAACGCAGCCCCTTTTCACATAACTTTGCAGCAAATTGGTTAGGAGTACACTCTTTCAAATCCGCATCGCTTATACCAGACATACAATCTCCGGAATTCAATACCTTGAAAAGTAATTTATCTCCTTCATCACCATATTTCCCCATCAATGTAGAAAGATTTTCCATAGCTGGAGTCTCTATCTGCTGAAATCCATACAAACGGAAAACATCGCTTATCGTATTAAAGATGTAGTTGCGCTTAGCCATCTCCACAGGGGAAAAGTCCCGCGTACCTTTGGGTATGCCCGGTTTTGTTGCCATATCGTATATTTTTTGAGATTGCAAAGTTACATGAAATTCTTGATTATAGAAAAATAAATTGAAGTTCATTCATCCTCTCCCGTCTGTACGTTAGGAATATAAAAAAATGATTTTATGTTACAATTTTCGATTTGAAACGTCTATTATATAAATACCCAAAAACAATTAAACATGAAACGACTACTTATCATCATCTGCCTGGTCTCTTTATTTATTTCCGGAATAGCACAAAATAAATCAGAAGACATCCCGGTTCTGTTCAAACAAACATTTAAAGAAGTCGCCGATGCACGAAAGCAAGGCAACTACAAACAAGGTGAAAAACTATGGTTCCGGCTTTTGAAAAAATACAATTCCTTGCCCGAAGACATAAAGAACAAATATAAATGGACCGAAGCCAATATATATTATAATCTGGCTTGTCTTCATTCCCTGCTGAATAAAGACAAAGAAGCCATCACCACATTACGTAAAGCGATTGATTCCGGCTGGTCCGGTTACAACGGCTGTTCCGGTTACAACTGGATACTTAAAGACAGCGATTTCGATAATATGAGACAAAATAAAGAATTCCAGTCGCTCATCCAGTCACTAAAGGAAATGTACGACTATCCATATATATTGTCACAATCCGGGAAATATACTTCAGAAAACACAGACTCCCTTCCGGCTTTCACCTATATGAATCCGAACGACAGTAATCTGGTACGTATAAGAGAATACTTCAACCTGGACAGTATTGCCGGATGCGGAGATGAAATATCAAAAATAAAGAACCTTCTGTTATGGGTACACAATATTGTACCGCATGACGGGAATTCATATAACCCGAAAGAAAAGAACACGATAGCCATTGTAAACTTATGCAAAGCAGAAAACAGAGGAGTAAACTGCCGCATGCTGGCCCAGATGCTAAATGAATGTTATCTGGCTATGGGATTCAAGTCCCGTTACGTTACTTGCAACCCCAAAGTTTATATAAATGATTGCCACGTAATAAATGCGGTTTATTCCAATACTCTCGATAAATGGCTATGGATGGATCCTACAAACAACGCCTATGTCATGGACGAAAACGGTAATTTACTGGGAATAGCAGAAGTACGGGAACGTTTACGCAAGAATCTGCCTCTGGTTCTGAACGAAGACGCTAACTGGAACAATAAAGAGAAACAGACAAAAGAATCTTATCTCGATTCTTATATGGCAAAAAACCTCTATTATGTTAGTTGCATAACAACGAGCGAATATAATGCGGAAACAAACTACGAAGGAAAAAAAGCACGCATATACATCGATCTTGTCCCGTCCGGTTTTGTTCCTGACAAGAAACTACGGGGACAATATCAAACCAGCAACCCTTCTTACTTCTGGCAATCTCCCTATCAAAACTAAGCTATCCCACCCCCGGAGTTTATATGAAATAAAAAAGAAGCGGATTTTCGAAACTGAAAATCCGCTGTCTTTTATTCAAAGAAAATATATAAAGTTTAGTCGTTTCTTCTTCCCCCTAAAAATATCAGGATATAATACACCAGAGTAGCCAGCGAACTCAATGCAGCCACCACGTAAGTATAAGCAGCCCATTTAAGAGCATCTTTTGCTTTGCCGTACGTATTCACATCGGTAATCCCTGCATGGCTCAGCCACGCCAAAGCCCGGCTGCTGGCATTTATCTCGACCGGCAAAGTCACAAAACTGAATAATGTCGTCAAGGCGAAAAGAACTATACCGACTAATAATATTTGGGGATAACTCTGTACAGTAAAAATACCTATAAGTAATATCCACTGCATCCAGTGCGATGCAAAACTCACTACCGGAACCAGATTAGAACGCATCTTCAAAAAAGCATAAGCTTTTGCATGCTGCACGGCATGGCCGCATTCATGGGCGGCTACAGCAGCCGCAGCCACATTATTACCGTAATAGACCTCTTTACTTAAATTTACCGTATGGTTAGCCGGATTATAATGATCGGTAAGATGTCCCTCGACCTGAGTTACCTGTACGTTATTGATACCGTTATCACGAAGCATTTTTTCAGCAACATCCTTTCCTGTCATACCGTAAGGAATAGCCACTTGAGAATAATGTTCAAACTTGCTTTGAAGCATCTTTTGAACAACAAAGCTTAGGATAGCAAATGCAATAAATATAATATAAATTCCCATATCTTACTATTTTACAACGGACAAATATACAAATAAAGGATAAACAGAATTGTTAATTCAAGAGACAAAATAACCAAATTAAGTTAAACAGATTTACGACACACGGCTATCATTTTTTACAAAAGAAAAGCCCTTTTTCTTTTGCCGTTAATTCGATACTTTAATAAAACATTCCCTGCAAGCCAACTGTTTCACCTTGCAAACACGGGCATTTCATATAAAATATATTATCTTTACCCGTAAATAACCGATAACTGATGATCTTAAATATTACCTTTATCATAATTGGCCTGGCTCTGCTGTTATTCGGAGCAAACATACTTACCGACGGGGCCTCCGCTGTCGCCAAGCGATTTCACTTGTCCGAATTCGTGATAGGTCTGACTATTGTAGCTCTGGGAACCTCCGCACCCGAACTTATCGTCAGCGTACTATCCGCAATTGAAGGGCAAGGAGATGTTGCCATAGGCAATATTTTAGGATCTAATTTATTCAATATTCTTATCATACTGGGGGTCACTTCACTCATAATGCCCTTAAACGTAGAAAGTAATACATTAAAGAAAGATATTCCTTTCGGGCTGCTATCCGCCGTAGTCTTAGGAATTTGTGCCTGCGACATGCTTTTCGAATCCGGCGCCGATGGAGTAATAAGTCATAGTGAAGGTTGGTTACTTCTCTGCTTTTTCGGCATATTCATGGCTTATACCATCCTATCTGCCAAAACCGGCCAGCCCGGTCCGGAACCCTCTCCGGATAAAAAAAAAGAAAAACCTTTATGGCTAAACATCGCCATGATTGCCGGAGGTCTGACCGGATTGATATTCGGAGGCGAACTTTTCTTAAAACATGCTGCTATGCTAGCCCGTACACTCGGAGTAAGCGAATCGGTCATCGCCATTACCCTGATGGCAGGAGGAACCTCACTCCCCGAACTGGTCTCCTGTATAGTAGCCGCCTTAAGAGGGAAACCGCAAATGGCCCTGGGAAATGTCATAGGTTCCAATATAGCTAATATATTCTTGATACTGGGAATAAGTGCATCTATCACTCCGCTATCTCTGGGAAATATCTTACCCAGTGATATGCTGGTACTTATAGGAGCTTCATTATTACTCTTTATAACCGCATTCACATTTAAAAAACGTCAGATAGACCGGATAGAAGGAATTCTGTTCATTTTATTATACATAGGTTATATCTATTGGTTACTGAAACGATAATAAAATACGATCATGATAGAAGCACCTGAAGCCCTTATTTTAGCTATGCAATTAAATGAGACCGTCCGAGGTAAAACCATTAACTA
This sequence comes from Barnesiella propionica, assembly GCF_025567045.1. Lineage (NCBI taxonomy): Bacteria > Pseudomonadati > Bacteroidota > Bacteroidia > Bacteroidales > Barnesiellaceae > Barnesiella > Barnesiella propionica. The sequence goes on along the minus strand of NZ_JAOQJK010000004.1, from coordinate 128,721 downwards.
CGTAATTGCTGCACAAACACCGCACAAATTCACCTGGTATCATGACAGTCCTGAAAGTTATCCGGATAAACTAACAGGAAAGATTGTAGGGAACTGTACCGCATTCGGTGGAATGGTAGAAATAAATATTTCTCCCGATACTACTTTATTGTTCTGCGACGGAGCCAATCTGAGATATTATTCCCCGGGAGAAATACTGCCCGGCAAGCACCAGCTTCTCATCGGATTTTCCGACGAAAGCTGCTTGATCGTATCCGTCCGTATGTATGGCGGATTGTTCTGTTTTACAGGAAACAAATTAGAAGGTAATTTCAGTAACTATTACCTGGCAGCACGGGCTAAACCTCAAGTTATGTCCGAAACATTCGATTTATCCTACTTTTTAAAACTTATCAACGAAGACCGCGCCCAAAATAAAACGGCGAAAGCATTTCTGGCAACAGAACAAACCATACCGGGCTTAGGGAACGGAGTATTGCAAGATATTCTTTACATTGCCCGTATACATCCCAAAACTAAAATAAAAGAACTCGGCGAAGATCAAAAAAAATATCTGTTCTTCTGCATTAAAAAAATATTACAGGATATTTATATATCCAATGGAAGAAATTGTGAAACCGACATATTCGGACAAAAGGGAAAATATATACCCTTTCTCTCAAAAGATACAGCAGGAACATCCTGCAAAAATTGCGGAGAGCACATCCGCAAAGAAAATTATATGGGAGGAAGTATTTACTATTGTCCGGAATGTCAGCCCCTATCCAATTAAAAAATAGCCCTGCGAAATCTCACAGGGCTAATAATATAAATAAATTCTGCTCCTTATTTACGATCCATCAATACAGTCTCAGTATCAGAGGCGATCATAAATTCTTCATCGGTGGGAATAACGACAATTCGAACTTTAGATTCGGGAGTGGATAATTCGGCTTCTTCTCCACGTATTTTATCATTAAGCTCATGGTCTATTTTGACACCCATATAGGACAAGCCGTCACAAACATAAGAACGTGTACCGGCCTGATTTTCTCCTACACCTCCCGTAAACACGACAATATCAACGCCTCCGAGTGCAGCGATATAAGCCCCCACATATTTAAGAATACGATAGTTATACATAGATAATGCCATTTTAGCCCGTTCGTTTCCAGACTTAACAGCAGATTCTATTTCTCGCATATCGCTCGAAACACCCGAAACACCCAACACGCCGCTTTTCTTGTTTAACATAACAGAAAGCTCTTCAGCATTAAGGCCCTCCTTCTCCATAATAAATGTAAGAGCACCGGCATCTACGTCACCCGAACGCGTACCCATAAGCAATCCTTCGACCGGAGTCAGTCCCATAGACGTATCGATCGAAACACCGTCCTTTATCGCCGTGATAGAACCTCCGTTACCTATATGGCAAGTAATAATACGTTGTTTTTCATAAGGTAAACCTAAAAATTCACAAGCCCTGCGGGAAACATAACGGTGGCTGGTTCCATGGAATCCGTAACGACGTATCGCATATTTCTCATACAGTTCATAAGGAAGACCGTACATATAAGCATGCTTAGGCATTGTCTGATGAAAAGCCGTATCGAAAACACCTACCTGAGGAATATCCGGAAGAATAGCTTCTACAGCTTCAATTCCCTTCATATTAGCAGGATTATGCAAAGGCGCGATATCGTAACATTCTATAATCATATCTTTCACCTCTTTCGTAATAAGCACGGAACTATTAAATTTCTCGCCTCCGTGCACTACCCTGTGACCTACGGCATCTATCTCGTTGAGCGAAGTAAGACAACCATATTCTTTTCCTGTTAAAGTTTCCAAAATAAACTGGATACCTACAGTATGCTCCGGTATATTCTTTTCCAATATCACCTTTTCCCCGTTAGGCAAAGTAATTTTAAGAAAAGAACCCTGCAATCCTATTTTTTCAATACCACCTTGCGCCAGAACGGCTTTTGTATCCGTATCGAAAAGTTTATATTTAATTGAAGATGAACCGCAGTTCAATACAAGCACTTTCATTTAGTCTATATTTTCTTAGTTATAATTATTTTTTAAGGCTGATTGACTGGTTACAGGTGATCGCAACCATTTTATAAATATCATCAACACTGCAGCCACGGGACAAATCGTTCACAGGAGCTGCAATACCTTGTAAGATAGGCCCCACGGCATCGGCACCTGCCAGCCTTTGTACCAGTTTATAAGCGATATTACCAACTTCCAAAGACGGAAATACCAAAACATTGGCGTGTCCCGCTATCTCGCTTCCGGGTGCTTTACTGGCTCCGACCAAAGGAACAATAGCCGCATCGGTCTGCATCTCACCGTCAATCTTCAAATCCGGTTCCATCTCCTTTGCTATACGGGTAGCTTCTCTTACCTTATCCACCATTTCATGAGAGGCACTTCCCTTAGTCGAAAAACTTAACATCGCTATACGAGGTTCTATTCCGGCTATATCACGCGCAGTCTTGGCTGTAGACACGGCTATCTGTGCCAATTCCTGTGCATTTGGATTAGGCAACACTGCACAATCGGCAAAAATCATCAATCCGTCATCCCCGTATTCTTTCTTGGGCAGGAACATCAAAAATGCTCCGGAAACCACACTCACGCCAGGAGCGGTCTTAACAATCTGAAAAGCCGAACGCAGCACATTACCCGTCGTATTTCTCGCGCCGGCCACCTCTCCGTCCGCATCACCGTTCTTTATCATAAGGCAGCCCAGAAATAAAGGATCTTCAACAAATTCATAAGCTTTTTCCAGAGTCACGCCTTTATTCTTACGCAGCTCATACATTAGAGTAGCATAAGTATCTTTCTTCTCATTATTTTTAGGATCTACTATGCAGGCCTTTTTAATATGTTTCAAACCATATTCATTCGCCAATGCTTTAATCTCATCCGGATTGCCTATAAGGATAAGATCGGCCACTTCATCGGCCAGCAAACGGTCCGCGGCCTTGAGCGTACGTTCTTCTGTACCTTCAGGAAGAACAATGCGCTGTTTATTAGCTTTTGCACGCGCTATAAGTTCATTTATTAACTCCATGTTTCAAGAAAATTTATTATTTGCGAGGTCGTCCTTTTAAGATGACAATGCAAAATTACAAAAAATTGCAATATCGGGATAGCAATTTAAGGTAAATATTTTCTTAAAATAAAGAAAAACAAAAAATAAATTAAAATACGTCCGGCAGTCGGAATAATATACATATATTAGTCTCCTGAAAGACGTATCCGGAAAAGGCTACGACAGCCTTAAAAAACATAAAGAAAACATTGCCGGACGTAAAAAATCTTGGAGCTATGAAAAAGGAAAAATTTGTTGTGGAATATAATTTGAAGAGCGTATCACTTCCTCTTTTATGGACCTATATAGGTACGGTAAACGGACTAGCGGACTGGTTTGCCGACGATGTAAAAAGCGATGGCAAAATATTCACGTTCTACTGGAATAAAACACCCCAACAAGCACAGCAAACGGCGATTCGGGCAGGTAATTATATCAGGTTCCGGTGGATGGAAGATGATCCTAATGAAAAAACTTTTTTCGAACTACGTATCGCAGCATCCGAACTTACAAACGATACCGTTCTTTCTATCACCGATTTTGCCGCCGCCGAAGATATTTCAGACAGTAAAGAATTGTGGGACCATCAAGTCGATTCTTTGCGGCGCAAATTAGGTGTATAAAACCGGTTTGACTGTTCCAGCCCGCTTAAACAATATTATCGGCAAAGCATTCCCTATTTTCATTTTTTTACTTTACTTTTGCAAGCTAAAAGCAGCAGCATGTTTTATGTAAAAAGATTATACAGGTTTATACTCAAGAGTTTTCTGCCTCTTTTCCTGATGACCTTTTTTATCTGTCTTTTTATCGTACTTATGCAATTTCTGTGGAAGTACGTGGACGAGATGGTAGGAAAAGGATTAGAATTATCGGTCCTGGCCGAACTTTTCTTTTATGCAGCGGTCACAATGGTCCCTATGGCTCTGCCGCTAGCGGTATTACTGGCATCCCTCATGACATTCGGCAATCTTGGTGAAAGGTTGGAGCTCCTCGCCATCAAGGCAGCCGGAGTTTCTCTTATACAGATTATGCGCCCCCTTGCAGTAGTCATTGCGTTCATTGCCATCGGAGCTTTTTTCTTCCAGAACAATGTTTTACCGAAAGCACAAGTAAAAATGTGGACTCTGCTCTATTCCATGAGACAAAAATCTCCCGAACTGGATATACCCGAAGGCGCTTTCTATGACCAGATAAGCGGATATAACTTATACGTAAAACAGAAAGACCATAAAACAGGAATGCTGCGAGATGTCATGATATATGATGTTTCCGAAGGTTTTGACAACGCCATGATCATATTGGCAGATTCCGGAAAATTAAAACTTACCGACGACAAAGAACATCTTTTTCTCACGCTTTACAATGGAGAATCATTCGAGAACCTGAAAAACCAGCGTACTGCACAAGGAAATGTTCCTTACCGGCGAGAAACGTTCCAGCTAAAAGAAATACTGATCGCTTTCGATGCGAATTTCAACCGGATGGACGACGGTTTTATGCAAAACCAATACATAGGAAAAGACCTGAATGCATTACGGGCCAGTATAGATTCCATGTCGTACGAAGTAGATAGCATAGGCATTTCTTACGGTAACCTGTTAAGAAATTCGGGGTATTTTTCATTATACGGAAGCAACAATACCCAGATAATGACAACAGAAGAGGAAAAACAGGTTATAACCCGACAGGCCAGCGAAATAAATCTGGATTCCCTGTTCATGTCTTCAGGAAATCAACGCAGGCAAATGTATCTCGACCGGGCTATCAGCAAAGCCGAAAATTACAAACAGAATTATGAATATCGTAGTTATACTCTTAAAGACGAACTTAAAGTCATACGCAGGCATGAAATAGAAATGTATAAAAAATTCACATTGTCTTTCGCCTGCCTCATCTTCTTTTTCATCGGAGCACCATTAGGAGCTATAATCAGAAAAGGAGGGCTGGGTATGCCGGTAGTCGTCTCGGTTTTTATGTTTATCTTCTATTATATTATAGACAATACCGGTTACAAAATGGCACGTGACGGACGTTGGGAGGTATGGGAAGGAATGTGGCTAAGTTCGGCGGTACTTCTGCCGTTAGGAATATTCCTCACATCCAAAGCGGTAAAAGACTCGGCCGTATTTAATGCCGACGCCTACATAAATTTTTTCAAGAAAATCATCGGTAAACAAGAAACCCGGAATATTGTTCTTAAAGAAGTGGTGATAGACGACATGATACCATCCGTCGCGATGGAGAAAATAAATAATCTTTCCGAAGAATGTTTGCAATTCACAAAATTATACGGAAACAAACACCAGAATTATCTCTCTTACTGGACAAAAGGTTATGACAGGGAATTATTACACCGCATAAGCGACCGGTTGGAAGATGCCGTAACATATATGCAAAACTCTACAAACCAGTTGATCATATCCAAACTAATGGATTTTCCGATACTCCGGAACCTCTTGTTGTATCGTCCGACCCACATTCGCTGGCTGGGATATATATTCGCATTCCTATTGTTTCCCGTCGCCATACCCGTATATTTGGTCGGTAATTACCAGCAGAAGCATTTGCGGCATGAGATAAGCGTAATATTACATACCGGTAAAGAAATAATGCTGCTTTTGGAAAAGGAAGAAAAAGAGCAAACCGGAGAAAAAGAAGATATACAATAATTAAACTACGACAATATGGATAACAGTGTTTTAAAGACCATAGAAGAAGCGATCGAAGATTTCCGCGAAGGAAAATTCGTAATAGTTGTCGACGATGAAGACCGTGAGAATGAAGGAGATTTTATTATTGCCGCCGAAAAGATCACGACGGAAAAAGTAAACTTCATGCTTAAATACGGGCGTGGTGTCCTTTGTGCCCCCATTACCGAAGAACGCTGTAAAGAACTGGACCTGGATATGCAGGTTGCAGCCAACACTTCTATTCATGAAACTCCCTTTACCATTACGATAGACCGCCTCGGAGCTGGTTGTACGACAGGTGTATCGATGCATGACAGGGCTGTAACCATAAAGTCTCTGGCGGACACATCCATGACTCCCGAAGATTTTGGAAGACCAGGACATATCAATCCGCTTCGTGCACGTTCCCGGGGCGTACTGGCGCGCTCGGGACATACCGAAGCTGCTGTAGACCTGGCACGCCTGGCCGGTTTATATCCAGCCGCAGCCCTCATAGAAATCATAAACGAAGACGGAACCATGGCACGCATGCCTCAATTGGAAGAAATCGCCGAAAAATTCGGAATACGCATCATAACAATAAAAGACCTTATCGCCTACCGTCTGGAACTAGAGTCGGTAGTAGAACGAGGTCCCGAAGTGGATATGCCTACTCAGTACGGACATTTTAAACTCATCCCTTTCCGGCAAATATCCAACGGGCTGGAACACATTGCCCTCATTAAAGGAGAATGGGAACCGGACGAACCGGTACTGGTACGCGTGCATTCTTCCTGTATGACCGGGGACATCTTCGGTTCCATGAGATGCGAATGCGGTGAACAGTTGCACGAAGCCATGAAAGCTATCGAAAAAGAAGGTAAGGGAGCTATCGTATATATGAACCAGGAAGGACGCGGTATAGGACTTATGAATAAAATGAAAGCCTATAAACTCCAGGAAGGAGGATTAGATACAGTAGACGCAAACCTGCATTTGGGATTCAAGGCAGATGAACGGGATTACGGTGTAGGAGCCAGTATTCTTCGTGAAATAGGCGCCCGGAAAATACGGCTTATGACAAATAATCCCATAAAACGTATAGGGCTGGAAGGGTACGGTATTCAGATCGTAGAGAATATTCCCATCGAAATAGCACCGAATCCGTATAACGAGTTCTACATGCATACTAAAAAAGAGCGCATGGGACATGAATTGCATAATGTAGATTAACCGGTCTCGGACAACATAAAAACTCCTCTCGAAAAATATTATCAAGAGGAGTTTTTTCTTATCACAATAATTCCTTTAGAACGAAAAAACGCCTTATCTCTTCCGGATAAGGCGTTTTCCTATTTTTTGAACGAACACGTCACTTTATTTACCTTCCTGTTCCAATTGCAAGGTCATAGTAGGCTGGTCGCAAACTTCAGTAGGACCAAAGTACTGGATAGGACCCGGATATACGTAGCAGGTATTCATAGCCCATTCCTCACGTTGAGAAACAAAATAATTAAAAGGCTTTCCATCGAGGCGAACCAATGCTTTCTGAATAACCGGTTTCATTTCACCGTGACGACGTTCCATATTCATCATCATAGTTACAGGTACCCCTCCGGCAACCCACTGGCTGGCCGGTTTCGTCGTGTTACGTACCGATGACATATAGCCTGTTTTACCTTCGGCAATAAGCAGAGAAGCTGTATAGCCCAATGAATAACAATAATCGGCATCAAAGTTGGAAGGCGCGGCACAGCGTCCCTCATAACCGAAGAAGTGGTACTGGGTAGCAAATTTACCTGCATATTTACCTTCATCCTTCATAGTAGCCAAACGACGGGCTACCATTTCTCCCAGCAATTTTTCCGTCTCGATAAGCGAAACCTGAACATTTCCATGAGGGTCACGGTCCAAAGTAAGCTGACGTGCAACACCTTCCGGAAGACTTGCATAGATAGCAGAGTTCTCAGGAGAAAGATGTTTAATGATATAGTTGATTTGCTCCGATTTCTTTATCATTGCAAATTCAGCACCGTTCTCAGCCAAGAAATCATTCAGTTCGGCAATCAGTCTTTTCATAGCAGGAATGAACTCGATAAGACCTTCGGGTATTAGCACCGTACCGAAATTATTACCCTGTTCGGCACGTGCAGCCACGATATTGGCAATATAATTCACAACATCATCCAAAGTCATCTGTTTTTCTTCAATCTCTTCAGAGATAAGACAAATATTCGGTTGTGTCTGCAATGCACATTCCAAAGCGATGTGAGAGGCAGAACGTCCCATCAGCTTTATAAAGTGCCAGTATTTCTGAGCCGAATTACAGTCACGTTGTATATTTCCGATTACTTCGGAATAAACTTTACAAGCCGTATCGAATCCGAAAGAAGATTCTATCATTTCATTCTTCAGGTCACCGTCTATCGTTTTAGGACAACCTATCACCTGTACACCTGTGTTCTTCTGTTTGTAATATTCAGCCAGCACACAAGCATTTGTATTTGAGTCGTCACCTCCGATAATAACAACTGCCTTAATTCCCAGTTCTTTAATAATCTCGAGACCTTTATCGAACTGATCTTCTTTCTCAAGTTTAGTACGGCCCGAACCTATGATGTCGAAACCGCCCGTATTACGATATTCATCAATAATATCAGCGGTAAGCTCTATATATTTATGATCGATAAGACCGCCGGGACCTAAAAGAAAACCGAACAAGCGGCTGTCTTTATTCATAGCTTTAATTCCATCGAAAAGCCCCGAAATAACATTATGTCCGCCGGGAGCCTGTCCCCCCGAAAGTATAACACCTACATTGATAGCAGGATAATTTTTCTTCTCATCGCTCTTTGCGAAAGTAAGCACAGGCATTCCATAGGTATTGGGGAACAATTCTTTAATTTCGGCTTGATCGGCAACCGATTGAGTGGGAGCACCTTCCACTACCTTTACCCCGGCTTTGATAGCCTCAGGAAGTTTAGGAAGATAAGCAGCACGAGCTGTCTGCAAAGCACTTTTCTTCATCGTAAATACTTTTGGTTATTTTATTAATCGTCATTTTTCAGGCTGGCAAATTTCGTTATTTTTTTTCAGACTTCAAAAAGGTAACGCAAAAAAACCATGATACACCTCCGTTAAAATATCCCCTTGAATATTAAGAAGATTCATATCTTTTTAAAAGGAAAAACCTAAATTTGATACATCCGCATTGCAAAACACACAAAATTCATTCGAAGAGTACAGGCGCAAAGCATTATATACCGTTTTTCTGCTTTTTTCACTTAAAAAATATATTGATAAAACCGAGAAAAAATCATACCTTTGTCCCGCTTATTTAAGACTTAAATATTCACTAAAATAAAAAGAGCGAATTATGATTTATTCACACGAAGTAGAACACATGTGTGTTGTAAAAAAAGGACCGAACCACGGTCCGGCTCCCATTCCCGAAGAGGGAAAATGGGTAAAGGCCAAAGAAGTGATTGATATTTCAGGCTTGACTCACGGTATCGGTTGGTGCGCCCCACAGCAGGGAGCCTGCAAATTGACACTCAACGTTAAAGACGGTGTAATTCAGGAAGCTCTTGTCGAGACTATCGGTTGCTCCGGTATGACTCACTCGGCAGCAATGGCATCGGAAATACTCCCGGGGAAAACCATCCTCGAAGCGCTGAATACCGACTTGGTATGCGACGCCATCAACACCGCTATGCGCGAATTATTCCTGCAAATCGTTTACGGACGTACTCAATCGGCTTTCTCTGAAGGCGGTCTTCCTATCGGCGCTGGTCTTGAAGATCTGGGAAAAGGTCTCCGCAGCCAGGTAGGTACTCTCTATGGTACCTTGGCTAAAGGTCCCCGTTACCTTGAAATGGCCGAAGGCTATATCAAAACTATCGCTCTCGATGAAAACGACGAGATATGCGGATATGAATTCGTTCACATGGGTAAATTCATGGACGAAATCAAAAAGGGAACCGACGCGAACGAAGCGCTGAAAAAAGTAACCGGTACTTATGGTCGCTTTACCAAAGAAACCGGTGCAGTAAAACACATTGATCCACGTCACGAATAAAAATAAGGAGGAAAACAATATGGCATTATTTGAAAGTTATGATCGTCGTATCGACAAGATCAATGCAGCTCTGAACGCTAACGGAATCAAAGACATCGATGAAGCAAAAGCGATTTGCGACAGTATTGGTATCGATCCTTATAAAACGTGTGAAGAAACTCAGCCAATATGTTTCGAAAACGCAAAATGGGCCTATGTTGTAGGTGCAGCCATCGCTATCAAGAAGGGTTGCAAAAACGCCGCTGACGCTGCCGAAGCTATCGGTATCGGCTTACAGGCTTTCTGCATCCCCGGTTCTGTTGCCGAAGACCGTAAAGTAGGTTTAGGACATGGTAACCTCGCAGCCCGTCTGCTCCGTGAAGAGACCAAATGTTTCGCATTCCTGGCCGGCCACGAATCGTTCGCTGCTGCAGAAGGAGCGATCAAAATCGCTGCCAAAGCGGACAAAGTACGTAAAGAACCCCTCCGTTGTATCCTCAACGGTCTGGGTAAAGACGCTGCTCAAATCATTTCCCGTATCAATGGATTTACATACGTTCAAACTGAATTCGATTATTTCACCAGCGAACTCAAAGTCGTACGTGAAATAGCATATTCTAACGGTCCCCGTGCAAAAGTAAAATGTTACGGTGCCGATGACGTACGCGAAGGTGTAGCCATCATGCATAAAGAAGGTGTAGACGTATCTATTACGGGTAACTCTACCAACCCTACCCGCTTCCAACACCCGGTTGCAGGTACTTATAAAAAAGAATGCCTCGAACAAGGTAAGAAATATTTCTCTGTTGCTTCGGGCGGTGGTACAGGACGTACGCTGCACCCCGATAACATGGCAGCGGGCCCTGCCTCTTACGGTATGACCGATACTATGGGCCGTATGCACAGTGACGCTCAGTTCGCAGGTTCATCCTCAGTTCCTGCTCACGTGGAAATGATGGGATTCCTGGGAATTGGTAACAATCCTATGGTAGGTGCTACCGTTGCTATCGCCGTAGACGTTGCTCAAGCTTTAAGCAAGTAACTTATGTTACTTATATAAAAGGAGAGTGGACTTCTAGTCCTCCTCTCCTATTTTTATTTAATACAATATTTTTAGGAATAGCGATTCCATTCTCATACTTATTTAAAAAATATTAGAGCTTTCAGCTCTTATTCTCTGTTCTGAAAACCGCCAAAATTGAAGAAACGCGAGAATAAGTTTCTGAGAGTTCATGTCCTATAGGGCGTGAACTATTCGTGCTTATTCGCGTTACGGTGCTTGGCGGTACCTCAGAACAGAATAAGACACGAAGGGTTCCGCCTTTTTTGCTATGATACACATTGGTCAATTAATAGAAACTGAACTTCACAACCAAGAACGCTCGGTTACTTGGTTCGCAAATAAGTTATACTGCGACAGGACTAATGTATACTCTATTTTCAAACGACAAAGCATTGACACAGAACAACTGTTAAGAATATCAATTATTCTAAAATATAATTTTTTTAAATACTATCTCGAAGAATACAACGAATGTGAAAAAAATTCTACAATATTGTAGAATATATTACAACATCTTTTCATTAACAAATTCCATACTTTTGACGAATTTTACAGCAAAAAATATATAAAACAAAACACTTTAATATGAAAGCTTTCAATATATTTTTTTATTTCAAGCATATACTATCCACTCTTATTTCTCATGCAACAAAAACAATGAATCAGATACAGGCAATGAATGGTCAACAGAATGGAGCTCCGTCAATTTAATCACAGAGACTAAAATTAATTAGAAGGGATATCCTATATCAGAATGCCAATAAACATTATAGCAAAAATATTAGCTTAAATCAAGCTTCTATTCAAATATTAGATATTACAGACTTTATATCTAGTTGGTCAAGTGATGGTACTTACACATACAAAGAATTATACACAAACAATAATATTAAATTTTTAACAATTAAAAACATTCTTGATCACGTACGTTCATTCCAAAAACAAAGAAAATTTATTATTTAAAAAATAAAATTATAACTATCAAAACCAAGCATATATTTAGCACAATGACTAGTTCTTTCAACTATTGAATCAGATTATATAGGAAAATTCCATTAAACTTTTAAAAAACGTAAAAGACAATATAGTCTAAATAATCAAATAAAACTTTGAATTAAGAGCTTTAAAAACAAAATTACAGTACACATATTTATATTCAATTATACATTAAATCAAAACTGCAATGAAAAGGCATTTATTACAAGGAGTATTATTTATTAGTATTATAATACTATCAAGTTGTTCTCGAAGAATCATTGACTTTACCATTATCTCATCAAAAAATGTACCTATTACGAATCAAGGTGGTAATTTTCAAAAAGCTACAAAAAGAGTAAAAGGAGTAGACTCAAAATGGTCTGTACTATTTATTCCAGGTATTCCAGACATGAAAGAAGCAATTGATAATGCAATAGAACAATACCCCGGAGCTATAGCATTAACAGACGGAGTGATTTATAATAAAAGCTGGTCGTGTTATCTCTTTGGACAAAACAAATACATAGTAGAAGGAACCCCTCTATTTATTAATTCAGAATGTAAACATTTAGAAAATAGACATTTTTTACATAATGAAATGGAAAGCACAAACATTCAACAGCCTGAAACAGCTTCAGAATTTGCTGTAAATTATCAGCAAGAACGATCTATTCCCCAAAAGCAATCTTCTAAAAAAGAGTCAACAATGAGAGTCGAACACACGGTAGAACAAGGAGAAACTATGGCAAAAATTGCTGCACTTTATAAAACAACAATCTTAGACATTTTAAGATGGAATAAACTATCATCCATAAAGGTCTATGAAGGCATGAAACTAATTATATATATTTAAATAAAAAGTAAATATAAAATACATAATTATAATTTTCACATGAAAAAATCTTTATTTTTATTCTTTTTTTTAATTTATTATATTTCTCAGAATTTATTGTCCGCCCAAAACTACTTGTACAAAGAAAGAGCAACAGGAGCTATGTCTACATTATCGTTTATTGAAAATGGTATTTCATTAAATGTGATGGGTAGTATACTAAATTTTAAACTAGAAAATCCCAATTATGGCAATGATCTAATCTTATACCAAAATCCAGGAGAAAAAAATGCAATATTTTTATCTAAAAAAAATTATAGTTTCTGTCTTTATTTAGATGGAGCTTCCCTTCTTTATATATTTGACTTATCCTCTTCGACCCCTCCTCCATATTATATAGATAGCAATTCTGATAATACAACAAATAATTTTTCAACCTATAAACAAGCCTGTTCTATGTGTAAAGGAAAAGGATGGATTGCAGGATGTAGCACTCCAAATTATGGAACCGGATCATACATATGTCACGAGTGCGACAGAACCGTTCCAGCCTCCCACAGCCATGACAAATGTCCTGCATGTAATGGAAAAGGTTATATAAATAAAATCAAATAAAATCTAGACATCACCAAAATCATGGTATGTCCCATTATGATTTACTACATTTTAGTAATCTCTGTGCATAAAGGAAATAATCATTATAAAACTTATAAAAAACAACATCCTATTACTTTAATTTTAAATATGCGTTAGAAAACCTGTTTGGTAAAGTAACTAATAAGCTCGAATGTTCTTTTGATCATTTAAGTATAATACAGATATTTACCAAATAATAGATATAGGTTGTATAGATGCCACATCGCTGCTTCATACGGTATAACGCGGATAGGATGAGCCATATGCACTCCAACACGTAGACGTTACTCAAGCTTTAAGTAAATAAGTCGTACTTACCTCACATAACGAAAACAGACTGTTTTGCAACAGTCTGTTTTTTTATTTCATATTATCAATTACCGAAAAAGAGCCTCCCACCGCTTCTTCCCCTCTGTAGCTTTTTTTAAATTAGAAATAATAGCTTCTTTTGTCAAATCTTTTACAGGGAGACCATACCATCGTTCATGTTCCGAATCTGATATAACAGCCCTTCTTTTCAGTTCCTGCACGTAATCGTCTGTGAATATATCATAAAGAATATATTCTGATTCCTCATTCTCCAACGGCTCGAGAAAAATATAACCATCAAAATTATCGACATAATTACCAGCACTCTCGTTATAACTTATTTCATAAATCCCATCGAAAGGCTCCATCCCAAAAGGACTTTTCTGCAAACTGAAAGCAACAGGTTTATATCCGGTTCTCATAAAAGCATAATCAAAGACACCGTGTCTTATTTTACCATGAATCACACCATTATTACTGATGATTGCAGTATGAGAAAATACGGTAAATACATCTTCTTGTTTAAAACGTCCCGCTAACTGCGCCGCGACCGTCAAACGGGCATCCTCTCCCGAAGCTGCAGAAGCAATACCAGGGACACTGGATTTATACGCGTGTGCACATCCTACGATAAACAAATGGCTCTGTGTATGAATAGCAGAGCGCATATCTCTTTCTATTTGGTCCGCCATCCAGTTATTACGGTCTTCAGTATTATCGAAAAAATCACTATATTCTTCTTTACTATATAAAGAACTGAAAGGACGTGGCATATCTACTGCCACAACACGTATCCGGTCTTTTGGGGATAAACTTTTATTCAGCTTCCACAACTCAAGTATAAACTCATACATACCCCGGTCATACCATCCATTTATCTGAACATCCTGAAATATACTCAGAATAATATCCGGCTTGATAGTTTCATTATCAAAAAAACGGTCCAATTCTTTTTGCTTATCGGTCGATAATTCCATATAAACAGTTCCTGTGGTTTTGTAAAACCGGGGATCACTGATTACCCTCTTCATCAACTCCCACGATATTCTGCGCCTATGCACTTCACCATATATCAATAGCTTATGCTTCTCCAACATCCTTAACAAATAATCTTCCGGTTCCATTCCTGCTTCATTTAAATAATTGACAAACGACAAAGTATCAGAAGGTACATATTTCAAGCATTGCACTCTTCGTAACATAGAGAGAAAATTATGTGATTTCTCTCTTACGACATTCCGCGCATTTAAAAGAGTTACACTCATATCCTCTCCGGCATTAAGCCATTTTCCGTCCTCACAGCTCATAAATCTGATCAAACAAAGAGAATCGACATAATCTGTTATAACAGCTGCTACTGAATCTTTATAAGTCCATACTTCCCGGATCGTTCGGTGCAGTATACCATTCCTCTTACTTTCATTAATCTGCACAGCTGGAGCACCAGACTTAGCCATATATGATTTTATACGATATGAAGACGCCTCTCTTTGTAAACCCCGTTTTCCATTCACTATTAAGTATTCAAATGTCAGGAATGAATTCAGCGGAGAAGACAAATCGAACGTATCTTTATACTCAACGATCCTGCGTTCTATACTCCTGACTTTAAAATCTGCTATATCGTTTATGGAAAAAACCGAAAAGGTAACCGACATAAAAATGACAATTAATACGATAAAAAATTTCATAATCTATTTTTTATAATTTACAATATCAATACAAAAAATAAAATTGCAAAATGGTATATATTTTATTTAAAAGAGAAAACACCCAAATCTTTATTACGGGCCGGAATCAAAATTAAGTTATTTGTGAGGTTGATTCATTCTATAACCTTATATTTTTTTCTGAGTTAATTTATATAATACACTAGTTATCATTATATTACAACAGTATATTTCAGAAAAATTCTATATAAATGAATTTATGATCTATATATGAGAATTACATATATATTTTGGAGGCGATAAAAATGACAATATCTTCTTTTTCATCCATTCCTAACTTTCTGCGAATGGTTGTTTTACGCTGGTAAACCGTAGGTACGCTTTGTTGTGCAACTACACTTATCTCTTTTGTGGAAAACCCGGCACATAACAGGCAACAAAGCTGTATCTCTTTTTCATTCAGTATATCTTTATACAGATTTACCATCCCAGAATAAAAACCATTATATGCCGAATCGATAACTGAATAAAGGTCATCCCACACCAATAATGATTCCACAGGTAATTCTTTATCGGTTATCTCCGCCATACGACGTAAAAGTTCCCGGTTATGTACCGAAGGAGATACAGCAACCAAACGTATGATGCCTAACTGTTGTAATAATATTTTCTTAAAAAGATTACCGTCAGGTCCCTTTCCCGGGTTTGTTTTTACAGCATCGTCCAAAAGGCGCGTCAATACCTCCACACGTTCTTCCGCTTCAGCCAACTTATAGTGATGATTACGAATAGACAAACAAATCGCCCCGATAATTAATATCAAAAGGACAATGCAAGCTAAAGACCCGAAAAATATACGTTGCCGGTCTATTGCCAATAACAGATTCTGGCGTTCCAATTGATTTCGGATCTCATCTTTTTCCCGAAGCCGTTTATACTGTTCTCTAATGTCCACATAAATGGAATCGTTATAGCGGACTATAGGGAGAACATCCAATGTACGATTACGTGTATAATTAACAATACTTCTATATAATGCGGAGAGATTCTTAAGAGTAAAATTTTCTTGTGAACTTTTACCGAAACTCATATTAAGATTATCCTGTTCTCCTTTATCGAGATAAAACATAGCCGAATCCATGTTATTCTCCCGAATAAAGATTTCAGCTATTATCAGATCATTAGCAAATACGTTCTTATAATACGGAGACAAACGGTAGGTATGCCTGATTAATTCCATCGCTTTATCTCTTTTGTTTCTCTTTACCATTATACCTGCATAATTACGCAGGTAATGACAAGCTATTAATGTATCTTTTTCTTGCTGCAAAGCTACCTTTATTCCTTTCTCCAGATAATTGTATAAAGAATCATTATCTATCGTATCATAACAGAGACCGAGCATATAATATGTCTTCGATTTATCCTGATAATTCAGGCTTTTCTTAAAATAACCCACAGATTCCGGATTATCTCTGCCCAGATTAAAACGACAATAAGCCATTATATCATAAAAAGAAGATATGGAAATACTATCTTCCAAATCCACAGCTAAAGACAGTCCTTTATTCCAGATGCGAAGCATATGGAGCGTATCACCCTTCCATTTATAAAAATGGAAAGCCGGAATATATGACTTGAGCAACCGTATGCTATCATTATTTTCTTTATAATAATCTAATGTGTATAAAATTAGAGAATCGCTTGCCATAGATTTTCCCAGCATAACATCTGCTCTGGCCTTTAAGAAACCGAATAATGCCTTCTCATTAGGCCGCAATTTCTGAGGATAATCGATTTGTTCCAGAATCAGGAGTACACTGTCGGGATTTCTGTCTGATAACTCTTCCGCTTCCCATAATATTTCTTTTATATCTTGCCGATGACAAGATATGAAAGAAAAAAGTAAAACCGACAACCATACGAGCTTTTTCATCCTCCGTTCTTCTTTATATACAAAAGTAATTCTTTTACCCAATATCGGACAAAAACAAAGCAGTTATCCTATAACAATCTCTCTGATTTACAAAAGTATCTCTCCAGTTCGGTAGTATCGAGATAGTAAGGTTCGCCATGATCGCCGGTAATCCACAGGACAATTTCCAAATCACAGCTTGTACAAACAAAAAAAGAAGGTTCAAAATAATTACTTTCTTCTATATAACCCCACTTTCGGAAACAATAATCGGCATCTATAGACGGTTCGCATTCTATATGCCCGGTCGCCTCATAAAGGCCACATCCCATATATTCAGGTGACAACGACTGTAAAATTGCATCTGCTACCGTTTCTTCAATCAATTTCAGGGCTTGTTCATCCTGCAATCCCGATTTATAAATATCGACCGCGTTCCGTAAAGTTAAAGTATTTCTGACAGGCATTTTTTGATAGACAAAAATATCTTCCTGTCATAATAAGACCATGCGATAAAACAATTATCGTAAAACAAAAAAAGCCCTCAAAAAGAGGGCTCTATGATAACATATTAAAATTATTCTGCACTTCCGGCAAGCGGAGCAGCCTGAGTATAAGCACGGACTTTTAACTCCTTATCCAGCATGTACAGTCCGAAACCGTTATCTTTGATCATTTTGAGACTATCTATCAAGCCTTGTGCTGTTTCTTCTTCTTCAACCTGTTCATCGATAAACCATTTCAGCATGCTCTGCGTAGCATAATCATGCTCTTCCGTAGCAATCGCATACAAGTTATTGATCATCGCCGTAACTTTTTGTTCATGTTCCAACGTATCTTCAAAAGCATTCAACGGGGACGTCCATTCCGTCTTTACGCCGTCGATAGGTTTCAGCATAACTTTGCCGCCACGGGAAAGAATATATTTGGTAAAAATAGCTGCATGATCCTGTTCCTCTTTGAATTGCACTTCAAACCAGTTTGCAAAACCCGAATTTCCAGCTGCCGCAAAATGTGCGGACATAGAAAGATAAAGATAAGCCGACCAAAATTCCGCATTAATCTGAGCATTTAATGCCTCTTCCATTTTTTTACTTAACATAGCTGTATAATTTTGATGAATTAGTACTCATTTCCGAGTATCAAAGATAATATATTTCTTAAAAACAAATTCTTACTTTTTTAAAAAAATTCGATTAAAGAAAATTCTTTTTTTCAGAGATCGGTTCCTTATTTTCAATTATTTTCCAAAACGACTTTTAATAAATTCCCCTCCACATGGGAATAAGCAACCAAAGGTTCCGGCTCTTTTTCATTGTCTCCTATAAATTTCTCATACCAGATTACATCATGCCAACGGTTGTATTTAAATCCCGTATGATGAAAGATTCCTACGGGGGTGAAACCGGTTTTCAGATGAAGTTTCTCACTCGGTATATTTGGATATGTTACAATACCATATACATTTTGTACATGTTGTTTTTTCAGTATATCCATTAAAGTTTCATATAAAATAGAACCAATACCTTGTCCCGTATATTTATTCTCGAGATAAACCGACAATACCGCATTCCAGTGATAAGCTGCACGTTCCATATGAGGCGATGCATAAGCATATCCTGCTATACGACCATTCACGAGACATACCAAAAAAGGGTAAACAGAGATTATATTTCTTATACGTTCTCTAAAATCGTCCAGAGACGGAACCGTATATTCGAATGTTATAACCGTATTCATGACATAATATGAGTAAATACGTAATATGTCTTCCGCATCATTTTCTGTTGCCGACCTTATTATCAACGTTTCTTTCATATCCCTTTCCTATAAAATAGTCATGATATCCCTCAGATCCCCGACCATATAATCAGGTATCACTCCTGTTACCGGCACATTCTCCGGATTATAATAAATCTGTCCCCAGCCACTGTTACGGGCCCCCATAATATCAGCATCATAATTGTCCCCTATCATAAGGGTATCTTCAATCTGTGAACCGGTCACTTCCAGCGCATAGCGAAAAAGTTCCGGATTAGGTTTTGTCACACCAATTTCATCCGACAACACTATTCTGTCAAAATAAGACTCCAACCCTCCGGAACGCAATTTTCTATACTGGGTCTCGGTAAAACCATTGCTTAAAACGAATAAACGGTAATTCTTTGCTTTCAAATATTCCAACAACTCTATGGCATACGGAACCAATAATGTTTGTTCCGATAAAAGCATCAGATAACTTTCATTTAACTCCAAAGCATAACAGTCTTCCCCATCCTGATAACCGGATTGTTTCAAAAGAAAGCGGAAACGTTCCACTATCAATTCATCTTTCGTAATATTGCCATGATGGTAAAGCTCCCATAATTCATGATTCTTTCTCATATATAATCCCCTGAATTCCTCAAAGGAGGGAAATAAGTGATCCAAATCATATTTATC
This sequence comes from Barnesiella propionica, assembly GCF_025567045.1. NCBI lineage: Bacteria > Pseudomonadati > Bacteroidota > Bacteroidia > Bacteroidales > Barnesiellaceae > Barnesiella > Barnesiella propionica. The sequence goes on along the minus strand of NZ_JAOQJK010000004.1, from coordinate 109,065 downwards.
ATATAAATTTTTCAGAGCGACAGCCGAACTGGATTTAAAATCCCATAAAGTATCATCCAGATCGATAAAAACATTTCTATATTTCATCAAATATATTTTTTCAGAACAAAAGTAGCACAAATTTCCGGGAATAGAAAAAGGACCTCTCCTGTCGGAAGAGATCCTTTTATAATTATATTTTAATAGTATCAGATAATTCCGAAACTATATTCCGATATGAAACTGAATACGATGCTCAGAATACCCAGCAACAATACTCCGCCCAGACATACGACCAGTCCCAGACGGGCAGCATTATCACTGCGGAATGCAGGAACAGGATTTTCGCTCGTATTGATAAACATAGCTTTCACGACCAGCAAATAGTAGTAAAGCGAAATAATCGTATTTATCAAAGCGATAAGAACCAGCACATAGAAACCTTCGCGGGCTGCAGCAGCAAAAATAAAGAATTTGCTAAAGAATCCGGCGAACGGAGGAATACCGGCCAGAGAAAACATAGCCAGCATCATGACCCAACTCAATTTAGGATTGGTAGAATACAATCCGTTATAATCATCCATATTGACTTTTCCGGTCTTGTTCTCTATAGCCGAGATAACCCCGAAGGCAGCCAGATTGGAAAAAATATAAACCAGAATGTAATACACCAACGATGCCATACCATAAGCGCTTCCGGCCATAACACCCAGCATAATATAACCGGCCTGTGATATGGAAGAGAATGCAAGGAAACGCTTCAAGTTCTTTTGGCGAATAGCGAACAGGTTGGCAACTGTTATAGTCACAGCAACAATACCCCACAGGATATTCTGCCATACGACCTCTATCGTTCCGAAAGCATGAAAAAGAATAAGCATAAAAGCAAATGCACCCGCTCCCTTGGATATTACAGAGAGATATGAAGTTACCTGCGTCGGTGCTCCCTGATAAACATCGGCAGTCCACAAATGGAAGGGAACCAAAGACAATTTGAATCCCATGCCGGCCATAAAGAAAACAAGAGCAACGATCAGTAAAGCACTGTTATTCATGGCTATCATACCGGCTATATCAGAAAAATACAACGAACCGACGATTCCGTACACAAAAGAAATACCCATCAGCAATACAGCTGAAGAAAATACGGCGGTAAACAGGTATTTTGCACCGGCCTCGAAAGATTCTTCTTTGCTCTTGTTATAAGAGACCAAAGCAGCCATCGGTAAAGAAGCCGTTTCCAGACCGATAAAGAAAAGCAGGAAGTGACCGGAAGATATCATCAGGTACATTCCGAACAAGGTAATGAGAATAAGTTCATAAAACTCTCCCCGGCGTATTTTTATACCGTCGGTGTCCACCCAGCCTGTCGCCTGTATCAAAACGGCTAAAGTACCGATATTAAGTATGGTTTTAACAATCGAAATAATAGGCGATGTATGGTACATTCCTGCGAATGCAGTTGCATCACCGGCGGGCATAATGTTATAAATAGTGTGTGCCGCAAAGAGAAGGCAGGCGGTTACGGAGAAATATTTTTTACTCTTCTCCGAGCCGAACGTGTCGAACAGGAATATCAGTACGAATACCAACAACAGCGACAACTCTCCGCGCATGTATAAAAATTGTGAATAGTCCATACTCTGTATTTTATAAGCGTTCAATAATTGTGGTTATACTTTTACTAATCATATCCGATATCCAACCCGGAACAGAACCCAGTCCGGCGACAGCCACTATCAATGTAACAGCCGACAATTTTTCAAACCAGGTTGCATCGGTAAGTTCGCGATGATGCTCGTTCTGTACCTTCCCGTACAGCAATTTTCCTACGACACGCAGTATATATACGGCAGTGATCACAATAGAAGTACAAGCGAGAATCGTCAATACGCGATGGAATGTATCGGTATGCTGGAACGAGCCGACAAAAATCGTCATTTCAGCAATGAATCCGCTAAGTCCCGGTAAACCCAGAGAAGCGAAACCGGCGATTACATAACATACCGAAAGAAACGGCATGATTTTCATCAACCCTCCCATTTCAGTAATCATACGAGTATGTGTACGTCCGTATATCATGCCTATAAGCGCAAAGAAAAGAGCTGTCATAAGACCGTGCGACAACATCTGAAGGACAGCACCTGTCATAGCTGTCGTATTGAGCATAAGGATTGCAAACAATACCAGCCCGCAGTGACTTACCGAAGAATATGCATTAATATATTTCAAGTCTTTCTGGACACAAGCGCTGAACGCCCCGTAAACCACGCTGATACCCGTCAGGATAAGGAATATCCAAGCTAACTCCTGAGCAGCCTGAGGCATCAGATAAATCGCAACACGGAAACATCCGTAACCTCCCAGTTTCATCAGAACTCCGGCGTGCAACATGGACACTGCAGTAGGAGCCGAAGCATGACCGTCGGGAGACCAAGTATGGAACGGGAACATAGCTCCCAGCACACCGAATCCTACAAACGTCAGCGGAAATAAATAATTCTGGACAAAAGGAGGTATCGCATTATTCTTGGCAATTTCCAGTATGTTCATCGTAAAGTTGCCATCCACCGAAGAATGGAAATATATTCCCAGAATACCCACGAGCAGGAATGCAGAGCCTCCCATCAGCATGAGCGTCAGCTTCATCGCCGAATAATTCTTGTTACCGCTTCCCCATACGCCTATAAGCAAGTACATAGGAATAAGGGCTACTTCATAGAACATGAACATCGTGAACAGGTCTATGGAAATAAAGAAACCGAAAACACCTATCGATAATAAAATAAGCCACAGGAAAAATTCTTTGGGTAGCGGTTGTATCTTCCAGGATGCAAAAACGCCTGCAAATACAATGATAGCCGACAATAACAACATGGCGACCGATATACCGTCCACACCTACCGCATAATGGATATTAAGCGGAGCGAACCACATCGTCTTTGCGACAAACAACATTTCATCGGTATTTCCCGCCACACGTTCCTGTAAATAAAGTACCACAGTACCAATGGCAAGCAACAACTGAATGGTTGAGCCGACTACTGCTACCGTACGTATCTGTTTCATATTCTTTGACAAGGCCAGTCCCAGCATCATCAAAAGAGGAATAAGCACAAATAAAGATAGAAAATTCATAGTAATTTTTTTTATAAATATCTTTCAACCATTAGTTTTTACAAGCATATCGCCAATACGGCTATTACAAGCGCTCCCATGAGAAATATCCATACGTAAGATTGTATATAACCGGATTGCAGCTTACGGATACGATACGAGACGCTGTTGGTCACGGTAGCGAACATATCCATGGTTCCGTCTATAATATGACGGTCGAACCATGCAATAGAGGTACAAATGATATTAAAGATGATCTTATGTGTAATAAACTGATAAACTTCGTCGATATAAAAACGATGGTATGCAGCCGTATAGAATCCGCGTACCGCATTCGCCATAGCTGTAGGTTTGTTATTTTCTTTACGATACAACCACGTTGCCAAAGCGATAGCGATCACCGCGACGATTATACTGGTAGCAGCTACCGTCATATTGATATGTATGTGGTAAATTTCTTCGTTGCTGCTTACGAAATCTCCGAAAGGTATGAATCCGGCTACACAGGTAACGGCTGCCAGGAACATCAACGGAATAGTCATAGTAAGCGGAGCTTCGTGAGGAGTATGTTCGAAATCAGGTTTATTCCACCAGAAAATACGGTAATACAAACGGAACATATAAAATGCGGTAAGCCCGGCAACAAATGTCATCCAGATACCCATATAAGGACTAAACTGGAACGCTGCGCTCAATATCTCATCCTTACTGAAAAATCCGGAGAACGGATAGATACCGGCGATAGCCAGACACGCGATAAGGAATGTGATATGGGTAACTGGCATATATTTGCGAAGATTGCCCATAGCAGACATTTCATTGGAATGTACGGCATGAATAATGGCACCGGCTCCCAAAAACAATAATGCTTTAAACATAGCATGAGTGAACAAGTGGAACATAGAAGCCATATAACCTACGCTGCCATGACCCGACATACTGACCACTACACCTAAAGATACCATCATAAAAGCAATCTGCGAAATGGTAGAAAAAGCCAGCACCCGTTTTATATCGGTCTGTACACATGCGATGACCGCCGCAAAAAGAGCGGTAAACGCACCTATGTAGGCAATCATGTGCAAGACTTCCGGAGTCACAAAATAAATCGGGAACAAACGGGCTACCAAATATACACCGGCAACGACCATCGTAGCTGCATGTATAAGGGCCGATACGGGAGTAGGACCTTCCATGGCATCGGGCAGCCAGATATGCAACGGGAACATGGCCGATTTACCTGCACCTCCCATAAAGATAAGAGCCATAGCCCAGGTAAGAACCGAAAGTCCCATGAAAGACTTACCTGCCGTACTGGCAAGAACTGCACCGGGATTGCTCGTGAGAGCCTCGAAATTGAAGGTCTCGGTAAAGAACGACAGGATAAGAATACCTATCAGGAAACCGAGATCGGCAAAACGGGTAACAATAAATGCCTTTTTGGAAGCAGAAACCGCAGCAGCCTTAGTATAATAAAACCCGATAAGAAGATAAGAAGATACACCTACAAGCTCCCAGAATATATACATTTGGAAAATATTTGTAGCGACAACGAGACCCAGCATCGAGAAACTGAATAACGAAAGGAACGCATAATAACGCTGGAAACCGGTCTCACCATGCATGTAACCCAAACTGTAAATATGCACCATAAGGGAAACAGTCGTTATCACCACCAGCATCATCACCGAAATAGGATCTAACAAGATACCCAAATCGATATGCAGATACTCGGTAAAACGCAACCATACGAAATTAAGAGGTTGAAGTGTAGGATATACACCATCTACGCGGGGCATCGTGAAATACTGGAAAGCCACCGTATAGGCCAGGGCTGCCGTCACAGCCATACCCAGAGTTCCCAATATACCCGCAAAGCGTTTACTCATTTTATAGCCCGCCAGTCCCAGAAGGAGGAACATGGCCAGCGGTAACAAAAGTATTATAATTGAATATTCCATAATCTGTTTTCTTTAAGCAATAATCAAAATTTCATTTTATCAAGGTTTTTCACTTCAACATTCTGAATATTGCGGAAAATATTGAGTATGATGGCAATGGCAAGAGCCGTCTCGGCCGCCGCAATTCCTATCGCGAAAAGCGTAAAGAAATGTCCTTCCAGCGCTTCGGGATAAAGATAACGGTTAAACACCACGAAATTGATATCCACGGCATTAAGCATCAACTCCAGAGAAATAAGCATAGCCAGCATATTCTTACGGGTGATAAAACCGTAAACTCCGGCAAAAAACATGATGGTACTGACCACCAGATAATAAATCATAGGTATTTCCATATTCATTTATCTTTTACGGGCAATCAAAATGCCACCAATTATACAAGCCAGCAATAAAACACTGATCGCCTCGAAAGGCAAAAGATACTGGTATTTATCCATTCCCATCAACGTATTACCTATCAGTTTCATGTTTACTTCTCCTCCTATTAAAGGCTTCGTAAAGAACGGATAAGTGAGTAATGTATAACCGCAGACGAGCGTACCGACTATAGCAGCCGACAATCCCAACCACCGTTTTTTACTCGTAATAACCGATGATTTCTCGCCCGGATGGCTGGTCAGCAGAATAGAGAAAACGAATAACACGATGATACCTCCTGCGTAAACAGCTATCTGTACCGCTCCCAGGAATGTATAATCGAGCTGAAAATATATACCTGCCGTCGCGAAAAGTACGAAAAGAAGGTAAGTGGCAGCTCTGAGGATACGCCTTGTTGTCACTGTCATCACCGAAAAGATGATAATAGCTGCCGACAACAAATAAAAAATAACTTGATTTGCTATTTGTTCCATAATATTATTATTTTTCCACCGGTTTATTGTCGGACGGACGATTCAGTTGTTTTACCAGTTTCTCACGGTTATATACTGCCTGTTCGAAATCGTTGGTGAACTCAAGCGCATTATGAGGGCAAGTAGTTACACACAACTGACAGAAAGTACAACTTCCCAAATCATATAAATATTTATCCAACACTTTTTTTGTTTTTCCTTCCTCTGTAGTAATCTTGGAAGACTCAATGGTAATAGTACCATTCGGACAATTATTCTGGCAAATACCACAAGCAATACATTTGTGCTGTCCGTTCTCATCATAGATAAGAGTAAGTTTTGCCCTGAACCTCTCGGGGATTTTCAATGTAGCCCTGTTTTCGGGATACTGCTCGGTCACTTTTTTAGTAACGAACTCTTTTCCTGTAACCTGCATGCCTTTTAGCAAGCTCTTCAAGCCACTGAAAAAAGAGGTGATGTAATTTTTAAAACTTCCCATAAATTTCTTTATAGAACTGATCTATTTTAGGTTAAAAACTCAAATTAATTCGCATATCATAAATAGAGAAACCGTGCACTTCCGGTTTCTCCGTCCTTTATCTTATCATTTTTCTATTCAACCTTGCCTCCGAGAATATCCAGCAACTCGGTAGTAATACTCTGCTGGCGCAGTTTATTATATTCCAGTTGCAACTCTTCCAACAATTTGTGTGCATTGTCGTTGGCCGATTGCATCGCCATAACACGGGACGCTTGTTCCGAAGCCTGGCTCTCACTGACCACCTCCTGCAAAGTTGCCAGCAGATATAACGGAAGTACGGTATTATATATCGTATTCCCGTCAGGTTCGAAAATATACGGTTTATTCTTCACTTTGGCTTCCTCCGGATTCCCCAGATTAGAAGCTTCTATCGGAAGAAAATCCAAAGATGTAAAAACCTGTTTGCTAATACTGATAAAATGGGTATATATCAGCACAACCCGATCCACGTCCTGTTTCTCGAAAGATTCTATAAGCTCCTTGCAAAAACGGCTGACATCCGATGGTACGCTTTTCGCTGTCATATAAGGAATATCGGCAACCTCTATATCGTCTCCTTTCAGTTTTTCGGTAAAAACAACGATCTTTTTCCCGACCGGGTAAATGACAAACGATATATCCCCCCCGGACGACTCTTTAATCGAACGGATGGTTTCCAGTAACAGTTTCGATATATTGATATTGAATGCGCCGCACAATCCTTCGTCAGAGCCTAACACGACTAAAGCCACACGTTTCACCGCACGCTTTTCGGTCAACAGAGATTCGTATTCCCCGTCGGAAGCCAACAAATTATTGATTGTATTCTGAATCTGATTCCGGAACGGTCTTACGCGACGCACAGCCAGTTCGGTCTTATGCATCTTCGCAGAAGATATCATCTTCATGGCTCCGGTGATTTTTTCGGAAGAAGCGACAGAGCCTATCCTTCCCTTCAGTTCGCGCATTGATGCCATATCTCTTACTCCTTAAATCGGTTTGCCACTTCTGTCGCAACTTCTTCGATACGGGCCGAAACTTCGTCGGTAAGACGGCCGGCACGTAACTCATCCATCACTTCGTGGTCATATTTAGCTTTTAATATCTGTAAGAACAACTTTTCAAAATCAGTAACCTTATCTAAAGGAACCGACTGTAATAAGCCGTGAGTTCCGCAATAAATAATGGCAATTTCATCTTCTACTGGCACAGGAGAATATTGAGGCTGTATAAGAATACGTTCATTCTTGCGTCCTTTATCGATAACCATAGCTGTAACCGGATCTATATCTCCACCGAACTTGGTAAATGATTCCAGTTCCCGGAACTGAGCCTGGTCTATCTTTAACGTGCCGGCTACTTTTTTCATTGCTTTCAGCTGGGCATTACCACCTACACGGGATACAGAAATACCTACATTGATAGCGGGCCTCACACCCTGATTGAACAGAGCTGTTTCCAAAAATATCTGTCCGTCGGTAATAGAGATAACATTAGTAGGAATATACGCCGATACGTCACCAGCCTGAGTTTCGATAATAGGGAGTGCCGTAAGCGAGCCTCCGCCTTTTACCAAAGGTTTCATCGCTTCGGGAAGATCGTTCATTGTCGCAGCCACCTGATCATTGGCAATGATTTTTGCCGCACGTTCCAACAAACGGGAGTGCAAATAGAAAATATCGCCAGGATAGGCCTCACGTCCTGAAGGACGACGGAGAATCAAAGAAATTTCACGATATGATACGGCTTGCTTAGACAAATCGTCATAAACGACAAGCGCATGCCGTCCGCTATCACGAAAATACTCACCGATAGCAGCACCCGCAAAAGGCGCATAATAACGCATCGCTGCCGAATCGGAAGCATTGGCTGCAAGTATTACCGTATAATCCAAAGCACCATGTTCACGCAAAGTATTGACCAAAGCCGCAACCGAAGAAGCCTTCTGCCCTATTGCCACATAGATGCAATAGAGAGGTTTGCCGTTTTTATAATTCTCACGTTGATTAATAATCGTATCTATAGCAATAGATGTTTTACCGATCTGGCGGTCACCGATAATCAGCTCACGTTGTCCGCGTCCGATAGGTACCATAGAATCTACAGCCTTGATACCTGTCTGTAACGGTTCGTTCACCGGCTGCCTGAAAATTACTCCGGGAGCTTTACGTTCCAGCGGAAGCCTCACCGTTTCACCCTGGATAGGACCTGCTCCGTCAATAGGTTCGCCCAACGTATTGATAACACGGCCCAGCAAGCCTTCGCCTACCGGTAAAGAAGCAATCTCTCCCGTACGGCGCACAGTCATGTTTTCAGTCACTTTATCCACATTATTGAGCAAAATAACCCCCACATTACTTTCTTCCAGATTCATCGCCACGCCACGTACTCCATTCTCAAATTCGACCAGTTCACTGGATTGTACATTATCCAATCCGTAAACATGAGCGACACCGTCCCCAACTTCGAGCACGGTACCTACTTCTTCGAAATCTATTTTTGAGTCAACCTCGTCGAGCTGTTGCTTTAAAATATCTGATATCTCACTTGGTTTAATCATATCACTTGCTGTTTATTAATTTTAAACGCAATTTCTTTAATTCATTATTTACCGAAGCATCCAGTTGCATGGAATCTACCTTCAGGATGAATCCCCCGATAATAGAAGGATCGGTCACATATACAAATTCCAGCGTCTTGTCTGTTTTAGATTGCATAAGAGCCTTTATCTTATCCAGCACTTCACTGCCCAGAGTCACCGCAGTAACGACCGTAATACGGGCAATGTTATTGGCCTCCCGGTAAATACTCTGATACGTGAGCGCAATGGCTCTCATAAATGACTCACGACGGTTTCGGATAACTAAACGAACGAAACGAAGGAGGCTGTCATCGGGATTACCTCCCATTGCCGTTGCCAAGAGTTGCTCTTTGTCCCTGGCCGGTAAAGCCGGATTTCCCATAGCCTTGCCTAATGCCGGATGAGTAGAAAAGCTATTCACCAAATCGCCCAACTCATTGTAAACCTTTTGTGCAGAACCTTTTTCCGTTGCAAACTTATACAACGCTTTGGCATATCTGCTAGGTATCAATCCTTCGTTCATAACGGTTAATTTTTATTCTCTATATCATTCAACAGTTTGTCGATCATTTCGGCCTGTGCCTTGTCACTCGACAGTTCTTTTCGCATCATTTTTTCCGCAATCTGCAATGCGAACGTACTTACTTCGGTACGGAACTGTAATTCCGACTCCTTACGGGCCTGTTCAATCGACACGGCCGCAGCGTCCATCACTTTCTTGGCTTCGACACCGGCTGCCTTACGTGCCTCTTCTATAATCTGAGACTTGAGCTGGGCAGCTTCGCGAAGAATATCCAATTGTTGTTTTTGCGCTTCGACCAAAAGGGCATGGGCTTCTTCTTCGGCTTTATCGAGACGATTTTTAGCTTCTTCGGCATATTCGACTCCCCTGTCAATAAAGGCAGCCCGCTCATCGATGCTGCGAATTATAAACGGCCAGGCGAATTTTGCAAGAATGGCAAAAAGAATCGCGAAAACCACGAACATCCAAAAGACCAATCCCAATTCGGGCGTGAACAGTTCCATATTTTATTAAATGAATAAGGACATGATACAAACAATAACTGCGAACAAAGCCACACCTTCAACCAATGCGGCGATCACAATCATGTTACTACGAATATCGTTAGTAGATTCCGGCTGGCGGGCGATGGCTTCCATAGCCGAAGAACCAATCTTACCAATACCGATACCAGCTCCGATAGCTGCTATGGCAGCACCAATACAGGCTCCCAATTTAGCCAGGCCTACGCCGGCTGCTGCTTGTAATAAAATCATTCCTAACATAGTTTTGTTGTTTAAAAGTTATACATTCTTATTATCTTGTTTCTTTCTGATGCTCTTTTACCTGTGCCAAAGCGATAAACAGGGTCGAAAGCATGGTAAATACATATGCCTGGATAAAAGATACCAATGTATCTATAAGCATCATAAAAAGCGAAAACAATACCGAGATCACAGTCGTCCCGCTTAAGACGGCAACTCCCATAGAACCGAATATGAATATCAGAGATATCAATGCAAGGATAATAAGGTGCCCTCCCATCATATTGGCAAAAAGACGCACCATCAATGCTGCCGGTTTGGTAAATACCCCGAATATCTCGATAATAGGCATGATGGGTACAGGAAATTTAAGCCAGGTAGGAACATCGGGCCAGAATACTTCTTTCCAATATCCTTTTGTCCCCAGTACGTTTACCATGATAAAAGTACATACGGCCAATACCAGTGTTATGGAAATGTTACCCGTAAGATTGGCTCCGCCCGGAAAAATAACAATAAGCCCCATCAGATTCATCGTAAGGATGAAAAAGAAAACCGTAAGCAAATAAGGTGCGAAACGGGAAGCTTTATCTCCTAATGTGCTTTTAATGACATCCCGATAAATCATTTCAATAACAAACTCCATGATACCGCTCCCTTTCCGGGGCGCTTTGAACCGATTGCGGCGATACCACCGTGCTACGGAAAATACACAAAACGCACAAACAAAAGCGGATATAATAAGAGCAAACACATTTTTAGTAATAGAAAGATCCAACGGACGATAAGTATTACCCTGGTCGTCCACTCCTTCTATTTTACCTTTGTTCTTACCTTCTTTGGCAATATAAAGACCTTCATGACTACCGCCTTTCTCGATTTTCCCCGAACTAAAAATTTTCCAGTCGCCTTTATAATCGCGGACAATGACCGGCAAATGTATCTTCAGTTCGTGAGAGAAAGGTACTTCCCAACTGTAATTATCGAGCAAATGCTCGAAAATCGTCTCTTTGGGATTGAATGACTTTTCCTCCTTTTCTTCTTCTCCCGCAAAAACGGGAAGAGCCGAAAACAGGAAAAGAGAACTCAATATGTAAATAATATATTTCTTCATCTCATTCTTTATGCTCGGTAGCACCTGTCTGTATCTCATTATCCGGGAATACAAACAGCCACCCGGTTGTTATCTACATCTACAAACCCTCCGCTTACGGCAACCGTATGCGTTTCACCTCCGGATACATACTCCACCACACCGTCGGTAAGTGTAGAAATAAGCGAAGCATGGTGATCAAGTACGGTGAATTCACCGGAAGCCCCCGGTAAAGTAACCCGCTCGGCTTCACCTTTAAAAATCACTTTTTCCGAAGATATTATTTCGAGTGTCATAGTTGTCTTTATTTATTGGCCTTAGCCTGTTCCATCATCTTTTTGCCCTTAACAATCACTTCGTCTATTGTTCCCACATTCATAAAGGCTTGCTCGGGATATTCGTCCATCTCGCCGTTAAGGATCATCTTAAATCCGCGAATCGTCTCTTCAAGAGGAACCATAACCCCCGGTACACCGGTAAATTGTTCTGCCACATGGAAAGGCTGGGAAAGAAAACGCTGGGCACGACGGGCACGGTTCACGACAAGTTTATCTTCATCGGAAAGCTCGTCCACACCCAAGATAGCGATAATATCCTGCAATTCATTATAGTGTTGAAGCAGTTGTTTTACCGATTGCGCTACCTGATAATGCTCTTCTCCGATTATAAGAGGATCGAGAATACGGGAAGTGGATTCCAAAGGATCGACAGCCGGATAGATACCCAACTCGGCAATTTTACGGCTCAGCACTGTAGTAGCATCAAGAAAGTTGAAAGTCGTAGCAGGAGCCGGGTCGGTCAAGTCGTCGGCAGGTACGTAAATAGCCTGTACCGAAGTAATAGAACCTTGTTTCGTAGAAGTGATACGTTCCTGTAATTTACCCATTTCAGAAGCCAGAGTCGGCTGATATCCTACGGCCGAAGGCATACGTCCCAGTAATGCAGAAACTTCGGAACCGGCCTGAGTAAAACGGAATATATTGTCAATAAACAATAATATCTCTTTACCTCCGTCTCCCGAATCACGGAATTGCTCGGCGACGGTAAGGCCCGACAGCGCTACACGAAGACGTGCACCCGGCGGTTCGTTCATCTGGCCGAAAACAAGAGTAGCCTGAGAATTATTTACTTTCTCCATATCTACATCCTGCAAATTCCATTCTCCTTTTTCCAGACCTTTTTCAAATTTTTCACCGTAAGACATAACACCCGATTCCAACATTTCGCGTAACAGGTCATTACCCTCACGGGTACGTTCTCCTACACCGGCGAACACCGAAAATCCGTTATGCCCCTTAGCTATATTGTTGATCATTTCCATGATCAATACAGTTTTACCTACACCTGCACCACCGAAAAGACCGATTTTACCCCCTTTGGAATATGGTTCCAGCAGGTCGATAACCTTAATACCCGTGTAAAGGAATTCGGTACTGATAGAGAGATCTTCAAACGCAGGTGCTTCCTGATGTATCGATTTGAGGTTCTTGTAGTCCAAAGGAGGCAGGTGGTCGATAGTATCACCTATCACATTCATCATACGGCCTTTCACCTGATTGCCGGTAGGCATAGACAGAGGCCGTTGCAAATCGATTACCTTCATACCTCTTTTAAGACCGTCGGTGGTATCCATAGCCACACAACGAACCGTATTTTCCCCTATATGCTGCTCTACTTCCACGATAAGATCGGTACCATTCTCACGTTCGATCTTTAATGCGGCATAAATAGGCGGAACCTCGTTGTCCTCTCCCTCGAAAGTGACATCGACAACAGGACCGATTACCTGTGTTATGTATCCGAATTTATCTCTCATATCTTTTACTGTATAACAGTTATTATTTATAATCAACTATTGAAATCTGTCACAACCTTTTTATCAAAAATGCAGTCCGAATATGATGATTAAAACCATCAGGAACAGATTCACGAGATTCAAAGGTAATAAATATTTCCATTCCAAACGCAAAAGCTGATCGATTCTTAAACGCGGGAATGTCCATTTAAACCAGATAATAATGAAAGAAATCACAATTGCTTTTCCGAAGAACCAAATCACCGAAGGTATATAATCCATAATCTGGTTAAATCCTTCCCATCCGGGAATATGCAAAGGCATCCAACCGCCAAAGAAAAGCAACGCAGCGACTCCCGATACTATAAAGAGGTTCAGATATTCGGCCAGATAGAAGAAACCGAAATGAATACCGGAATACTCGGTATGGTAACCGGCGGTTAATTCACTTTCAGCCTCGGGAAGGTCGAATGGTCCCCGGTTAGTTTCAGCCGTACCCGCAACCAGATATATCAGAAATGCTATGATCACAGGAATATGACCCGTAAAAATGAACCATCCGTTATTTTGCGCTTCTACAATCCCGGTAATGGACATCGTACCCGCAAACGCGACCATCGTCAATACTGACAGACCGATGGACAACTCGTAACTTACCATCTGCGCACCGCTTCGGATAGCACCTATCAACGTATATTTATTGTTACTGGACCATCCCGCAAGCAGTATACCTAATACACCGATGGAAGATACTGCTATCAGGAAAAAAATACCGATATTAAAATCTATGACCTGCAAACCTTTGCCAAAAGGCAAACATCCGAATGCCAGCATAGAACCGGCAATCACCAGATAAGGAGCCAGGGCGAAAAGAAATTTATCGACATGCTTAATCTCGATAAGCTCTTTGATCAATATTTTGAACATGTCGGCCACACTCTGGATAATTCCGTAAGGGCCCACACGGTTCGGGCCTAAACGACACTGAAAGAAAGCACAAAGCTTACGTTCGTAGTAAATATAGAACAAGGCCAAAACTGCATACAGCAGTAACAAAGCCACACCAACCAATACAAATTCAATGAGAAGGGCTCCCCATCCGGGCAAATAATCCCGTAATAGACTGTCTATCCAATGTGTTACTATTGAAAAATCGAACATGATATATTTCTTATTATATATTACTACTACTTATTATCTGTCAATATCGGGGATTACATAATCAAGAGAACCGCCAATTGCTATAAGGTCGGCGATCTTACCGCCGCGACACATCGAATCCAGTCCTCCGACCAGCGGGAAACAAGGAGAGTTGAGTTTAAGACGATAAGGATATTTCTCTCCGCGGCTTTCTATATATACACCCATTGCTCCACGGCTAGCTTCTACTTGACGGAAATAATGTCCCTCCGGCAATTTGATAACAGGTTTCATTTTTACGGCGTAGTCGCCTTCTGGTATATTATCCACCAACTGTTCCAAAATATGTATAGACTCCACGATCTCGTCCATACGTACCATATAACGAGCAAAGACATCTCCTTCGGTACGTAATATCTCGTTGAATTCCACTTTATCGTAAACCCCGTAAGGATATAATTTACGAATATCGCAGGCCCATCCCGAAGCACGTCCGCTCGGTCCGGTCATTCCGCGGGAAATAGCTTCCTCCCGGGAAAGAATTCCTATACCTTTCATACGTTGCTGGGCAATGACATTACCCGTAAAGAGCTGATGATATTCTTTCAGCATTTTAGGCATAATCTGGCAAAATTCTTTCACCTTCCGCTGAAAATCGGGATGAAGATCTGCCATAACGCCACCTATCACATTATAATTGAACGTCATACGGGCACCGCAAGTATCTTCCATAATGTCCAGTATCTTTTCACGATCGCGGAAACCATAAAAGAAAGCCGTAGTACCGCCCAAGTCCATACAGAAGGTAGCATAAAAAAGCAAGTGAGAAGATATACGCATCAGCTCATCCATCATCGTACGGATATATTGAGCTCGCATAGGAACTTCTATCTGTAAAGCATCTTCCACGCAGAGGCAAATCGCATGACGGTTCTGTTGTGCCGAAAGATAATCGAGACGATCTGCAAAATGCAATGTCTGAGGATAGGTCAACGATTCACATAATTTTTCGATACCCCGGTGAATATAACCGCAGTACACATCTATTTTCTTAACATTCTCACCTTCTAAAGAAGTACGCAATCTCAAAACACCATGGGTTGCAGGGTGCTGCGGACCTATGTTCACGACAAATTCTTCGGAAGCAAAAATGCGGTTCACCCGTTCTTCCAGTTTACCGTCAGCCGTTTCGACAATAGAAGGAGCCGTATCGTCAGCTTCCTCATTCTCGAGACGTACAGGATTCACTTCCGGATTTATATCGTAATCTTTTCTCAAAGGATATCCCACCCAGTCATTGCGCAGGAAAAGACGCCTCATATCGGGATGATTGATAAAACGGATGCCATAAAAGTCGAACACTTCCCTTTCGTACAGATAAGCAACCGCCCAGATATCCGAAACGCTATAAATTAAAGGATTTTCTTTGTCGGATGTTTCTACTTTTACCGATACTTGATGATGATGAACCGTAGAGTCGAAATAATATACGCACCCTAATGTCTCTCCCCAATCCATACCGATAAGAGAAACTAAATAATCGAATTGTAACTCTTCGTCGTTACGTAAAAAACGGGCAACCCGCTGCCAGTCTTTAGCCGGTATGACGGCTTCGAGAATTTGTCCTTCGACAAATGTCGCTTCCGGCAAAAAGTTACTTATTTTTTCTTGAATATTAGCCATATATGGTGAATTCGGTTATGATTTATTTATCGAACATTTTATCTCTTTTCTCCTGACGATTAACGCCGCCAAAGAATTTTTCCACTTTCACCTTACGTTGTAACTGCATAAGGCCGTAGAACATTGCTTCGGGCCTGGGAGGACAACCGGGAATATATACATCTACAGGAAGTATTTCATCCACTCCTTTAAGAACATGGTAAGAATTCTTGAAAGGGCCTCCGGAAATAGCGCAGCCACCGACAGCCACTACATATTTCGGTTCCGCCAGCTGATCATATAATCGTTTAAGGACAGGAGCCATACGATGTACGATAGTACCGGCTACCATAATAAAATCGGCCTGACGCGGACTGGCACGGGCTACTTCGAACCCAAAACGGGCCATGTCATAACGTGCGGCGCCCAGAGATAAAAACTCAATACCGCAGCAACTGGTTGCAAAAGTAAGCGGCCACAAAGAATTGGAGCGGCCCCAGTTGATAAGCTCGTCAAGACAACCGACAACCACATTGGTTCCCGATTCCTTGAGCTCTGCCATAAGTTGTTCAATATATTCATTATCCTTGAAGTCTTCATACTTCATTCCTTTGATTTTCACTTCCATTCCAATGCTCCTTTCTTCCAGGCATAAACCAGTCCCAGAATGAGGACTGTCATAAAAAACAGTATACTTATTAATCCGGCTACCCCCATATCACGCAATATTACAGCCCATGGAAACAAAAAAACCGTTTCCACATCGAACATAAGGAAGAGGATAGCAAACAGGTAGTAACCTACTTTAAATTGCATCCATGATTCCCCTCGCGTAGGGATACCACATTCGTAAGCCTCTCCTTTCTGTGGATTGAAAGAACGAGGCGAAATGAGCCCGGCAATCCAGAGCGCAGCGGCAACCAGAGTAATACCGGTAATCAAAACAACTACAAATAGTGCAGAATTCATATTATTTATTTTATATATAATTCAATAATCCGATATCTACTTACAAAAATCCTGTTGGCTTTAATACCGGAACCTTTCCCGGACTATGTTAAACAGGAAATACAATGAAAAACCATAACCGCCAAATAATCACGCTGCCAGAAACGACAAAAACTAAAAACAGGTATAAAACACGACCGTTATACCGAATGCTTATTTATCGCAGTTTTTTTCAATAATCATTTCCAAATAACATAAACATCCGAGATACAAAAAGATATTGCCACATCATCACTTACTCCTGTTCCTCTTTATCCTCTTGTCTCAAATGTATAATTACACCATTCTAAGATTTTCACGCACAAAGATATAAAAATTATTTTATCCCTATTTCATCCGTTCTTGACTTTTATTCGTTTTTTTCTCGTTTTTTCTATCCTTAATGGAGCTTTTAAAACTATATGTGAGTTTCTTTTACAAACCTTTACAAACAAAAATAGCCGCACCTCCTCGAGGCGCGGCTATTCATTTATTTATAACTTACCGGTTTACGGTAGTTGTTTTAATGCTTCTTTTATTTCCACATTTTCGGGATCAAATTCCAGCATCTTATTCCAATATTCTTTGGTAAGTGCTATCTCATTTTTCAGATAATGATAATATCCCAGATATTTATAAACTTCGATATAAGCAGCAGTGGCATTAGTCTTGTTGGCACTATCTTTGTCCAGCACTAACAATAATTGTTCATAAGCAGGTTTTGCCAAACCGTCTTTTGTTTCAGGGTCTTTTACCGAAAGAGAACGGGCTATCCACAAATAACCGCGATAATCTTCAGGCGCTTTTTCAACAACTACATTGAAATTCTTTTGAGCTGCGTCCAGGTATTCATCCCGCAATGCCACGCTATCGGCAGGAACTGAGGTAGCGGCACGGTAATAAAGACCTCCCAACGAATAATATGAGTTAGTACGCATATTCTCTTCATCCGAGTTCATAAACATTTCATAATATTTGATTGCATTGGCGTAGTCGCCGTTCAAACGATAAGCATCACTGATTTCTTTCAGCATGTCATGTTTGGCCGTATCCAGTTCATACGCCTTTACAAATTGTTCTACTGCTTCTCCGGTTTTTTTATTCTCCAACAATACATAACCGTAAGTAGAATAGTCACGGGCGATATAATCTTTCTTATATTTATCCTGATTCAGATATGCACGTCCGGCAGCTTCTGCATCAGCGAAATTTTTCATTTCATAAGCATTGAACATGGATATACGGCGCATCGTGAAATCCTCCGGATTTTTTGCCAGTATCTCGTTGGCAATAGCCTGTGACTCGTTGTATTTTTTATCATAGAACAACAATGTGGAATAACGGGCACGGTCATTTTCGAAATGATTGGGATTCTGCATGTATTTAGCATAAGCCTCCGCAGCTTTATTAAACTGGTCGTTCTTATAATAGGCTTCGGCCATTTCACGCTGAGCCAGAGCAGATTCGGGAGCCAATTGCAACAATTCTTCGAGTTTTTGTACCGCCATAGTCGGGTTAATAGGGAAATAAATATGAGAATATTTCACATAGGCTTCTACACAATTCGGGTCGAACAATATAGCGGTTTCATAACTTCCGGCAGCATCACCGTATTGCTTCTTATCGGCCAGTATGTCTCCCTGGAACATATATATGTCAGGGTATTTCTTATCGGCTTTTAAAGCTTTTTCAAGATATTCTTCATATCCGGGAACACCGTTCTGATAAAAAGCTATGGCAGCGGCCAGATTAAGGCCTGCATTCTTCTTATTTTTACCTCCTACAGCATCCTTAATCATATTTTCGGCAGCTTTCGGATTCGTGCGCATTTCTACCTTGGCGAGACCTATCTTGTTATACATATTCATAGGGTCTGCAGTAAAACCGGCCTGATAGTTCTTTTTGGCTTCGTCATATTTTTTATCTCCAAAAGCGATTTCACCCAAATAATAATAAGCTTCAGCCTTATCGGTAGTAGGGTCATTGAGATTCTTTTCCAGAAGGATTTTGGCACGGTCAGGCTGTCCGGCTTTAAAATACTCAATACCATCTTTGTAATTGGCGGCAGAAACAGTGGCTACCAGTGTACTCACCAAGATGAGTGATAAGAATAATTTAAGTCTTGATTTCATTGATATATAATTTAATATTAGTTCATAGTTCTGACTTCACATTTACCTGTCTGCTATTCAGCGTACTGGCTTGAATAGGAACGATTCCGGTCTTCAGAATGATCTTCTGTCCCTTATATCCAGCCACAAAATTAGCAAATTGCGTGGGAATTCCAACTTTCGGATCGGTACTTATAATATATACAAGCCGGGTAAGAGGATATTGCTGGCCTTCGTAGCCACCAATATAGGCCTGGTATGGCTTGTAAGGAACAGATCCTAAATCGGCTTTCACATTCATAACCCTTACATCATCTATAAAGGTCTGACGGTTGGTAGAATCTATGGCATTGATCCAACTGGCTCCTATAACACCTATGGCGTTCGGAGTTTCCGATACGAACTTAATCACATCGGGATTGGTTCCCAATGCCTTCAATCCGTTATATAAAGGTTTGCCCTGACATAAAGAATCTATGGCATAACGCACTGTACTCGAATTCCGGTTATCGAAAACGAATAATAAATCTCCCAGTTTGGATTTCGGATTCAATTGCTTCCATTGTGTGATCTCTCCTGTTACGATCTTTCTTAAATCGGGAACAGAGATCACAGAATCATTATTCTGTTTATTTACGATAAATGCTATACCGTCTATAGCAATTACTGTTTCTTTCGGGAACAGTTTTTTAGCATGTAGGGTATTAATCTCCCCTTCGGTCAGGGGACGCGTAGAAACCGCCAGCCGCACGCTATCCTGTAACAACAGGTTCAAGGCTTCTACTTCACTGGTATACCGGGGTATAATACTTACCTCGGTGAATGTCGCTTCGAAGACATCGATCTCTTCTTCGATAATAGGTTTGAAACTTTCGTCACAACTGATCTCCGCATTACGGGGCTCAGCGTGTTTCTTTTCGGAACGGCACGACAGCATCGACAATCCGGTCAGCATCGAAACCAATAATACATGTGATGTTTTCATAAGCTCTTTTTTTAAAGGTTCTTATATTGTCTGTAACCACGGAATATTCCATAGACAAGAAACACTGCCGCCAGAATGTACCGGGCTATAGGAGAAAACGTATCAAAGAGCGGGGTGAATACCAGCAAATAAGCCATTCCCAAATAAATCACTACCATAATAATACCAAAAACAAGGGCCATTTTCCCTGGCTTTTTCGATTCGTCTCCGTATTTTCCGTACTGTTCCATAATGTATAGGGGTATAAATTCAAAATACCCGCAACCCTTATCCTGTAAAGATAACGGTTGCGGAGTATTTTATAGGTTTAAAATCTCTCTTATTATATAAAACAAACAGAGATTATAATAGTTTAAACAAAACCGGAAGCGTGAAATAAACCGGTACATTGTTACCATTCTGCTTACCCGGGATCCAACGAGGCATACTTTTCACCATACGTATAGCTTCCTTATCACAAGTAGGATCGACACTGCGTACCACCTGTATGTTTTCGATAGCACCTGTTTTAGATACAACGAAACGCAGAATTACACGTCCCTGAATACCGTTCTCTTGTGCAATAACCGGATATTTCAAGTTCTCACTCATGAACTTCATCAGTTCGGCCTCACCACCGGGGAAAGTCGGCATCTGCTCTACTGCTTCATAAGGTTTCTCTTCTACTTCTTTTTTAGGAGCGACGATTTCTTTAAAATCGGCAATATCCTGACCATGTATTTCGTCGTTACCTTTTACATCGGCAATAGAGATGTTTACCTTCGTAGCGATCAATTCATCTTGAGATTTAATCTCATCTTCTTCCCTTACTTCATCGTCTTTTTTAATAACCGGTGGAGTAAACTTGATAGAACTTTTCAATGGAGGTGGCGGAGGAGTTTCTACGATAGGTTTCAACTCTTCGTTTTTCTTCACTTCGGCATCCAGTTTGGAAAGCTCCGTTACTACATTCATTTCAATTTCTTCTTCCTTTTCAGGAACGATGCTGCTAATAATGTAAGGCAAGGAGAAAGCGAATATCACAACCAGCACAACCACAATCATAGCACGATTGTGACGTTTGGGCGAATTCTGGCGCATATCATATGCACCGTATGCTTTGTTTTTGCCTTCAAAAACTAAGTCACACCATTCACTCGAGGTTAAGTCTATGTCTTTTGCCATTTTCTTCTCTTTTTAAAGTGTTCTTTAGTTTTAATTACCATTCGCTTTTACTTCTGCAGCCTGAGCCGATAAAGAGCCCTTGCCTTCAAAGTTTTCAATCAAGAATTTATCACCATCAGTCATATCCACAATTGCATATTTACTGATGCTGCAAATTTGCATTTCATCGAGAGCGTCTATAAGATTCTTATAAGTTGAACCTTCGGAAGCTTTGATAAGCACAACCGGAGCGGTTTTCACACCTTTGATCTCTTTAGCCTGCGTATCGAATTCTTCGTCCGAAACCTCCTTATTCAGCTTTTTCTCTTTCAGTTCTTTCATCTTCTCTACCACATCGTGATTACGGTTCTGAAGCATCGCCCGAAGACCGTCTGCCTCGTAAGAAGATTCTTTTAATGAAGTATAATCATCATATTGGGGTTCACCTTCGTAATAGAATACCCGGTCTTTATCCCCCAAAAGGATCGTTATGGCTTGCGAAGCCTTTACTTTATTTTGTTCTTCTTCCGTAACTTTATCGTTCGATGGCATACTTATCTCCATAGTCTGAGGTTTGCTCATCGTGGTACATAGCATAAAGAAAGTGATCAAAAGCATGTTCATATCAACCATCGGGGTAAAGTCGACATGAATTTTCATCTTCTTTTGCGCGCCTTTTTTCTTTTCCCCGCTTTCTTTTTGTTCTACTTCTGCCATATTATTCTATGTAAAAATGTAGTTAATAATTAATTATCCGCAGGAATTGTTTTCAGCGACGTAATCAGATTATAGCGGTTTTCCCGTATATCCTGTAAAGAAGACATTACCGTCTTGATTTGGGGATAAGGGGTAGCTTGATCTGCTTTAATTGCTATTGTCAAATCGGGATTCACCTGTTTTGCTGCTTTCACCCAAACTTTGAATTCATTATTCAAACTATCGGTAGGAATACCGTAGTTCTTCAGGATAGCGTCCTGCTCGTCCTGTCTCTTACCGAGAAACTCCTTCATCCCTTTGATAGGAACTCCGAATGAATTCGCAAGTTTAAATGTATGCTGCTCTTCAGGTGTGAATGTCAAACCATACTCTTCACCTACCGCATTAAGTACAGCCACTCGGTCGTCCTGTTTGTCCAAGCTCAGGAATACTTTTCCCTGAGGATCCACCAAAATCTGCAAAATATTTGTTTCGGGAATTTTAATTTCCGATACAGATGCCGGTGTTGCTACCTGAACAGGCTCTTTCTGAACGAAAGTGGATGTTAACATAAAGAATGTAAGCAAAAGTACAGTAACGTCACTCATCGCAGTCATATCGATGAGCGTACTTTTCCTTTTTACTTTAACTCTTGGCATAATTTAATTCTTTCTTTTATTTAAATTATTTATGCGTAGCGGCAAATGTTTGAACAATAGAGAAACCTACTTCGTCAATAGCGTAAGTAATGTTATCAATTTTATTGGTAAAGAAGTTATAAGAGATTACAGCCAAAGCACCAGTACCGATACCGAACGCAGTATTGATAAGGGCTTCGGAAATACCGGTAGACAATGCGATTGAGTCAGGAGAACCAGCGTTTGCCAAAGCGGCGAAAGACTTGATCATACCAACTACAGTTCCCAACAGACCGACCAAAGTACCGAGGGTAGTCATCGTAGCGATGATAGGAAGATTCTGTTGCAAAGAAGGCATTTCCAATGCGGTAGCTTCTTCAACTTCTTTTTGAAGTGTTGTCAGTTTTTGTTCTTTAGAGATGGTAGTGTTTTTATCCATTTCGTCATATTTCTTCAATACAGAAGATACAACGCTGGCAACACAACCTCTTTGTTTGTCACAAAGTTCCTGAGCTTTAGCCAAATCATTGTTAGCCAATGCTTCTTTAATATTTGCAACGAATTTCGTAATGTTACCTTTACCTTTAGCACTAGAGATAGCGAACCAACGTTCTACAGTAAGAACCAATACAGTAAGCAACAATGTCTGAAGAACAGGCACGATTACACCTCCTTTATAAATTGTTCCCAACATATTTCCGGGCAGCGGATGACCCGTAGGATCTCCATCCATAAAGTTTGCGGGATTACCGAATACGAAATTGAATACACAAACGGCAACAATAAAGCACACTATAATCACCAAGAATGCATTTTTGATACCGCGGAATTGTTTTTTTCCTTTTGTTTTTTTAGTTTCCATAATTAAAAAAATCTAAGTGGTTGTTTTTATTAAATTATTAAATTAGTTTGACTTATAATTTTACTTCATAATGCGCATTCATGAACCCGCACCGGGAAGCATAAATTTCTTATTCATACAATCACAAAACGTTCTTTTATTTTACCTGGGGAAACGAGTTCCTCATAGTATCTGCCCGACAAAACACACTTACCACTCATATAAGTGCATCTTCTATCGAACTTATGCGATTATCACAAAAAAGCATCCTTTTTGATATATAAAGAAAGCCTATTAGCCACTTTATTCTTACACTTTTACTTTTTTGGTGCGTCAAATGTAGCACTTTATTTTCAGATAAAAAAATAATGTACTTTTTTTTGCGCCCAGGCTTTTGGTGTATGCCCGGGTTATTATTAACCTAATTTAACTACAAATTCATGCTCTTTAAAAAAAACAAGGATACTGCATCGTTCATTTTATAGAGTTTACATCAAAATAGCCTAAAAACTTTTCTTTTCTATAATTTTCTATCTTTTGTCAAATGTTATCTCTATAACATTTATTATTATTCAGATTGTTATTTTAAAATTAGTTTTTCTCCTTTACACCATTCTGTTCCTTTATGAAGATATAGCCTGTCCATGTCATCCTGTTCTTATAATGGATAAACGACGGTATAGTACACATTATTATAATAAAAAGTTTGTTTTCTGGCAAAACTGATAAAAAAAACATACTTTTGCGTCGAAACTAACACACACATTATATATTACAACATGGCAAATGTAATCAAGTTAAAAAAAGGATTGGATATCAATTTAAGGGGCAAACCTTCCTCTGAAATTACCAATGCCGCAGAAAGTGAATTATTTGCAGTTGTTCCTGACGATTACCATGGAATTATTCCCAAAATAATTGTAAAACCGGGTGACCATGTATTAGCCGGGACTCCTGTCATGTATGACAAGAATCAGCCGGACGTAAAATTCGTATCTCCGGTAAGCGGTGAAATAATCGATGTAGAAAGAGGAGAACGCCGTAAAGTATTAAAAATAACCATCAAACCCGATAAAAAACAACAATATATCGACTTTGGGATAAAAGACCCTGATCATCTGACGGCAGATGAAATAAAAAAGATACTTTCCGAAGCCGGAATGTTCGCTTATATCAAGCAACGGCCATACGATATCATAGCCAATCCCGCAGTACAACCTCGGGATATTTTTATGACTGCTTTCGATTCAGCCCCGTTGGCTCCCGATTTCAGTTTTATATTGAAAGGAGAAGAAAAAAACCTTGAAACCGGACTACGGGCTTTGTCTAAACTTACAACAGGAAAAATATATGCCGGAGTTTCTGCCAGACAACCTGTCTCTATAACAAACGCTGAAACTGTAATTTTTGACGGACCACATCCCGCGGGGAACGCCGGGGTGCAGATACAACATATAGCTCCTGTTAATAAAGGAGAAACCGTATGGACTGTAAATGCCTTGGATGTCCTTTTCATAGGACGGCTTTTTAACGAAGGGAAAACCGACTTCAGCCGCATTGTAGCCGTAACCGGTTCAGAGGTCGAAAACCCTCATTACGTAAGAAGCAAAGTGGGTGCATCCATAGACTCTATCATCAACGGAAACATCAAAGATAACGGATACCACTTACGCTACATAAGCGGGAATGTCCTAACAGGGACGCATGTAAACAGAAATGATTACTTGTGTGCCCCTCACTCACATATAACTGTCATCCCCGAAGGGGACGAACGTAATGAATTTTTCGGATGGGCAACTCCCGGTCTGGGAAAATTCAGTGTAAGCCACTCCTACTTTTCCTGGCTCACGGGCTCAAAAAAAGAATTTACAATCGATGCCCGCATCCGGGGAGGAGAACGCGCCATAATCATGTCCGACGAATATGACAGAGTATTTCCTATGAACATTCTTCCGGAATTTCTTATAAAAGCAATCATAGCTTTCGACATAGATAAGATGGAGAATCTGGGTATTTACGAAGTTGCTCCGGAAGATTTCGCGCTTTGCGAATTTGTAGATACATCCAAACTGGAATTACAAAAAATCGTTCGCAACGGACTCGATTTATTAAAAAAAGAGATGAATTAATTTACAACCTTAAATATCAGACACATTGAAAGCTTTAAGAAATTATATAAACAAGATAAAGCCCCATTTTGAACCCGGAGGAAAACTGTCCATGTTCCAGTCCGTATTCGAAGGTTTTGAAACTTTTCTTTTCGTACCCAGTTCAACCTCAAAAACGGGAGTACACATACACGACAGTATAGATACAAAACGTACAATGACAGTCGTTATCATAGCTTTGTTACCGGCTTTACTGTTCGGGATGTATAATGTAGGATACCAGCATTACCTTGCCATAGGAGAAAATCCGGGGTTCTGGCCGACTTTTTTATTCGGTTTTTTGTCCGTGTTGCCCAAAATCATTGTTTCCTATGCAGTCGGGCTCGGCATAGAATTTACCGCAGCACAGATACGCCATCATGAAATACAGGAAGGATTCCTCGTATCGGGCATACTCATTCCTATGATCGTTCCTATAGATACTCCTTTATGGATGATTGCCATAGCAACGGCCTTCGCAGTGATCTTTGCCAAAGAAGTTTTCGGAGGAACGGGAATGAATGTATTCAATGTAGCTCTCATCACCCGGGCTTTCCTTTTCTTCGCCTATCCGGCAAAAATGTCGGGAGACGAAGTTTTTGTCCGTACTTCCGACACATTCGGTTTAGGTGCAGGGGAAGTGATAAACGGGTTTTCCGGAGCCACCCCTCTCGGACAAGTCGCCACCCACACCGGAGGAGACATGCAGCTGATCAACACGATAGGAGAGCCCATCAGCCGGATGGACGTGTTTCTGGGATTCATACCGGGTTCCATCGGAGAGACCTCCACTTTAGCAATTCTCATAGGTGCCGCAATATTATTGTTTACCCGTATTGCCAGCTGGCGCATCATGTTATCTGTATTTGCAGGGGGAGCATTTATGAGTTGGATATGCAACCTATTCGCATCCCCCACTTACCCCGGTTCGCTCCTATCCCCTCTCGACCAGATCTGTTTGGGGGGATTCGCATTCGCAGCCGTATTTATGGCGACCGACCCGGTCACCGGAGCACGCACTAATACGGGAAAATATATCTACGGATTTCTTATCGGAATTATCGCCATCATTATACGAGTATACAATAACGGTTACCCCGAAGGAGCCATGCTCGCCGTATTGTTAATGAATGTATTCGCACCCCTCATTGACTATTTCGTGGTGGAAGCGAATATTAAGAAACGCCTCAACAGAGCCAGAATTAAAGCATAAAGAAATACCGACTATGAACAAACAAGGAAATATTTATACGATTATCTACTCCTCGGTAATGGTTATCATCGTTGCCGCCCTCCTGGCCTTTACGGCAATGAGCCTCAAGCCAGCACAGGAAAAAAACATAGCAGTAGACAAAATGAAACAAATATTAAGTGCGGTCAATATAGAAGCAAATACAGAAAATGCACAGGAACTATATCGGAAATACATTTCCCGTTCATTCGTAATAAACTCGAAAGGAGAGGATATTACAGGAGATGCGTTCGAGATCAATATTGCCAACGAAGCAAAGAAGCCGGATGCAGAACGGAAACTTCCCGTTTTCGTATGTACGACTCCTGACGGAAAGACAAAATATTGTCTGCCTATGTATGGTGCAGGACTATGGGGACCCATTTGGGGATATCTTTCTGTAGATTCTGACGGTAATACGGTATATGGCACATATTTCGCACATCAGGGAGAAACCCCAGGACTGGGAGCTGAAATCGAAAAACCGAAATTCCAGAAGCAGTTCAAAGGAATGCACTTATTCATTAACGGAGCATTTAAATCGATAGCTGTTGAGAAAAAAGGACAAAAACCTCTGAACGGGGCCGATTATGTAGATGCAATCTCAGGAGGTACCATCACCAGCAAAGGAGTACAGTCTATGCTTGAAAATTGTCTGGCTCCTTATCAGAATTTTTTGAAGTCATTAAATTAAGCGGATATTATAGTTATGTTATCAAAAAAAAATAAAGAAATATTGTTGGGGCCGCTTTCCAGAAACAACCCCGTAATCGTGCAGATATTAGGTATCTGCTCAGCATTGGCCGTAACCGCCAAATTACAGCCGGCCTTAGTAATGGCCATATCGGTAACCGTAGTAGTCGCATTTGCCAACGTAATTATCTCCTTGCTCCGCAATACGATCCCAAACAGCATACGTATTATCGTCCAGTTAGTAGTCGTTGCTGCTTTGGTCATTATTGTTGACCAGGTACTGAAAGCCTATGTTTATGACGTGAGCAAACAATTATCGGTATTTGTAGGACTTATTATCACGAACTGTATACTTATGGGACGCCTTGAAGCCTTCGCTCTGGGACACCGGCCGTGGGAATCATTCCTGGATGGAATAGGAAACGGCTTGGGGTACGGCCTTATCCTGGTTATAGTAGCGTTTGTCAGAGAATTATTAGGATCAGGAACCCTTTTCGGCTATCAGATAATCCCTCAATGTTTTTACGATTGGGGATATGAGAACAACGGCCTAATGATCCTTCCTCCTATGGCGCTCATTACTGTCGCCTGCATTATCTGGATACACCGTTCTCGCAATAAGGACCTGCAGGAAAAGTAATACATAACCTTTATTTAACAAGTAGAAAAAAATGGAAAATCTCAATTTATTCGTCAAATCGATTTTCATTGACAACATGATATTCGCCTACTTTTTGGGAATGTGTTCTTACCTGGCAGTATCAAAAAATGTCAAAACAGCTATTGGACTGGGAATAGCCGTGACGTTCGTCCTTACGATTACCCTCCCTGTCAATTATCTTTTGGAAAATTACATTCTGAAAGCGGGCGCTCTTAAATGGCTGGGAGCTTCATACTCTGACATCGACCTGAGTTTTTTAAGCCTGATCATGTTTATCGCCGTAGTAGCCTCCATGACACAATTAGTAGAAATGGTCGTAGAACGTTATACTCCGTCATTATACGCCTCACTCGGAATATTTCTGCCCCTCATCGCTGTGAACTGCGCCATATTAGGAGGTTCTTTGTTCATGCAGCAACGGGAGTTTCCAACGGTAGGCACTGCGACTATATATGGCCTGGGATCGGGATTAGGCTGGCTGTTAGCAATAGTTGGCATCGCCGCCATACGAGAAAAACTGACTTACTCCAATATACCGGCCCCTTTAAAAGGAATAGGAATAACCTTTATCATCACAGGCCTTATGGGAATAGCCTTTATGAGCTTCCTGGGAATAAAACTGTAATCTAAGAATAAATATATATAATAAAATGATATTGACGATAAACCCTACGACAGCAACCGTAACGACAAGCATCATGATATTCCTCATCATGATATTGCTGCTCGTATTCATATTATTGGTAGCTAAAAAATACCTCGTCCCTTCCGGAAAAGTAAAGATCACCATTAATGATGAAAAAGAAATAGAAACAGAGACAGGTTCGAGCCTGCTCTCTACACTGTCTTCTCAAAAAATATTTCTTCCTTCGGCTTGCGGAGGCGGTGGTTCCTGTGCACAATGCCGTTGTCAGGTTCTTGAAGGAGGAGGAGAAATTCTTCCTACGGAAACCGTACATTTTTCCCGGAAACAACAACAGGCTCATTGGAGACTCGGATGTCAGGTAAAAGTAAAAAATGATATGAAAATACTTATTCCCGAGTCTGTATTAGGTATAAGAAAATGGGAATGCGAGGTCATATCGAACCGTAACGTCGCTACCTTTATCAAAGAATTCGTCGTAAGGCTCCCTAATGATGAACACCTGAACTTTATACCGGGCAGTTACAGCCAGATAGATATTCCTGCTTATGAACTTAAATATTCCGATTTCGACATCGAAGAAAAATTCAGAGGAGACTGGGAACATTTTAAAATGTTCGATCTCACTTGCAAGAATACAGAACCCACAATGCGGGCCTATTCCATGGCAAATTATCCGGCAGAAGGAGATATTGAAAAATTAAATGTACGTATCGCCACACCACCTTTCGACCGGGTGAACGGCGGCTTTCAAAAAGTACCGCCGGGCATTGCTTCCTCCTACATATTTTCTTTAAAACCGGGAGACAAAGTAATGGTATCCGGGCCTTACGGAGATTTCCACCCTATACTCAATTCTAAAAAAGAGATGTTATATATCGGAGGCGGTGCGGGTATGGCTCCACTCCGGTCACATATTCTTCATCTATTAAAAACCTTGGATATCAGAGATAGAAAAATATCATACTGGTATGGGGCTCGCTCCAGGGCAGAAATTTTTTATGAAGAAGATTTCCGGAAATTAGAAAAAGAATTTCCCAATTTTTCGTTCCACATAGCATTAAGTGCGGCCCTTCCCGAAGACAACTGGACTGGTCCAACAGGATTTATCCACGATGTTATTTATAACAATTATTTAAAAGAACACGATGCTCCCGAAGATATAGAATACTACATGTGCGGACCCGGACCTATGTCAAAAGCCGTAGAGAATATGCTCTGGAACCTGGGCGTTCCTGAAGAGAATCTCATGTACGATAACTTTGGAGGATAATTACAAAAAATCCCCGCCTGATGGATATAAAATGCTGAAACTAAAATTGGGATTAGATTTCTGATATATAGGCACTTGTGAAAAATCTATATACAATTGTAAATCAACATATAAATTATATTTTAGGGATGTACTGAAATTAGCAAAATTCTAAATCTGTCACTATAATGTCACAATAGAAAAAAATAATCATATAACGGAAATGCAAATCTGAGTTATATGCAATAGATTGTTGGGCACAAAGTGATTAGATTATAGTAAAAAAGCCATATACAATTCCCAAAACAAATAAAAGCATTATATTTGCATTACAAAAGGTTTAAACTCGTAGACATGAGCCAGAGAACAATGGAAATATTGCGGCAATGCTCGCCTGTATTCTCAGTTTTACAAGATGAGAACAGACAACAGATAATCATATTGTTGTTTGAAAGCGGGGAATTGAGCGTTGCTTCACTTGCCGAAAAAATGCCGTTATCCCGTCCTGCGGTATCGCATCATCTGAAACTTCTACTCGATGCCGGACTTGTCGTAATAAGAAAAGAGGGTAAGGAAAGGTATTATCGACTGGAATTGACGGCCGCAGTCGAATTACTGGAGGACTTGTTGCGTTCATTAAAAAATGACCTGCAAGAATAATCTTTTTCATACTTATACGCGTTTAAGAGTTTAAACATATTAAATATATTTGTTTAACTAAAATATACGAAGATGAATTACAGCGAACAGAAAGCCTGGAAAGAGATTCAGTATACTTTGCCTGAAGATTATCGTTTTACGGAAAAATTTACACCCACGGAAGAATGGTGGGCATGGAGAGGTCATAAAATCCACCTGGACTGCTTCCGGAATCCCGATGCCGATGTCAAAGTAATTATGTTGCATGGAGTCGGCACGAACGGACGCCAAATGTCGATGATTACGGGAGGGCCGTTGGCGAAAAACGGGTACGAAACGATTGCCATAGACATGCCTACCTATGGATTGACCGAAGTGGACAAAAACACGACGGTTACTTATGACGACTGGATAGAATTGGGGAACGATTACATAAATTATGAGCTGTCCCGGGATTCACGTCCGATATTTTTGTATGGATTGAGCGCAGGAGGTATGGAGACCTACGATGTGGCTTACCGAAACGGAAAAGTAAAAGGAATCATAGGAATGACTTTTCTCGACCAGCAAAATGCCGATGTTCGCAATACCACGACCCGTAACTGGTTCATGAGCCGCATTGCTGTCCCGATGCTCGGAGTTTTTAATAAAACAGGCTTCGGCAAGGTAAAGATAAAGATGAGCATTGCCTCTAAAATGTGGGCATTGTGCAATAACGATACGGCGATGAAAGCGTTTATGAAAGACAAGACCTCGGCCGGAAACAGTTGTACGATAGCCTTTCTGGACTCCTATATGCATCATCGGCTGTTGTGCAGTCCGGAGGACTTCGATATCTGTCCTATTCTGCTGACACAGCCCGAAAAGGACAGATGGACTCCCCTGAGATTGAGCAAACCTTTTTTGGATAAGATCCGGAAAGTCGATGTAAAAATTGCCATACTTCCCGATGGCGGGCATTACCCGGTGGAACCTGCCGCATTGATTAAAATGAAGCAGGAAATTATCGCATTCATAGAGAGAACCAAGTAGGACAATATATTTATCTTACGAGAATTGAAATAATAAATTCATCATCACTGTACTTCGAAAATAGTGATGATGAATTTTATTTTTAATTGTATGGTACTGGCTATAAAACATGTCGCTAAGATAAACTCTACCTTTGCATCCCCTGTTGTGCTTTTTCAATTTTCCAGTCATAAGCCCCACTGCAATATCGTTCGCTTCATTGTATTTATATTTCGTTCAATAGGGTCAAGCAGTTCCCGGTTTTATGCATAGCCGATGAGCCACCTGCCGACTGTCTTTTGCTGCCGGTTATCCTCGCCTCCGTATGAGTGCATGACCCGTTTGATGTCGCAGCTTCCGACAGCGAGAATATGTATTTGTATTGCGAGGTGGCGAACTCAAAGATGGCGGTAACGGCACGCCGGAACACTTCAATTGTCCGGTATAAAAGGTCCGCCAGTGTATCAAGCAGCACGGATTTCCACAGCAATTCCCGATTGAGGATTTCGATAATCTCAGCTTGTTTTCCGATCTCTTCCCGAACAGTCCGGTCGATGCGCTGCCGTTCTTCCGCTCTCTGCTGGTCGAGTAACCGTATAGCCTCGTTTCGTTCCAGATACTCGCGCCCGGTCAGCTCTTTCGATGTGCCTTGCTACATGCCGAGTGCTTCGGCCAGGATAGTCTAAATTTCGCTCATGTCCTGCGGCGTGAGCTTGCAAGACTTTCCCGTGATGTTATTCATACAGACCCATACGATATGGGCGTAATAGCTCGGTTGACATGAGGTTTTGTCGCCGGACGTTCCGTATAATGCCCCTCGTCGCAGTGTATGGAGATCTGCAATGTCGTGATGCCCCAACATTAGCAGCACAAGCCCGTATCGTTGCAGTTGTTCCATCGTCGTACCTGCCTTGCACACGATAACACCCCCTTTGATGGGAGTACTTCCGCACACGGTAACAGCCTTGCCGATCTTGTTGTTCAGCCCTGTACGGTCTTCACCTTGACCATTTCACCAACGTACTTATAGCTACCCGACTTAAGAACACAAGAAAGGCCGTTTCAAAATAACAAAATGAAACGGCCTTTACTATGAGTTTTACGTATTCACGGAAAAAACTTTCCCTTCCTTTTCATGAAACGAAAAAAAGAATATAGAGAATTAACTTCAATGTACTTTTCAGAAAAGATTCTCTATTAAAATATTACTTTTTAAATAATCATGTTTATCCGGATCATGAGAAAATTTGGAATTATATAAGTTTCGTTAATTTAATTTCGCTATATTTGTAATGTCAGTCATGTGAGGTTTCACAGACTACATTTTTTTATTTGTGGAGCGTGTTTGCTTCATCTTGATTTCAAAAATTCGCCAAATTTTTTATCAGTCAAAGATGAACTAACAAGACGCTTACGCTGTGTGTATGTATCCCGATGTGAGTCGATTACATATCGTTTCAGCGTGGGATTCTTCTTGTTCATGTGGCTGTAGGCGTTTGGCGATGCCTTGAAATCAATGGACAAATTGATTCCTACGCTTTGCAGTATATATGTACAACTTTATCTCCCGAATGGGAATTAGCGGGATTACATACATTTATGAAAATCAAATCCTTCTACAAACGCACCTGCACATTTTCAATCATGTTATGGTGCTGCATGTTTAATGCAATGCACGCATTAACATGGCGTGAAGCTACCCCTGCCGATTATCCGAGTGTGTATTTGAACTCTTCATTCCACACAGAAAGTTTGGCTATCAATTCAGGTTGGACAGGCAACTATACATTTAGTTCCGCCACAATACTCGGTAAGTATCCCGGTATTGCAGGCAGCGAATTCATTTCGCCGGAACTTGATTTACATTCCGAAACATACCCTTCGTTGGTTATCCACAGCCCTCAAGATAAATCTTTCTCTGTCTTCGTAAGCTACGACGGTATCAATTATAGCCCGATAGCGATTACCATGAATGCCTCCTCAAGGTTACCTCAAAATACGAAACGTATAAAGATCAAGAGTAATGATAACCAAAATATAGGAATTTCCTGTATTCAGATCCTGAATCTCGATGAATCGCATTCCTCGGACAATAAATTGAAAGACCTTACCAAAACCATTCTTCAGGGAGATGATCAGGGAAATTCGGTATATGACGAAGTTTCAGGCAAATATATATATGATGCTTCTATTACAAGTGCAACATTACCGACCATAAAAAATACATATTTACGCAGTGGATTTTCCGGAGATATCTTCTATAAAATAGGAAACGAGTACATTAAATGGAATGACGAATACAAGTTCATAAAAAACGGCAGCTATTATTACTTAATTCCTGGAGGCACAACCGAAATAAGACTTTACAAATCGGAAGACAAACAATTTAGCACAACATCGAATATAGATATATATGCAAATATTTATAATCCCGATATTTCGGGGATGCATAAATTTGCAAATAACGTTTCAACAAAAAATATCTCCTTTTACGATATCAACAGGGACGGTATAATGGAATATTATTTCGATAAGAACATCTATGATTTTCAGGAAGGCTTTCTAAATAATATGATTATTATCCCCAATATTACAGGATTTACCAATTGGATAAACTACAATAATGACGATTATATCGATTACTATTATAATGAAGGAATACCGTCCTATATATCGAAAGGAGAAAATACCCTGAATTTTACAGAGGTTTATTCCAGAAATGATAACAAATATTTTCTGAATCCCATCGATTATGATAACGACGGTAAAATTGAATTTTTAGAAAAAAACGGGAACAACACCGACATAAAAAACCACAACGTTCTTTCTTTAGATTGTAACGGTAATTGGAGAAACGAAAAAGTAAAGGTCATGACCCCCGATGAATATAACGGTATAAAGAAAAAACTGGAGTCAACAGGCGGAATGGTTATCCCGGGAATGAATGACATGTTTATTACCTCATCTTACGGTTCCGCCGATCCTTCAAGTTTCGGGAATTACAACGCTGTCGATATAAATGGAGACGGCCTGATAGATTTCGTAGATACTTCGATCGGATGCTATTTTCTGAACACCGGAGAGAATAGTTTTGTGGAAGGCAAATTCGGAGGTCAAGCCGCATTCCGTGATTTCAATAATGATGGATTAATGGACTTGTTGGTGTATAATGGAGACAATAAAACCGTTACACTTTATCTGGCCAGAAAAGATGGTAAAACACAAGAACAAAAATTGATATCCGGACTACATTGCAGCGATAAAATCTGGTGCTATGACTTTGACAAAGACGGAGATGTGGATATCCTTATTCCCTTTGATTTCATGACCAATAACGGGGAATTCAAAAACGGGGCATCTTACCTTGTCATGATGGAAAACACAGGTGACGGTACGTTTAAAAAACATGAAAACTACCTTGACGGCGAGGTTTATTTTCATTATTGTTTAGATATAGACGCCGATGGCAACTACGAAGTAATTGCCAAAAGATCTGATAATGAAATCATCGGTAAAGATGACAAGTACGGTACTGATTTATACGGTGTAGATTATGTAAGTTACAAAATTTCAGGAATAAACGTATCCTCCGTTCCCGACATGATATATAAGCAGGTAGGTACAATTTATCCCGATCAGAGAAATCGTTATTGGAATGATCTATATCCTTTCATAATTGCAGACATCGACAACAACGGCATTTTAGAATGCATATATGGTGATGGTTCCGATCAGAAAGGCGCACAATTTATATTTCAAGTGTCCGATAAAGTAAATTCCGTCCCCCAGAGAATAGCAAAACCGAAATTTGCCTACGACGCAAGAACCGGGTTGTTGAAAGTATTTTGGAAAAGAGGCACAGATACCGAATCATCGGACATGGATTTGACCTACGCACTTCGCATAGGTACGGCTCCCGACAAAGGCGACATACTCTACGTCCATGCTCTTTCCGACGGAACCCGGCGGAATCTGCTTGAAGGGAATAACGGATATAGTACCCTACGCGTACTTAATACCTTATCATGGCCGGCGGGAAAATACTATATTTCGGTTCAGTCCGTCGATCCCAACTGCCGGGGCTCACAATTCAGCGAATATACCATATTTGAGAAGAAAGAACCGGAGAACAGTTTCATTATTTCTTATAAACAACCCTTTGCTGTAGGAGAAACCTGTTTCGTAACACTAAAGAACAAACCGTCAACCTCAAATATATACACTTGGAATTTTTCCGGAGCCGAAATAATAAGCAAAAGCGATGACGGCTCTTCCTATCAGTTACGTTTCAAAACAAGTGGAGAGAAACGTATTTACTTGCAGGTACTTAACGACCAAGGTATTGCATCGAATATATCGGAACAATTTATCGAAGTTACTTCCGGGAATATCAAACCCTCGACTATTCCTATAGACGATAACACCTATCTAAATGACGTCGGATTCGCTTTAGATCTGGATGAAGACGGTATTCAGGAAATATTCTACAGCGATGCACATAGGTTTATGGAAGGGAATCCAGACGGGATCTATTCAAAAATAAAAAAGACATTCAACAGTAACGCAAATCTGGATGTATTGAATTTTAATGTTGCAACTATCGATTTAAATAACGATGGAATGTGCGACGTATTCGGAACCAATGCTTCGAGAACGCTGGTTAAAGCCCTCAACAAAGGAAACAAAGACTTGGACGTAGGTGAACAAACAGCCATTTCAACACCGAATTGGGGAGAAATGTATGATTTCGACAATGACGGTGTATACGATATAAAACAATATTATAACCGCACAGATCATATATATAAAAACAATGGGGATTATATTAACTTCGAGGAGATTTATTATGGAGCTTCCTCAATAGCCGCATGTAAAGATTATAGTAATAACGGTCTGACCGATTTACTCGTCCCTGTTTATAAATTTGATGAAGGAACAGGAATCGGCATTACCGATTACATCGTTTATGAAAATAACGGAAACTGGACATTTACGGAAAAATCAATTATTCACTCCATCAAATCTATCGATTCTAATGCCAAAGAATTTCAAACTGTCTTATTAATCGATGACTTCGACGGAGACGGCAAACCTGATTTCTTTATACAGAAAGAACTGGATAACATAATAACCTATTTTATAGAATGGGGAGATAGTTCTGTTACCTCTATCGATTTTGAACATGAAATATCATGGATATCGGCGTTCGATCTGGATAATAACGGATTTTTGGATTTAAGGATTTGCAATATAGTGGGTTCACAGGGCATTGACGAAGCTTATGCCATTTATTTATATCCCAATCATCAATATAAAATCGATAATGTTTCAGGAACCGAATCGGATTATGAATTTAACAATACATACAATTACTATACCGGGGTTCCGGTTTTCTATCGGTCCGACGGGGATTTGAGTCTGAACGTTAACGTTATCAAAGGAGAGAACTCCGCACCACAGGCCCCCACCTGTCTGCGAACTTCCCAAACAGACCGGGGAGTAATGATAGAATGGAATCATTCGGCGGACAAAGAAACTCCTGCTAAACTGATGCGATACAATCTCAGCGTGAAGCGTAAAGGAGCCGAGGGAGAAGGTGCATATTTGATTTCACCTTGTAACAGCACTAAAAACGAAGTACATATACCCTCCCATAAACCGCTTATATCCAACAACCGCTTTTTTATTCCACTCGCCAATATAGCTCCAGGTGAATATGAAATACAGGTACAAGGTATAGACCGCTGGAATATGCAATCGGATTTTTCTGAAATACATAGTCTCACGGTTACCGAATCTGCCGCTTTCGAAATGCATGCATCGACTGCTGTTGATGTAGAAACTGAGATCACGATAACAGGTAATATCAGTACGGATTTAAATTGGGACGGCGCAACCGTAAAATCACATAACGGAAACAAATACATCGTCGTATGGGATACAGAAGGTATGAAAACCGTAACCAACGGCAAATTCTCACAACAGATTTATGTCAACCCTAAACCGCAAGGAGCATTCGCTCTTCCTGAAAATGTACTTGCAGGAGCCATCGTAAATGTTACGACAAAAAATGCTTCCGGTAGCAAATGGGAAATATCGTCCGATGGATCGAAATATGAAGATATCTTTAAAAATCAGGAGACCGAAATAGCTATTATCAATGAAGAACAGATAATCATTCGTTTTTCAAAAGCCGGGAAATACGATATAAGACATATCGTAAGCGATGAATATTCCTCCACTACCTATACTGGCAACGTCACGGTCACCGACAATATAACCACACAGGAAATTTCACTTATCACTATTGACGAAACGACCGGAAAGCACCTGATATCATGGGAAGAACCGCAGATTTTACCTGCCGGAGCCGAAAGTATAAACATATATAAAGAAACTTCACGTTACGAAGAATATGAGTTAATAGCTAATGTTCCGATCGGAACAAAAAGTTATATAGACAAGAACTCTATTCCCGAAGCATTAGCTTCGCGCTACCGTCTATCTTGGGTTCTAAACTACGGTGAATCGGAGCAAGGAAGAGCTCATCAGGCTATTCATGTAATGATAAACCGGGGTATGGGCAGTTCATGGAATCTGATGTGGAGCAAATATGAGGGAATCGACATTACCAGTTATCGTATCCTTAGAGGATCGTCACCCGGCAACCTTTCAATCATTGCAGAAGTATCGGGCAGCATGAATTCCTATTGCGATATGAATCCCACTCCCGGCGATGCATTATATTATGCTGTAGAAATCGTACCTTCCACGCCAGTAATCAATAAATCATATCTAAAAGCGCCGGAGATACCCAAAGCCTCTCGTTCAAATATAGTATCGGTAATCAACGCCTCCAATACAGATTTCGTTACAAACGTAGAGGTAAAAGGCGAAAATGGAGAGACAAATATCACTTTAGACGATAAACCGAGCATCAGACTCATAGCGTACGTTTATCCTAATACTGCAACATTCCAGGGGGTAAACTGGATTATTACAAACGGAGAAGACATTATAACTATCGATAAGTACGGAATAATCAATGCCACCGGAAAAAAGAATGGTTCGGCCACCGTCCGTGCTTATGCTATCGACGGTTCAGGAATTTACGGAGAAATAAAAGTGAATGTGGCTATTACATCGGATATTGAAACAGCAAAACATAACGATAATAATTATAGCCTGCATATTTATCCTTCTCCGGCCGATAATGAAATCAATATTGAAGGTATACCCCGAAATGGCGAACAAACAAAGATATACATCTTTAATACTAACGGAGAATTATTCTATATTGATCAAACCTGCAATGAAAAAATTAAAGTCGATTGCACAAATTTTAATGCAGGCGTCTACTTTGTAAAAACCATTTCGGACAGAACATCGAGAATCGGGCGG
The DNA here is from genome assembly GCF_025567045.1 of Barnesiella propionica. Classification (NCBI taxonomy): domain Bacteria; kingdom Pseudomonadati; phylum Bacteroidota; class Bacteroidia; order Bacteroidales; family Barnesiellaceae; genus Barnesiella; species Barnesiella propionica. Next base: position 70,042 of record NZ_JAOQJK010000004.1, on the reverse strand, counting down.
TTTATAAAAAAATAACCCAAAATATCAAAATGAAGTGAACCCCGAAAGTTTCTTATCCGGCTTTCGGGGTTTATTTATATTAAGAATATACACCAGAAGAAAAGAGAAAAACCGGCCGGATTCATTATAATTTAGCAAATAACCCGTTTTCATGTTCATGACTATTATTTAATTGTATCGTCATAACGAGCGAGGGTAGCCAAGCAAGCATACGGGAAAACCGAAAAGAAAAACCTCAAACGGAATTGAAAAATGCATCAAAATACGAAAAGAAATAGAAACGTACCGATCATATAAAGGAGCTGCCGGTTAAGATTACACCAAACATCCTGTTCAGGATTTTAAAGCAGGTTGTCCTCGCCGTAAACATGCAACAGATATGTCAAAAGGCAAAAAAGTTTCTTGTCACTTGTAATAGATCTGTTTAACGGAGAATACTATATTATAATGTAGCTGATAAAGCGGATTTAAAATAAATAAGAAAAATGTTGAATAATATTTTGCTATCACAGACAATTTACCAAAGGAAACCGAAATTATATTGCGTTCCGGTCAAGAGTGACAATACCTGTATAAAGATTATCAAAATGCCTTGACTAAACACGGAATGAGACAAAGTATATCCCCGGAAGAGAAATCGTTTGGATTACTCTATTATGAAAAACTTTTTTGGACTTATGAAGTCTGAATTCTCACATACCAGGAAATTTAAATCCATGCAGAAATTCAAAAAGTAACTGCATAAATACCTGACTGGTATAATAATAAAAGAATTAAAATGAAGCTATACGGAATGAGCCCGGCAATACCGGGCTCATTATTTAGAGAATTTATGACGTTATTATTTAACATCTAAGTTTGAGAGACAGTACCCGAAGGATATACCCTCTCTCTCTTTTATGTTTATTTCTTTTTCATACGGTCACCATAACGGCTCATGAATTTATCCACACGACCTGCGGTATCCACCAATTTCTGTTTACCGGTAAAGAACGGATGTGAAGTATTGGTGATTTCAAGCTTTACCAAAGGATAAGTAACACCATCAATTTCAATTGTTTCTTTTGCAGCAACTGTAGAACGGGTAATAAAAACATCTTCGTTCGACATGTCTTTGAATACTACGGGACGGTAGTTATCAGGATGCAGTCCTTTTTTCATTATTATATCGTCTTTAAAATTTATTTTTAATTTCTACTCACGTTGGTAGCGTGAAATTCGTAATGGCTTGCAAATGTATTGATAACTTTTGAAATACGAAAGTTTTTTATCTTCTTTTTACAAATCGCATAATTAAAAGCCTTTGTGATAACCGGTTCCAAATATATTATTCTTCAAATTCAATCAATGGAGCATTCGCCATTACAATATCGTTCACATGTACAAATATACGTTTGACTTTTCCGGCCATCGGCGAAGATATATCATTTTCCATTTTCATGGCTTCGTATACGATAACGACATCGCCTTTCTTGATCTCGTCTCCTTCCTTTACATGTATTTCGACAACTTTTCCGCTCATAGGAGCATCGATTACCGATCCGGTAACAGGATCTTCCGCAACAGGAACTTCATCAGCTACCGGTGCTTCTTCTGCTTTCTTTTCGGGTTCGACAGCTTTATATTTCGCTGCTTTTTGACCTTTCAGGAAAGTAGTGGCAACATTCGGAAACAGTTCAAGTAGCAAATATTCCTGTTCATTCTCCGCTAATTTCACACCTCCATATTCAGGTAATACAGGATTTTCCGGAGCTTTGTAAGAGGACATGTCATACGGTTTTTCCTGACGGCTGCCCGTAATCTTTTCCCTGAAAGCCGGATCGATAGGAACCGGAGTCTCACCATATTCTCCTTTTACAAGCGCTATAAACTGATTGGAAACAGTCGTATATTCAGGATTACCTTTCAATTTGTCCAGCGCACAACTTACAGCCTGACTTCCTACGATCTGGCTGGTAGGCGTTACCAAAGGCACAAGTCCGGCGTCCATGCGAACTTTAGGAATCAATTTCATGGCATCGTCCAAAACATGTTCTGCCTGTAATGATTTTAACTGGGCCACCATATTGGAATACATACCTCCGGGAACTTCAGCTTCTTTAACCAGCAAATTCGGTTTCGGGAAATTAAAATATTCTTCTATGGCATGACAGGCATCCAGCAACTCCTGTTCTTTATTTTGTTTGGCAGCTTCAATAGCTATATCGAATTGTTTGTCTATTTCGGCGGGCAAAGTATCTTGCAACGGATCGAATGCTTTCGGGAAACTCTTTACCAAATCATAAGCAGACAGTTCCTTACGGATACCTTCCAGTTCTTTACGGATATTGCCTACGACTTCCATATCCACATCCATTTCCACACCTAACTTTGTACAGAATACATAAAGCAATTCGATAGCCGGCGCGGCAGAACCCCCTCCGAAATACCAAATATTCGTATCAAGAATATCGACACCATGTATAACAGCCATTAAAGAAGACGCCAATCCATAACCGGGCGTACAATGTGTATGGAAATCAACAGGAACAGAAAGTGCAGACTTCAATTTAGGCATCAAGCTGGCTACTCTGGAAGGAGTTACCAATCCGGCCATATCCTTCAAAGTTACCATTTTTGCGCCCAGTTTCTCAAGTCCCTTAGCCTTATTTACAAAATAATCATCGGTAAATATAGGTTTCGGAGTTTTAGGACCGCCGAAAAAAGATTTGAGTTTATCGCTAAACGAAACCTCATAATGAGGATCTACCGTATAACAAACGGCACCATCGGAAATTCCGCCTGCCGCATTAATTTTTTCAATAGATGATTTTACATTGTTAAGGTCATTAAGAGCATCGAAAATACGCATAATTCCTAAACCGTTCTTAATCGCTTCCAGGTAGAAACCTTCAAGAATGGAATCGGGATAAGGCGCATAACCGAATAAATTCCGGCCTCTGGAAAGAGCCGTCAGATAGGAAGCGCCTTCTACGGCATCACTTATACTTTTCAACCGGTCCCAAGGACTTTCATTTAAGTAACGCATGACAGAATCGGGTACAGCACCGCCCCAAACTTCCATAGCGTAAAATCCGGCCTTTTTATAATAAGGAAGCACCCGGTTTACCTGTTCCTGAGTGAGTCTTGTAGCAAACAGTGATTGTTGCCCGTCGCGAAGCGTTAAATCACGAATTTTCAATTTCTTAGCCATAGTTAATCGATTTAGTTTAAATTGTAAACAAAAGACCTTGCGAATCCGTTATAATAGAAATACAAATATAAATTATTTTTATATGATTTTCAAAATAAATCAGTATTTTTGTTCAATAAAGTATATTAGTAATAGGGGACATTTAAATACATAAATCTCAAAGCATGTTTGGATTATTTAAGAAAAAGGAAGAAAATAGAAGTAAATTATTCTATACTACCGATATGCATTTACATATCCTGCCCGGTATAGATGACGGTTCTCCTGACGTCGAAACATCACTGGAATTAATACGCAATTTACAAAAATGGGGTATTACCCGCGTGATTGCCACTCCTCACATAACAGAAGCAACTTTTGAAAATACTGCCGAAACGATAGAAAACGCTTATCGTAAACTGAGAGAGGCAATGGATAAGGAAGGCATGAAAATGGATATACATTATTCAGCTGAATACCGCATGGACGAAAATTTTATGGAAATAGTCCGCAAAGGCGAAATCATCCCTTTTCCCAATAACTACGTACTTATCGAGAACTCATTCCTACAGCCTTTTTACCAACTGAACGATCTCATCTTTCAGTTACAGTTAAAAGGTTACCAACCGATCCTGGCACACCCCGAAAGATACTCTTATTATTTCGGGAATAAAAAAATATATGACGACCTGCACAACCAGGGCTGCTTGTTTCAGGTCAATCTGCTTTCTATCGGCGGATATTACAACAAGGCGGTAAAAGGTATGGCCGAATGGCTCTTAGAAAAAGGTTATATCGATTTTCTGGGTTCGGATATGCATAACAAGAAACATGCAGCCTTTCTCACCGAATTTATCGACAGCAAAGAGTTTAAGAAAATAGAAGAAAAAGTCAATATTAAAAACGACCTGATTTAAGTTAATTTCAAAACCTCATTATTTTCATTATCTGCATCACATATGTTCGGAGTCATGGGAGTCATGATAATCGGTATATGTATCGGTTATGCGTTACGCTCACAAAAAAAAATTCAACCCGTCATAGGGAGAATCACCTTATATATTATTTTCCTTTTATTGTTCTTTATGGGAATCTCCATAGGAAATAACAAGGAGATCATACATAATCTGGGAGGACTGGGTTTGCAAGCTATTATTATCGCCGTAGCCAGTACCACGGGTAGCGTACTTCTCGCATGGTTGTTATTCCGCACATTATTTAATAAACACAACCGGCCATGAAGAACAGCCTCATTATTCTCGCTTGTTTTCTGGCAGGTGTGACCGCCTCATACTTTCGGTGGCTACCGGAATGGACAAACCAGCACGATTATAGTTTATACATTTTATATATCATGATGTTCTTTGTAGGAATAGGATTAGGATTCGATATCAAGAGCCTGATACGTCCCTGGAAAAAATACAAAGCAAAAATACTTCTTATACCCTTGGCGACAATTGCCGGTACTATTCTTTTTTCGGGTGCGGTTTCTATCGTACTTCCCAATACCGATTTGCGCGAAACCATTGCCATAGGTTCGGGGTTCGGATATTACAGCTTATCGGCTATATTTCTGGATAAACTCGCAGGAAGTGATATAGGAATGATGGCACTTATCAGCAATCTCGCCAGAGAACTGCTGGCTTTATTGACCATTCCGTTCCTCGCCCGTTTTTGCGGTAAACTCGCTCCTATTTCGGCAGCTGGCGCAACATCATTAGACACCACTCTCCCCGTCATCGCTTCTTCTGTTGGAGAAGACTTTGTCATCGTATCGGTATTTCACGGGATCATCGTCGATTTTTCTGTTCCGGTTATTATATCTATGCTATACTGGCAATAAAATATATCCCGGAAATTTTTTCTTTCCGGGATATATACATCTATTAAAACCTTAATACATAAGCACTATATCTATTCGAATATTCCCTCTATACCTTGGGGCTCATATTCCTCATACTTGTCGTCCATTCCTCCTCCGCTACAAGGATCTGCATATTCCGGAGGAATCACAAAATTCTCGTCCTGAGAATAACCCAACTTCTTATCTCCATATACCTTTTGCATATATAACCCGTATATGGGTAATGCCATGCTGGCTCCCTGCCCGTCACCCATTCCGTCGAAATGTATAGAACGGTCTTCACCCCCTACCCATACACCGGAAACAAGACTGGGCGTAAAGGCCATGAACCATCCGTCTGAATTATTATTGGTCGTACCTGTTTTCCCACCCATAGGAGCTGTAATTCCATAACGGAAACGTATACGTCCGCCCGTTCCCCTGTCAATAACATCCCGCAACATAGGTAATATCTTATAATAGGCAGCCTCACTGAATACTTCGGTATAAACAGGAGTAAATTCAGATATCACATTTCCATGGTTATCTTCTATGCGGGTGACGAACAACGGATCTACTCTTACTCCTTTGTTTGAAAAAGCCGAATAAGCCGTAACCATCTCCTCGACCGAAACTTCAGACGGTCCCAGGCACAATGAGATAACAGGATCTATATGATTCTTGATACCGAACGAATGCATCAGGCGGACCAGGCTTGTAGGGGATAAACGGCTCATCACTCGTGCGGAAATCCAGTTATTAGAATTGGCCAGTCCCCATCTTAGCGTCACCATTTCCCCGGCTCTGGCTTTCGATGAATTTCTGGGAGACCAGGGTCTTCCGCTTTCATCCATTAGCGTCGGTTGGGCATTCAACTCCATATCGCAGGGAGAAAATCCTTCTTCCATTGCCAATGTGTAAAGGAACGGTTTTACGGTAGAACCTACCTGACGGCGTCCCTGAGATACCATATTATATTGGAAATGTGCAAAATCTATACCTCCTACGTAGGCTTTCACATGTCCGTTATGAGGATCCATAGACATAAAACCGGTACGCAGGAAAGACTTCTGGTAACGAATAGAGTCCATAGGAGTCATAATCGTATCGATCATTCCATTATATGAAAAAAGTTGCATCTCCACAGGAGTATTGAATGCTTTTCGTATTTCACTTTCCGAATAACCGTCGTTTTGCATACTCCTGTAACGGTCGCTTTGCTTCATAGCTCTTTCTAATATAGCAGCCCTGTCTTTTTCCGATATGCTCCGGGAAAACGGACCGTAACTTCGCCCTTTCTTCTCGGAAAAGAACCGAGGCTGTAAGTATCCGCCTAAATGCTCTCTTACTGCTTCTTCGGCATATCTTTGCATACGGGAATCTATAGTCGTATAGATCTTCAGACCGTCGGTATAAATATTATATTTGGAACCATCGGCCTTCCGGTTTTTTTCACACCAGCCATATAACGGATTAGTCTCCCAAGCAATAGAATCATCTACGAACTTCTGCTGTTCCCATCCGCGATAATCGGACCGTACCGGCTTACGCGCCGTCATCATCAGACGTAATTGTTCACGAAAATAGGGAGCCAGTCCTTCTTTATGATCCACGCGGCTAAACTTAAGTTTTAGCGGAAGATTTTTCAAAGAGTCTCTTTCGGCAGCCGTAATATAATCGGCTTTATACATCTGGTTAAGTACCGTATTGCGCCGTCCTCGTGAACGTTCGTTATGCCGTACCGGATTATAATAGGAAGGATTTTTACACATTCCTATCAATGTGGCTGCCTCTTCTATCTTCAGTTTATCGGGAGTAGTTCCGAAATAAATACCGGCAGCAGACTGTATTCCCACTGCATTATTCAGGAAATCGAACTGATTAAGATACATATTCAATATCTCTTCCTTGGTATAACAACGTTCCAGCTGTACGGCTATTACCCACTCAATAGGCTTTTGAAACAACCGTTCCAGAACATTATCGGCACTCGGAGAGAAATACAGCTTTGCCAATTGCTGGGTGATGGTACTTCCTCCTCCCGCACTTTTCTGCAAGAACAAGCCCCTCTTGATGATCGCCCGGAATAATGCTTTTACGTCAATACCCGAATGCTCGGTAAAGCGGGCATCTTCCGTAGCAATAAGAGCCTGCACCAAATAAGGCGAAATCTCTTTATAACCCACATATACACGATTATTCTTACTCTGGTAAAAACGGCTCAGAACCTGCATATCTTCCGAATAGATTTCAGAAGCGTACTTATCTTTCGGGTTTTCCAGATCTTCGATAGGCGGCATATATCCGATGTACCCGTTGCCTATCATTGAAAACAATATGACAAGAGCAAGCACACCGAAAATGAAGCCTCCCCATAAAAAACGTATCACATACGTCGTATTCAATTTCTTATTGTTCTTCTTTTTCATGTCGTCACCTATAATACGTGCCCGTTATTTCATTTATATCCGCACAGTAAGCATCCTGATGGCCGGACCGCACATTTAATAAAACAAAGGTACAAAATATATTCGATACCTTTTACGGGCAAATAATATAACAATATTTTTTAAGTAGATTTATTTTGAAATGGACTTTTTTTTGTACATTTGTATTCGTTATGAAATTGTTTGTAAACACATACAAGCTACTGAAATACAGGCTCTCTTTTCGAGACCAAAGCATTCAATTGCCGATAAGATATCGTCAAAAAGGCCAGTTCGCCCTCTAAAGTCGGATTGGCTTTTTTGTATATAAAAACATATTATAACCCATTACGCTCTTAACCGATGAAACAAGAAAGTTTAGTATCTATTACAGACTTTTCAAAAGAAGAGATCCTGGACCTGCTGGAAAAAACCAGGCGTTTTGAAGAAAATCCCGACCGGAAAGTTCTGGAAGGAAAAGTAATCGCAACCCTTTTCTTCGAGCCGTCCACCCGCACACGGCTCAGTTTCGAAACGGCGGTGAACCGTTTAGGCGGTAGAATCATAGGTTTTTCCGATGCTTCCACCACCAGCTCTTCAAAAGGAGAGACGCTCAAAGACACCATTATGATGGTAAACAATTATGTAGATCTCATCATTATGCGCCATTATCTGGAAGGGGCTGCCCGTTATGCCTCGGAAATTTCATCGGTACCGGTGATCAATGCCGGAGACGGAGCCAACCAGCATCCGTCACAAACCATGCTGGATCTTTATTCCATTTATAAAACACAGGGAACACTGGAAAATCTGAACATCACGATGGTAGGCGATTTGAAATACGGGCGTACCGTACATTCCCTGCTCATGGCTATGTCTCACTTCAGTCCCACGTTCCATTTCGTCGCTCCCGATGAGCTGAAAATGCCGGTAGAATACAAACTATTCTGTGAAAAAAATCATATTCCGTACGAGGAACACAGCGATTTTTCGGAAGAGGTAATCAACCATGCCGATATATTATATATGACACGTGTCCAACGGGAACGGTTCACCGATCTCATGGAATATGAGAAAGTCAAAAACGTATATACCCTGCATAACGAAATGCTTGACGGCAGCAAAAACAACCTGCGCATTCTCCATCCGTTACCCAGGGTCAATGAAATATCCTACGATGTGGATAATAATCCTAAAGCATATTATTTCGAACAGGCCAGGAACGGTTTATATGCCCGTCAGGCCATTATTTGCAAAGTATTAGGTATCGAAATTTAATTCACCGAAAAATTCGAAATCATGAATGTCGAAAAAAAAGAACTGGAAGTCGCAGCCCTCGAGAACGGAACCGTGATAGATCATATACCTTCAAGCCAACTTTTCAAAGTAGTATCGCTCTTGGGACTGGATAAGCTGAGCAACAGCATAACCATAGGAAACAATCTGGCCAGCAAGAAAATAGGAACAAAAGGGATCATTAAAGTAGCGGATGTATTTTTTAAAGAAGAAGAACTGAACAAAATCGCCCTTATTGCCCCGAATGCTAAAATAAACATTATCCGGAACTATCGTGTTACGGAGAAAAGACAGGTAGAACTGCCCGATGTTATTTACGATATCGTTCGCTGTAATAATCCCAAATGTATAACTAACAACGAACCGATGAGCACAATTTTCCATGTCGTAGATAAAAAAAACATAGCCATAAAATGCCAGTATTGCGAACGAACCGTAACTAAAGACGAAATAGAAATCTGCTAACCAGAAACAGAATTGAAATGAAACTAAACTGGAAACCGGGAACGATGATATACCCTCTGCCGGCTGTGCTTATCAGCTGCGGGAATAAACCGGAAGAATATAACCTGCTTACCGTAAGCTGGGTAGGAACTATCTGTACAAACCCTCCCATGTGTTATATCTCGGTCAGACCCGAACGGCATTCTTATCCTGTTATCCGGGATAATATGGAATTCGTCATTAATCTCACGACAAAAGATATGGCCTTCGCGACAGACTGGTGTGGGGTAAGGTCGGGAAAAGATCATCGTAAATTCGAAGAAATGGGACTGACTCCGGGAACTTCGACTATAGTCAAAGCTCCGTATATCGAGGAATCCCCTTTATGCATAGAATGTAAAGTAAGGGAAATTATAGGATTGGGATCTCATGACATGTTCATCTCGGACGTAGTGAATGTTTTAGCGGACGAGCGCTTCATCGACAAAGAAACGGGAGCTTTCAATATGGAGAAAGCCAATTTATTGGTATATTCGCACGGTCACTATCATGAACTGGGGAACGAGATCGGAAAATTCGGATGGTCGGTTCAAAAAAAGAACAAAAAAACATGAAAAGAATCCTGGTATTCTTAATTATACTGGCTTTAACTTCCACGTTATCACAAGCACAGTTTAAATTAAAAGACCTGAACATCAATAAGAAGTTCAATTGGGGAATTCGTGCCGGAGGCAACGGAGCATTCTTGAACATTCTGGATTACAAAATCGGCGGAGAGACCGAAACAAAACCCCAGGCAAACTCTCAGTTGGGATTTGTCGGTTCCATTTTTTCCAGATATAATTTCAAACGGAATTTCATCCAGCTTGAAGTTTCCTATATGACCTCCCGTACCTCCATACAACTTGATCCTTCCGATTTTTTCCCGGAAATGGAGATTCCTCAAAAACAATTATTACAAATAAGAGAGCATTCTCAATCTATAAATATACCGTTGTTATATGGTTTCAATATAGTGAAATCGTCTCCTTATCTGTTAAATTTTTTTATCGGCCCGAAAGTAAAATATATTTTTTCGAACCACTGCAAAAATACCCAGTCCCCCCGTTTTGGACTGGAATATATGAATGACGACAAAAATTACGCTATATACGGCGTAGCGGGCGTTAGTACAACCATCGGAAGGTTATATATCGATTTCAGATATGAAATATGTTGTACATCTTTCAAGAACAATACATATACACTCACTCCGTCCGACATCAGTTATACACCCGTTACAGCCACACTTGAACGCTCGACTAACGAACTAAATATATCGGTAGGTTTTTTTTGGTAATAGATTCATACACTAAATACATTATTACAATGAAGAGAGATAATGCAATTTTCGACATCATCGAAAGAGAACATCAAAGACAGAAAAAAGGCATCGAACTGATCGCATCGGAAAACTTCGTCAGTGAACAGGTCATGCAGGCTATGGGCTCCTGCCTTACCAATAAATATGCCGAAGGTTATCCGGGTAAACGTTATTACGGTGGCTGTGAAGTAGTAGATGAAGCCGAACAAATAGCGATTGATCGGTTAAAAAAAATATTTGGGGCCGAATGGGCAAACGTACAACCCCACTCTGGTGCTCAGGCTAATATGGCCGTATTCATGGCTGTACTCAATCCGGGAGATAAGTTCCTCGGACTCAACCTTTCCCATGGAGGCCATCTCTCTCACGGTTCTCCTGTAAACTTTTCCGGACTGGTTTTCCATCCTCTGGAATATAGCGTAAAAGAAGATACCGGCTATATCGACTACGATATGATGGAAGAAGTAGCTTTGCGGGAACATCCTAAATTACTTATAGGAGGAGCTTCTGCTTATTCACGTGAATGGGATTATGCCCGTATGCGTAAAATTGCAGACGAGATAGGCGCTATATTTATGGTAGATATGGCACATCCGGCCGGGCTTATTGCGGCGGGAGAGTTGGAAAATCCGCTTAAATACGCTCATATCGTTACTTCTACTACACATAAAACACTAAGAGGACCGCGCGGAGGTATCATTTTACTGGGCAAAGATTTCGAAAATCCCTGGGGAAAAACCACTCCCAAAGGAGAAATCAAAAAGATGTCGGCTCTGCTCGATTCTGCCGTATTCCCGGGTGTACAGGGAGGTCCCCTCGAACATGTGATAGCAGCTAAAGCAGTAGCTTTCGGAGAAGCTTTACAACCGGAATATAAAGAATACCAAAAGCGAGTTAAGAAAAATGCAGCCGCTATGGCAAAAGCACTGATGGACAAAGGTTATAAAGTCGTTTCCAACGGAACCGACAACCATTGTATTTTGGTCGATCTCCGAACTAAGTTGCCGGATCTTACAGGTAAAGTTGCAGAGAAAGCCCTCGTACTGGCCGATATTACGGCAAATAAGAACATGGTGCCTTTCGACAGTCGCTCTCCTTTCCAGACTTCCGGAATACGTCTGGGAACACCTGCCATAACTACCCGCGGAGCAAAAGAAGAACTGATGGGCGATATCGTGGAAATGATAGACACGGTTTTACATCATGTTGAAAACGAAAGTATCATCAAATCCGTACGCGATAAAGTAAACACAACTATGAACCAATACCCTATGTTCGCATATTAAATCTAAATAAACAAACCGTATATTAAAAATGTGCTGCCTGAAAAAGCAGCGCATTTTTATATCTTATTCTTATATCATTCCTTTTACATAGGATCTACATCATAATATAAGATAAGAGATTTAAAGCGCCCGTCCGTAAGCATATTCTCATATACTTTCCTTAATATCTCTTTCACTCTTATCATGGAAGCGTTCACTTCCACCTTTAAAACTATTTTACGGATATACAAAGATTGCACACGGGCCACAGGAGGGTTATCTGGTCCCAGTACACGTTCTCCAAATACCTCTCGAAGAGTCCGGGCATACTGGATTGAAAGACTATTCAGTATTTGTTCATCCTTGTGTTTCATATAAATATAGATCAACCGAAAGAAAGGAGGATAAGAAAATTGCTTCCGCTCCGACAACTGTGTTTTATACATCCCCTCATAATCATTATCCATGACCTGCCGTATTAACGGATGATTTGGTTCCGATGTCTGCAATACGACTGTTCCCCTGTGATTTTTCCGACCCGCACGTCCCGCCACCTGTGCCATCATTTGATAAGCCCTTTCATGAGCTCGAAAATCCGGATAATTCATCATAGTATCCGCATTCAGGATACCTACTACGCTCACATGATCGAAATCCAATCCTTTAGTTACCATTTGTGTCCCTACCAGTATCCTGGTTTTTTGTTGTTCAAAATCCGAAATAATCTGTTCGTAAGAATTTCGGGAACGAGTCGTATCCAGATCCATGCGGGCAGCTTCATATCCGGGAAAATATTCCTGTACATCTTCCTCTATACGTTCCGTCCCATAACCTTTTATTTCTATAGTCGGCTGACCGCATGCCGGACAAACGCGGGGTATCTCATACGTATAACCGCAATAATGGCAAGTAAGCTGATTAAACCTTTTATGATAAGTAAGGCTTACGTCACAATGTTCGCACTTCGGAATCCAGGCACATTCTTTACATTCAACCAAAGGAGCAAATCCGCGTCGGTTTTGAAATAAAATAACCTGTTCTCCCTGTTTCAAAGCCTGAGATGCATTATCTATCAATACTGGAGAGAAATTACCGCTCATCCTTCGTTTTCTCCTCAGTTCTTTCACATCGGCAATTTCGACCAAAGGCAGTTCTAACTCTTCAAAACGGGAAAGAAGCTCCACCAAACCATACTTTCCTTGGCGGGCATTATAGTAAGTTTCGATAGAAGGAGTAGCCGTTCCCAATAAAGTCTTGGCACCATGCATAGATGCCAGAACAACAGCAGCATTACGGGCATGATAACGCGGAGCCGGATCATATTGCTTATAACTATTCTCATGCTCTTCGTCTACGATAACCAACCCCAGATCCCTAAAAGGCAAAAATATAGAAGAGCGGACACCCAGAATAATTCCGGTTTTTTTCTCGTTCAGCAGATTATTCCAGATCTCGACACGCTCATTATCAGAAAACTTCGAATGATAAATTATAAGTTTATCTCCAAAAACCCGTTGTAAACGGGTAGTCAATTGAGTCGTCAATGCAATTTCAGGTACCAGGTACAAGACTTGTCGTCCGGCATCCACTACCTGTTTGATTAAATGTATATATATTTCAGTCTTACCACTGGATGTAACCCCATGTAACAGTGTGACGTCATGAGTCCGGAACGAATCCGTTATCTGTTCATAGGCTCGCTTTTGCACCTCCGACAACTCAGCAATATCCTGTAATCGTACCGACAATGAGGCAAAACGGCTGACTTCTTTCTTATACTTGACAAATATACCCTTCGCGATCATCGCGTTCAATATGGAAACGGAAACAGCCGATCGCTCCAACAAATCTTTCCGGGACACTTCACGATACATCCCCTTTCTCATAAAACAAGAAAGATCCAGATAAGAAAGTAAAAGCACTTCCTGTTTTTTTGCCGATTTCACTTTATCAAAGACCTCTTTCAGTAAATCTTTCTCTTCGGGAGGAAAAGACATACGCACATAAACCTCGGTTTTCGGCTTATAATTATTTTTGATTTGTTCCGAAACAAATAAAGCTTCTTTCTCCAACAACCCCCTGACCACCGGAAGAATATTTTTCAATCCGGTTTCCCGTTCCAGTTCCGAAAGACTCATCTTACCATTCCGGGACAAGGTATCCAGCAAAATTAACTCCCTGTCTTTCAGCCGGACTTCTTCACTTTCTTCATATTCTCCATTCAAGGTCACTGTAGTTTCACTCTCTAATTTCAAGCCCGAAGGAAGAGCGGCTTTATATACATCTCCCACCGAACAGAGATAATATTCTGCAATCCATTCCCAGAACCGTAGCTGAGGCCGACGCAACACCGGTTTATCATCCAGCAAAGAAATAATTTCTTTTGTTTCATAACCAACCGGAGCCAAATCGTGCAGATACGCCACTATGGCCGTATAATATTTTTTTCGGCCGAAAGGAACCACAACCCGGCTCCCCTGTTGTAAACAAGATCGCATATCGTCCGGAATCCGGTAAGTAAAATACTTATAAAGCGGCAATGGCAAAATTACGTCGGCAAACTGGCTCATATAAAATTATTCCGTTATATAAATACAAAGATAAATATAAAAAGCTCCCGAAGAATCGGAAGACAACTAAATCTTTTCGATTCTCCGGGAGCCTGCAGTTTCCCTGTATATTTTTATTAGAACAGATAAGCAGCTGTAATCGTCCAGGAACGGTTTTTAGCCTTCACATCATTAATCGACGGATATTTAACAGCTTCTGTTACACCCCAGCCATATTGAGCCGCAACTTGCACTTTCTTAAATAATTCCAACCCCAGACCGAGATTAATCGTCAAATCAAAATCCTTTTCTTTATACTGTTCTTTTATATTATTTCCTACCAAAAAACCAAAACTGGGCCCCGCATATATATACGGTTTAACAATATTACCTACGGCAGGTATACCCAGTTTATATTTTAAATTAATAGGAATATCAATATAATCCAGATGCTGGGTCTTATGTCCGAAAGCCTCCTCCGCTGCATCGGTCAATGTTCCCAAATTTATTTTGGAACCTTTCCGGGTATACATCAAAGAAGCATCGACACCAAATCCCACGACAGGTACCATAAATTCTGCCATAACCCCACCGGTAAAACTGGTAATATTATCGGATTTCAAAATATCCGTACTGAATGACATTTTAGAAATATTAGCACCGGCTTTAATACCAAATCTAAATTGGGCAGAAGCAGGCACAGCCATCATAAAGGCTGTAACTAACATTAAACAAACAGCAAGTTTTTTCATATTCGTTTTTTTTATTTAATAAATAAAGTCATCTATAACTAATATAACATTAACAGCAGTAAAAACGTTATCACACAAACGCAAATTTAAACTAAAAATTGCGAAAAAACAAAATATACCTTTATTTTTAAAAGTTTTGGCTGATAAATGATCTCGCTTATTTCTATGTCCTATCTTAGTTTCTTTCCGGTTTTTAATATTGAATTTTATTATTTTTATCGAAAACAACCGGTAATTCCGGCAAAAAAAAGTATCTTCGTTTTTATAAACGACATATTATGGATAGTAAAGAACTTACAGTAGAAGAAAAAATAGTACAAATGCTGAAAACAGTATATGATCCCGAAATCCCGGTAAACGTTTTCGACCTCGGACTCATATATAAAGTAGACGTTGAAGACGGCAATGTTAAAATAGATATGACGCTTACCGCCCCTAATTGTCCGGCGGCAGATTTTATCGTTGAAGACGTTCGCATGAAAGTAGAAAGTATCGACGAGGTAAAAAGTGTGGATATACAGTTGGTCTTCGAGCCAGAATGGGACAAAGATATGATGAGCGAAGAAGCCAAACTTGAGTTAGGTTTTCTTTAAAAAAATGATTAATGGCTAAGAAAACATATTTTTTATCGGACCTTCATCTGGGAGCATCTTATCTGAAAAATCCCCGGGAAAACGAACGTAGGATCGTACGCTTTCTGGACAGTATCAAAGAGGATGCGAAAACTATTTATTTATTGGGAGACATACTCGATTACTGGTATGAGTATAAAACAGTTGTGCCCCGAGGATATACCCGTTTTTTTGGCAAAATAGCAGAGCTCACCGACCGGGGAATAGAGATACATTGGTTCATAGGCAACCATGATATCTGGATATTCGATTACCTTCCGTCCGAACTGGGAGTCATCGTACACGACGGCACGGTAATCACCGAAATAGAAGGAAAAACATTTTTCCTGTCACACGGCGATAACGTAGGAAAAAGAGACTGGACATTCAAACTCATCAGAAATATTTTCCGCAACAAAACCTGCCAGAAATTATACGCCTCCATACATCCAAGATGGACAATTCCCTTCGCCCACAAATGGTCTTCACACAGCAGAAAAGCCGGAGACCCGGAAACAACAGCTTATCAGGGAGAAAATAACGAATATCTGGTTCGATTCGCCAAATCATATCTAAAAGAACATTCCATAAATTATTTTATATTCGGGCATAGGCATATTCTCCTCGACCTGATGCTGAACCGGGAAAGCCGTATCGTCATATTGGGTGATTGGATCAATTATTTTTCATACGCCGTATTAGAAAATGGAGAATTAATTATCGATTGTTTTACCCAAGAAAATGCAAATTGACATAATACACAACACTTTAATTAATTAACAATATTTTAATATTTGAAGAATTTTCGCAATATAACATTAAATCATTACATATCAACAATTTAACAACCACATCATTCTTCTTCTCATATTTTAATCAGCAAAAACATATTATACAACATATTATTTTATTTGTTTGGTTACAAAAAAACGAGGATATTTGTTGCATTAACCTAAAACAATCTTTTTTACCTTAAAAATTAATACCTATTGAAAACCTATAAAAAAGAGCTTTTGCGAAAAAGCTCTTTTTTGTTTATTCCCTATTATAAGACATGCCTCAACAAGATATGCAACATAATTGTATTATGTATGTAATGGTATTGTAACAGACGCCAGAACACATGTAAAAAAAAAACTATATCTTTGAAAGCTCATTGGAATAAATAATTTGCATTATCAAATGGACCAAAAAAAGCATTTTACCGGTCTTACCGATACTCAGGTAATAAAAAGCCGGGAAATACACGGGGCAAATATCCTCACCCCTCCACAAAAAGTATCGATGTGGAAACTTTTCCTTGAAAAATTTAAAGACCCCATCATCCGTATCTTACTGATTGCGGCACTTTTATCATTAGGTATCTCCATTATCCATAACGAATACGCAGAAACTATCGGAATATTCTGTGCTATTTTTTTAGCGACCGGAGTCGCATTCTGGTTTGAAATGGATGCTAACAAAAAGTTCGACATTCTTAACCAGGTCAATGACGATGTCATGGTAACTGTAGTACGCAACGGAGTAGTCACCGAAATCCCCAAAAAAGATGTCGTGGTAGGAGACATAGTCATGATAGGCACAGGAGAGGAAATCCCGGCAGACGGAGAACTCCTGGAAGCTATCTCATTGCAAATAGATGAATCTTGCCTGACAGGAGAATTAATGATCGACAAGACTACGAATCCCGCCGAATTCGACAAAGAAGCTACTTACCCTTCCAACTATGTACTTCGGGGAACCAAAGTACTGGACGGGCACGGCATTATGGAAGTAAAAGAAGTGGGAGACCAGACACAATACGGAAAAGTTGCCGAAAAGTCAACCGAAATAAATGAAGAAGAAACTCCTCTGAATATACAATTGAACGGATTGGCAAAATTCATCAGTGTAATCGGTTTTTCTTTAGCCATACTTACCTTCCTTACTTTATTTATCAAAGATATCCTGTTTACGGACTATCTTTATTTCAAAAGTCACTTAGGACAATTTTATCTATTAGGGTCAGCAATTGCCGGAACGGCCGTAGCCTTGTCCAAAGTATGGGTTCCCATCTTTTACGATGCTCTGTCCCTTTTGAAAATACACAGGGATATTCCCCGGCGCGTAGAAAAAGGAGGTTGGATGCAATGGTTGTTATGGGGCGTGCTTACATTTGTAGTACTATGTATTCCTGCATATTTTGCCGGGATAAACCCGATAGAAGCCTCTTCATGGGTCAATATAGATATAGCAATGAAGGTCCTGAAGTATTTCATGGTAGCGGTTACACTCATAGTAGTGGCTGTACCGGAAGGATTGCCCATGAGCGTAACACTGAGTCTGGCACTCAGTATGAGACGCATGCTCAAAACCAACAATCTGGTACGTAAAATGCACGCCTGCGAAACAATGGGAGCCGCCACTGTTATTTGTACGGACAAAACCGGAACACTCACTCAAAACCAGATGCAGGTTCACAAAACTAATTTTTACAGTTTACCGGCAGACAATCAGATTCCCGGCTCCAATGAAACCGGAAACCTGATAAAAGAAGGCATATCGGTCAACTCAACAGCCTTCCTCAACCATTCCGAAGAACAAGTAAAATCTCTGGGAAACCCTACTGAAGCCGCACTCCTGTTATGGTTATTTCGTAACGGGATTCCATACGATCCTTTAAGGAACAATGCCCAAATACTGGAGCAACTTACATTCACGACAGAACGTAAATATATGGCGACACTGGTACAATCACCCCTGCTCCATAAAAAAGTGCTGTACGTAAAAGGGGCTCCTGAAATCGTCCTCTCCAAATGTAAAACCATTCGCATGGCAGACGGAGAACTCCCTGTTTCGGAATACAAGGCGGCCATCGAAAAACAATTGTTCGATTATCAGAATATGGCTATGAGAACATTAGGGTTCGCTTATAAATTCGTAGATGACAACGAAACCGGGAAAATTCAGGAATTGGTCGAAAGCGGACTGACATTCCTAGGTATTACAGCCATATCGGATCCGGTGCGTGAAGATGTTCCCGAAGCCGTAGCAGAATGCCTTAACGCCGGAATACAGGTAAAAATAGTTACGGGCGATACCCCCGGAACAGCCAGAGAGATAGGTAGACAAATAGGAATATGGAATGTAAGCGACACTGATGAAAACATCATTACCGGAGTCGAATTCGAGGCGTTGTCGGATAATGTCGCCCTCGAGAGAGTCCGGAAATTAAAAATCATGTGCCGGGCTCGTCCTACGGACAAACAACGGTTGGTACAACTTTTACAACAAACAGGTGAGATCGTCGCAGTAACAGGAGACGGAACCAATGATGCCCCGGCCCTGAATCATGCCCACATAGGACTTTCAATGGGAAGCGGTACATCCGTAGCCAAAGAAGCGAGCGATATTACATTACTTGACGATTCGTTCAAAAGTATCGCAACCGCAGTTATGTGGGGACGTTCTTTATACAAAAACATCCAGCGGTTCCTGCTATTTCAGCTGACAATAAACGTAGCTGCTTTGCTTATCGTATTTATCGGTTCCATAATAGGAACAGAATTACCATTGACCGTAACGCAAATGTTGTGGGTAAACCTGATTATGGATACATTTGCGGCCGCCGCCCTGGCCTCTCTGCCGCCTAACAAAGACGTAATGAAAGAAAAGCCTCGTAAAAACAGCGACTTTATCATTACTCCGGTCATGCGCAATAATATCTTATTCGTTGGAATCTCGTTCGTATTGATCTTGATAGGTTACATGATATATAGTACCTGGTATGATGCCGATAAAATTTTCAGTCCGTACGAACTTACCTGCTTCTTTACTATATTTGTCATGCTACAGGTGTGGAACCTGTTTAACGCAAAAGCATTCGGCTCCGGAAAATCCGCATTTAACGACCTGAATCACGACGGAGCGTTCTTACTGGTAGCTTTATTAATTATTATCGGACAAATCCTGATAGTCACGTTCGGAGGAGAAGTATTTCGTACAGTACCGCTTGACATTAAGACATGGGCCATAATCATAGGAAGTACTTCCATGGTATTGTGGATTGGAGAATTGATCCGGCTTTTTAAACGTAAATAAAACCGTTTACAAAGACTGTAACGCCCCGATGAATCGGGGCGTTACAGTCCGGCTGATTAAGAATTTAAGATATCCTTCACTTTTTTTTCCGCATATCCGTACATTTGTTCATTTGTAAATGGGTATTTGGATTTTCTGTTGCGTAATAATCTTACAGGCCCTAACCACAAGACAAGCATAGTTAACCACGAACCGACGAACCCGATAATATAATCGCTTACAGTCGCCATATTGTTAGCGGTAACATACCATATATAATAAATTCCTATTGGCCAGTGCAATAGTATAACCGATGCCAGGCCGGGATTATACCAACTTCCTATTTTCTTATTATTCCAATAGCCATGATTAATAATCTGCACCATTCCTTGCCCCACTTGTATCAATCCGTACCAAATAGCACTCGGGAAAATAATAGCAAGAATATAAAAAGGATAAGTCATAAACACGTTATTAATCATGGCCGTATTGGCGTTTAAAGGATAACGGTCAACATCCTTCTTCTGCCCCCAAAATGCGATATTAAATATGGCAGGAAATCCGCCGGGAATGCCGTATTCTTCAAATTGGTGCACCAACATAGCCATAAAACTATATGTAAGTATCACTTGAATATGGCTCATGTTACCTATCCCCAAAAATCCCATATAGTAGGATAGTGCCACGAATATGACACCTCCTACATAATACCAGTTGCGACGATAAAAATTCATACTTTTTTCTGTTAAATAATGATTTACTTTAATGATGTAAAGTTAACCACTCGATTCTTTTTCAACCTGTTCTTTTTATTAGCAAAAATGTTCTTTTTATTGATTATAATTTGATTTAACCCGTTATTACACAAATAATCACGACATTTTTACTAAATTCGCTTATCTCAAAAATACAAAAACAATATGCGCCCGCAGCGACTCACATTCGAATCGGTAAAAGAATCGATAAAACAAAAAACAACCGAAAATAATCGTACATACTTTGGCAAAGATTTTATTGTTGTTACCAACAACAATCATCTATTAAGCCATATGCTTTTACAAACCAATCCCGTTACACTACATTACACTATGCTCGGCTTCGTAAGTAAGGGTAAGGCTGTCTTTACTGTCAACCTGCTGAAAAATCACCTGTATCAAGGTAATATTGTAGTGCTAAATCGAGAAACGATATATCAGTTGGAGGAATGTTCCGACAATTTCACTTTCGACATATTAATCTTGTCGGACGAATTAATCGGTATATTGTTCCCTGAAAAAGAACCCGAAATATTAGACCGGCTGTCAGAATCCGTAATTCCTTTAAATGCCTCTGAAATGGACATTGCCGTCTCTTTGATCGATACCATTCTGAAAATTCTCCATGAACACAGCGGTAACGAACTCCCGGCTTACGATATTATCAGGGCAATCGTTCGCTTTGCAGACAACATTCGACAATCCGTAAACGAACGAAAAGAGCAAACTCTCTCGCGCGAGCAAGAAATATTCAACAGCTTTTTGAGACTCGTTAATATGAATGCATCCAAAGAACGGACTATTTCTTTTTATGCCGACAATCTCTGTATAACACGCAACTATCTTAGTATCATTATAAGTCGGTTCAGCGGTGTAACCGCAAAAAAATGGATTGAGCGGGCAGTCATAATGGAGGCGAAAGCCCTGCTCAAATTCAGTGCCTTGTCAATTTCGGAAATAGCTTACGAACTGAGTTTTCCTAATGACAGTTTCTTTAATAAGTATTTTAAAAGAATTGTCGGTATCACCCCTATGCGTTACCGCAAATCATAATCTCGCCTATACATTTTTACATAGGGAATTTATTTCCCTTATCTGTTCCGGTCAAGGACAAAGAATGCCACGTCTTCTGTTGAACAATACTCTCAATCTCATTGAAAACTCCTCCAATTCCACAATTTTGAAAATTGCCGCATCTCCCGTAAGGTACATATAAACCATTCAAATACCGAGACTGAAAGCACTCAGCAAAAAGACAAAAGATTGTCATCCGACCGGAAGAACATTTATATCATTCGGCGGTAGATTATGCGGGAAAAGAGCATTACAGAAAGTGATCGTTGCGGATTAAAAACATTTATACGGACACGGCCGGATTACAAATCCGATTGAACGGTATGACACCCCGGCGGATTTGTAATCCTCCGGCAAACAGATACGGAGATTTTGCTATTCATCCGCAACATTTGTTTTACGTCTTTCGATAATAACCGGCATATTCGCCAAAGCCCATTCAACCAGATGATTCAAATAAGGGATGAGACTACGTCCGCGTTCGGTCAAACAATATTCCACCCGGGGAGGAATCTCCGGAAATACTTTACGGCTTACCAATCCGTCAGACTCCAGCATTCTTAATGTGACAGTAAGCATACGCTGTGATATATCACCGATACTTTTCTGTATATCACCAAAACGCATCACTCCATTGGCATTCAATGTTACCAATACGAGCATTGCCCATTTACTCCCCAAGCGACTCAGCACATCCCTTATAGGACAGATTCCCGACGAATGAAAATTTTTCATTTTTTATATCTTTCTATCTATTTGTATACCAGTATTACTTACATGCATGTAAGTATCTTATCATCAAGTACGTACTTGCATTTCATAAAATTAAAACATATCTTTACACTACAAAGATAACAAACTTACTAAAAAGAACTATTATATCATTTAAAACTTATAACTATGACAAAACAAGTAGCAGTATTGGCCGTTAATCCGGTAAATGGTTTCGGTCTGTTTCAATATCTGGAAACATTTTTTGAAAAAGGTATCTCTTACAAAGTATTCGCCGTGTCAGATACAAAAAACATCCTGACAAATTCAAAAATACCATTGCAGGCAGACGATACCGTCGGCAATCTGAAAGGACATGCGGACGAATACAATGCTTTGATCTTCGCATGTGGCGATGCTGTTCCTGTTTTTCAAAACCACGCCGACAAAACTTACAATCAGGATATGCTTGCAGTTATCAAAGAATTCGCCGAAAAAAATAAAATACTGGCGGGACATTGCGCGGCAGCTTTGATTTTCGAGATAGCCGGTGTGACCGAAGGGTGTAAACTATCCATACACCCCCTTGCAAAACCGGCCATCCAAAAAGGCATAGCTACCGGTAAAGAAGCAATGGTAGACGGTAACCTCTACACGGCACAAAGTGAACATACGATTTCAGTATTAATGCCCGAATTACTGGATGCACTGAAATAAATATCCAACAAAAGAGTACAGTACATTCCGTACCGCTTCTTTAAAAAGATAACCTGATCAAAGCGCTATAATCTATTCAATTATAGTGCTTTTTTATTTTCCTATAACACTTGAAAGTACTATTCTATGTAATTAAAATACAAACAGACAAATAATACTATCCCATACATACCCTTCACTTCCCTCGAATTACCTCACATTTCCATGTCCGAACGATAAATACATATCTTTTCCTCATCTACCCGCACATGTAAAAATTAACAACGTAGTATATTCACGACGCTGCCCCATCTCATTTTCCTATTCCGTTTTTTTATGTATTTTTGTAGATAAAAGAATAGCCGAATGGAAAAATACGTAATAATAGTTGCAGGAGGGAAAGGTACGCGCATGGGAAAAGAGATACCCAAGCAATTCCTCCCGGTTGGCGGGAAAGCCGTGCTTATGCATACGATCTCTGCTTTTTACGGGTATGATCGAAATATACGTATTATTCTCGTATTGCCGGAAGAACAACAAAGTTACTGGAATGAACTATGCAAACAACATTCATTCGATATTCCCCATGAGATAGTTTCAGGGGGAAACAGCCGGTTCCAGTCTGTAAAAAACGGTTTACACCGGGCCGGTTCCCACGGACTTATCGCCGTTCATGACGGAGTGCGCCCTTTCGTTTCCCGCAATGTCATAGATGCCGCATTCCGCACGGCAGAATCGGAAGGCTCCGCCGTTCCCGTATTAAAAATGACCGATTCCATACGTGAGATCACAGAAGATAACAAAAATATCGCAAAAGACAGAGACCGTTACGTATCGGTGCAAACTCCACAGACTTTCCGGGCCGATATACTACAAGAAGCATATAACAGGGAATATAATGAGAGATTTACCGATGACGCATCGGTTGTGGAAGCTGCAGGTTATCCCGTCTCCCTGATCGAAAGTAATCGCGAAAATATAAAAATAACAGTACCTTTTGATTTGCAAATAGCGGAAATAATAGCTAAAGAATGCCGGATATAGCTTACATAGACATAAAATACCTACCGGGAGTAGGACCTAAAAAAGCAGACCTTCTCAACAAGGAGTTAGGAATATACTCTTACCGGGATATGCTGTATTATTTCCCGTACAAATACATCGACCGCAGTAAAACATACCGTATAAAGGAAATAGACGGCAATATGCCCTATATACAACTGCGGGGACGAATACTGGCTTACAGCACCCAAGGAGAAGGAGCCAGACGCAGGCTCACGGCAACATTCAGCGATGGAACCGGAACAGTGGAACTCGTATGGTTCAAAGGGATACGGTTCATTACTGACAAATATAAACCCGGCAACGAATATACCCTCTTTGGCAAGCCGACCTTGTTCAACGGAAAGATAAACATCGCCCATCCCGAACTGGATCATGTGGACGATATACTGGACCGTAATACCGGGCTACAGGGATACTACACCACTACCGAGAAAATGAAAAATAATTTTCTCAACTCCAAAGGACTTCAAAAAATAATCTACAATCTATGGAACAGCCTGCAAGGTCCTCTTGAGGAAAGTCTTTCGGATGAAGTCATAAATAGAGCCCGGCTCATAGGAATAAACGACGCCATACGCAACATTCACTTTCCGCTATCGGTAGATAAGCTGAGACTAGCAGAATTCAGGCTTAAATTCGAAGAGTTGTTCTATCTGCAATTGCATATTCTCCGCTACACACAATTAAGAAGCCGGAAATTAGGAGGTTTTGTATTCAAGCACATAGGAGATTACTTCAACAGCTTCTACCATGACGTCCTACCCTTCGAACTGACCGAAGCACAAAAACGGGTTATCAGAGAGATACGAAGCGACGTAGGAAGCGGAAGGCAAATGAACCGGTTGTTGCAAGGAGACGTAGGAAGCGGTAAAACACTGGTTGCCTTGATGTGCATGCTTATGGCTCTGGATAACGGATTTCAGGCCTGTCTTATGGCTCCTACCGAAATACTGGCTACCCAGCACTATGAGACGATAAGACAGCTAACGGAGCCGATAGGGATACGTACGGGATTATTGACCGGATCGACTCGAAAAAAAGAGAGGGAAACACTCCTGAACGAACTGCTTACCGGAGAAATACATCTTCTTATCGGAACTCATGCTTTAATTGAAGATACCGTCAATTTTTCAAATCTGGGTATGGTGATCATAGACGAGCAGCATCGTTTCGGAGTTGCGCAACGGGCCAAATTATGGAAAAAAAACAAAATCCCCCCTCACGTACTGGTCATGACGGCCACTCCTATTCCACGCACTCTGGCTATGACTGTATACGGAGATCTCGATGTGTCCGTTATCGATGAATTACCACCGGGACGTAAACCTGTACAAACCCTTCTACAATACGATAATAAGCGCTCAACCCTTTATACATCCCTGCGACGACAAATAGAATTGGGAAGGCAAATCTATATCGTATATCCTCTTATACAGGAAAGTGAAAAATCCGACCTAAAAAACCTGAATGACGGTTACAATCATATCCGGGAAGTTTTTCCCGAATACAAAGTATGTATGGTACACGGCAAGATGAAGCCGGCGGAAAAAGATACGGAAATGCAGAAATTTGCCTCCGGAGAAGCACAGATCATGGTAGCCACTACTGTAATAGAAGTCGGTGTGAACGTGCCGAATGCGTCTGTCATGGTTATCGAGAATGCCGAGCGTTTCGGGCTGTCCCAGTTACATCAGCTAAGGGGACGGGTAGGACGGGGAGCAGACCAATCTTACTGTATATTAATGACCTCTTATAAAATCACTCAGGACACCAGAAAAAGACTGGAAATCATGGCAGAGACAAATGACGGGTTCCGCATATCCGAAGCCGACCTGCAGATGAGGGGACCCGGCGATATGGAAGGAACGCAACAAAGCGGAATCGCATTCAACCTTAAAATCGCCAATATTGCCAAAGACGGCCAGATATTACAGCTCGCCAGAGATATGGCAAGAGAAATTATTGAAAACGATCCGTATCTGGAACAACCCCAACATTATATTTTAAAAAAAGAATTGAACAGGTTGTTTGCAAAGCAAGTGAATTGGAGTCAAATCAGTTGATTATCACTATGTAAGTTGTTCGTTATTAACGAAGTTATTAATTTATGGAAATATGTTGCAAAACATATAAATATATAATCCATTAATTTTCAACTATTTACACACAAAACTTCACTTAAAGAGACAACAAGCTCTATAAATTGTGTTAATCGTCTAAGCTATTTTCTGAGAAATTTTATTATCTTTGGAAAGATGTGCATAAAACAGCTGTCAAGGAATGGAGAAAACTCTTATTTTGCTAAAACCATCTGCTATACAACGCGGACACATAGGTCATATTATCAGTCGTTTTGAAAACAAAGGATTACGTATTGCCGGGCTGAAGATGATGCAACTTACCGATGAAATCATCGATGAGCATTATGCCCACCTATTAGATAAACCGTTTTTTCCGAGAATCAAGGCCAGCATGATGGCAACTCCGGTAATTGCCGGTTGTATCGAAGGTCTCGATGCTGTAGCCGTAGTGCGCACGCTTACCGGTGTGACTAACGGACGCAATGCCGCTCCGGGTACTATTCGCGGGGATTTCAGCATGAGCGTTCAGGAAAACGTTATACATGCCTCCGATTCTATAGAATCTGCAAAAACAGAAATTAATAGATTCTTCAAGGCTGAAGAATTATTCGAATATAAGCTGGCTTCTTTTCCGTTTATTTATTCTACGGATGAAGCGAAACAAGATTAAAACGAATGAATATTTACAGGATTAAACACTTGATGATCTCAGGGCTTGTTGCCATTCTTCCGTTAGGAGTTTCGGCACAAAACAAACCAACACACAAAATATCATCTTTCCAACATAAAGAACAACACAAAAACCTCCTCGCCAGTCAGAAAAATATACACCGTGAAATAAGCCTTATTGATTCCGTAGCATTTGCCCGTCAACTGGAAGAAGAAGCTTCGGAATTTCCCGCTCTGGACATATACGGTGATAGCTGGGACCAAGAATGGGTAAATCCGTATAAAAAATCATTGAGCGAACTTCCCGATAATGTAAAAATAGATGTTTCGGATTACTGCATGCCGGCAAATTCTACTAATATAACCTCCGGTTACGGTTATCGTCGCCGCTTCCGCCGTATGCACAGAGGCGTCGACCTTAAAGTACAGATAGGAGATACAATCCGAGCAGCATTCTCGGGCAAAGTAAGATTAACGAAATATGAACGCAGGGGATATGGCTATTATGTTATTATCCGTCACAATAACGGACTTGAAACCATTTACGGTCATTTGTCCCGCTTCCTTGTAAAACCGGACCAAATAGTAAAAGTAGGTGACCCTATAGCTTTGGGAGGAAACACAGGCCGTTCTACAGGCTCTCACCTTCATTTCGAAACTCGTTTCTTAGGAATGGATATCAATCCTGAACTGATCTTCGATTTTGAAAATCAGGTTCCTCATACCGATCAATTCGTATTTACACCCAACAAACTATCGAACGATACCCGGAACAGAGCGACAGCATCTTATCGTTCAAATGCAGGAAAAAGCCATTCTAACGGTTCCAAATACGTATCATATCGTATTAAATCCGGAGATAATTTATCAAAAATAGCTCAAAGAAACGGTGTTACTATTAATCAGATATGTAAACTGAACGGCATTTCGCGCAACACAAAATTAAGACCGGGAAAAGTACTAAGGTTAAAATAATTTTTCAATAAAACAATAATTTCTGATCTCTTTATAGAGGGAAATCCTTTCGAAGATTTCCCTTTTTTATTTTCTCCATAAAAATCATAAACAGAAAATCACCGGCATTAATAACCTATATATAAAGTGAAGAAGACCATTCTCATATATTATTTTCCGGTCACACACTCCCGCATTTAACACATAAATACTTTATTCTATTTACCTTTATCGGGTACAACGAATGAAGCAATTCGTCCGATAATATCTTATCTATAAACTTATATATAAACCCAATAGGCCTATTTTTCTATCCGATAAAAAGAAAATAAGCGTTCCAAACAAAACGACCCCTGCATATTCTTGCAGAGGCCGCCGATACATATATAATAATTCCTTACCGGATCACTATAAACAAATAATCTTTATTCAGAACAAGAGTATTTTCATGTTCTCCGTTTGAAAATTGAGCCAAGATACTGTATTGACGCCCGAATTCTTCGACCATAGCGTAGGCTTCTTCCACGCTCTCCAGCGTTTTCAGTTTATCACCAAAAGCATCATTGACAAAAATTTCCTTCAAAGTGCCCAACCCCAGCTCGGAATAACCGGCCAGATATTGTTTCCAAAGAGCGATAATTTCATCGTCGGAGAGTCTTTCAGGAGCATAAGCAGATATTTCTTTAATCTTTTTAAGTGACGCATCGGAGTCCATATTCACAGTGAAAGCGTTTCCTTTATTATCGATCGCTGAATCGAAATAAAGATAAGACAACGCATTTCCGAATTGAATCTTATTGGCTATAAGATTATATTGTTTTAGCGTCTCATCTATATCGCTTCCGACTAAGGTTCCTAATTGAGAAAAATCCAACGGTAAATAATTCTTTAGAAATTCAAACCGGAAGTCTCCCTGTATCAGACACGGAGCTGCATATGTTTTCGAATTAATTCCGAATATCGTATAAACCAATGTTTTCTCCGTACCTTCCGTATTTACGTAATCAATAGACTCCTGTTCCGTTTGCTTTATACCGCCCTGTGTACTTCCGTCGGCCATGATACGGCTGAATTTTGTTCCTAAAAAGCGGCCTAATGTATAGTCAGCAGCATTGCCGACATATTTTTTCCAAAGATCTGTATTCTTAGATTGATCTCTAGCAGTAAGAATAATTTTTTCAATCGCACCGTTTTTATCTGCTATCACTCGCATATTCAATGAATCCCGGTCCTGATCTATTGCTTTTATTTGATAGTCGGTATGATTCGCATCCGATTCAAATACGTATTGTTTATTCTCTTCATAAAACACGGCACAATCTGTATTTACCGCCTTTCCTATTTCTATGAAATCAAGCGTTTTGGTTTCTACATTTTCCTCTCCGGTTCCATCATTTCCTCCATTACCCGACGGTTCATTCTCATCTTTATTACAAGCATATCCCGATAAAATAACCGAAAGCATCAATAAACATTTAAGTGATCTATTCATGTTGTTTAGGTTTATAAATTAATAATATATTAGTTAGATTCTCTACAGCCGCACTTTCAAATGCTACATAATTATTACTGCACAATTATATTTTTACCATTTTGGTAGCAAATATAACAAATAAATTGACATTATATATGTATTATAAAAAAAGAAATGTAACTTTGTAAAGGAATTCAACATAATATAAACATCATAACTACATTTAACATGAAAAAACTCATACTCTTTTTATGCGGTATATTTAGTATTGCCGGAGGTGTTCATGCACAACAAATCAACAACGGAAATTTTGACGCACCCTGGGTTGACGACGCTCTTCAGGTCGGAATGCAACCTGCCGGATGGAGTGCGGTCGTTGCTAATGCATCGGCATGGGGTTCCACAATGAAAGCATCTCTCGTGTCACAAGAGACACGTACCGAATCTCCCGTAAATTACAATGCGAAACTTATAAATAAATTCGCAGGAGGAAGCCAATGGGGAGTTTCTTACGGATTTGTTCTCCCGGGCTACATAACATTAGGAAATTCATGGTTGTATATTAACT
This sequence comes from Barnesiella propionica, assembly GCF_025567045.1. NCBI lineage: Bacteria > Pseudomonadati > Bacteroidota > Bacteroidia > Bacteroidales > Barnesiellaceae > Barnesiella > Barnesiella propionica. Next base: position 40,215 of record NZ_JAOQJK010000004.1, on the reverse strand, counting down.
CATCTTACTTTACCGTGTCGACTTCCGACGCAGGAGTTCAAGGCGGCATAGAGTTTTCATTCCGCCCCGATTCTCTAATCGGATATTTCAAATACACCCCTGCACAAACTAACGAGATTGCCGATGCCGCACACATCCGCATATACTCCTGGAGCGGAACCCACACCAGCACTTCGGAAAAAGGAGATATTGCCTTAACAGATAATATGAAAGATATATGGTCCGGTAATAGTAACGCGATGCTGATATCGAAAGGGGAATACTTCATATCGGAAAAAATCGGGGAATGGACGCGCATTGCTATTCCTATCGAGTATATAAACGACGATATACCTGAAAAAATGAACATATACATTTCCGCATCTTCATTCCTCACTAAAGATGAACCTTTCACTGTAGGAGAAAATGATATTCTCAGAGTAGATGACCTACAGTTTATATACAACCATAAACTAACAGAAATAACGTTAGACGGAACTCCTATAGAAGGATTCGATAAAGAAACGCTAGAATACAACGGACTCTCTATGAAAGGAAATGCCTTTCCTGAAATTTCCTGGAAGACAGACGGAAAAGATGCCAAAGTCTCCAAAGAAACCGAAGGTAATACAGTAAAACTAACCGTAACCGCTGCCGATGGAGCCCAAACCGTATATATTTTGAATTTCACGAAAACAGATGCAGTTGAGAATATCGATAATGCTTCTTTAAAAATATATGCAAATAACGGCATCTTATACATAAAAGGCAATACGGAGAATCTTCCTGTAGAAATATATAATATGCAGGGACAGCTCGTTTCGGTTCATTCGGCAACAGAAAACTTCCGTCCCGATGTATTGACCAACTCATTATATATAATCAAAATAGGAGAAAAAGTATCTCGTATCTTGTTTTGATTAATATTATAAAAAGATGGAATATACTTCAAAAGGAAATATATTCCATCTTTTTCTTTTCATATTCATGTATTCCACGATCTAATAGCCAGCACTAATGAGAAGAAAACAAAGTTTATTTTTATTATTTATCCTCCTCCTGACAGCGTCCCTTCACGCAGAAACAAAAGACATCAATTATAGGAATTTGTCTGCCGGAACACAACATGCAATTACTCTTATACAAAAAAACAACGGAAAAGAATATTCCAAAGAAAAATCTTCGGCAGCAACACTTTCCGGATTCATCTACATCTCGGACGAATCGGTCGTGGATGAATTAAAAAATTTGGGAATAACCATAAATGCCATTTACGGGCAAAACATAGTCACGGCCCAAATTCCGTTTAATACATTACCACAACTCTCTCAATTACCAGGTGTAATCAATATACAAGTATCGGAAACCGCTGTACTCTCTCTGGACAAAGCCAGGGAAGACTGTTATGTAGATAATGTGCATAATGGAACAGAAATGAAATCTCCTTTCACCGGAAAAGGTGTCATAGTAGGGATAGTCGATTGCGGCTTCGATACCGGACACCCCGCCTTTTTTGAAACCGACGATATGACAAAAAGCCGCATTATACGTTTCTGGGATCAGAACCGGGAATCGGGAACTCCTCCTTCCGGATTTTCAAAAGGCTCTCTGTTTGTTACTCAGGAAAGCATTTTAAATGCAGGAACAGATAATGCAGACCAGACACATGGTACTCATGTTGCAGGAATAGCAGCCGGAGGATATGAAGGAAGTATTAATACATCCGTAACAGAGCTGAATAACAATAATCCTTTCTACGGATGCGCACCGGACGCATCTATTGTTTTAGTCGGCACTACGCTTCAAGACAACGATATACTTGATGGAATCCGTTATATTTTCAATTATGCCGATTCGGTAAATATGCCCGCTGTCGTCAATATAAGTATCAATACATTCACAGGACCACACGACGGCACATCGGCTTTCGACATGGCACTGGATGCCATACAAGGCCCCGGACGAATTGTCGTGGGAGCCGTAGGCAACGAAAATAAAAACCATACCCACACGGGGAAAAACCTGACCACAGAAGAAACCTCTTTAAAAACCGCATTCGTCACCAGCGGGGCAAGCCCTAAAGTAATAGAGGCTTGGGGCGGAGCAGGCACAAGTTATCAAGTAACGATTCTGTTTCAGGATAAAATAAGCCATGAAATATTATGGACAATGGATGCCTCTCCCGAAAAAAAAGATAATATACAAGCTGTACCTGACGAACTGAACAACTATAAATCGGGTAACGTATCGGTATATTTCAACCGTGCACCTAATTCAAAGCTTCAGGCAAAAATTATATTTACAGATGTATTTTTAAAACGCGGCGATATAATACTGGAAATACAAGGAGAACCTCAAAGGATAGATTTATGGACCGATAAAGCATACGGAACATTTTCAAGTATGAACATGGAAGGATTGACAGATTATACGACCGATTATGTGGCAGGAGAACTGGGGGGAACCGGAAAAAAAATCATTTCGGTAGGAAATTATACTACCCGAAATAAATGGATCAATTTTTCGGGGAAACAGCAATCCCAGGTACTTGAATATCCGATTGGACAAATAAATTATTTCTCCAGCCAAGGCCCGACAACAGACGGTAGAATGAAACCGGATATCAGCGCACCGGGCGGAATGATGATGTCGGCCATCTCATCTTATTATTATCTCTTTCAAGATAATTCGGCCAATACGATAGCCCGCTGCAATAAAAATGACAAAAATTACTATTTCGGACAAATGACAGGAACTTCCATGGCATCACCATTCGTTGCCGGAATCATCGCTACCTGGTTACAAGCCAGTTCTACCCTCTCTCCCGATCAAATAAAAGAGATACTTGACCATACGGCAAAAAAAGATAATTTCACCGGCCCGAACAGCAATAATACGTATGGACGAGGGAAAATAGATGCTTGGAACGGGATTAAATATATTCTCGAACAACCGGATTTAGGATCTCATATCGACAAAATATCCAGGTTATCAGTTTATCCCACACATATATCAGACAACTTCCGCATCCTGTCAGCTAACGAATACCCATATATGAACATCTATATTTATAACCTGAACGGGATACTGGTATATAATAAAAATATTAAAGCTGTAACGTCCGGAAGCGAAACAAAAATAAACACTTCGGCTCTCTCTTCCGGCAGTTATATAGTCAACATCATCACCCCGTATGACAACCAAACGTACCGGATCATCAAAAAATAAATCCACTTTTTAAAAAGACGGCTTGATTGAATTCATTTTCAATCAAGCCGTCTTTTTAAAAACATAAACATCAAAATATATTCTTGTATTTTAACAAAATCTCTTCGAATCTCGGATTTTTTCGTATAGGAGCCAACGAAACTACCGGATCATTATTCTCCCGCACATTATAAAAATCACCATAACCTAATTTAAAAGCTTCTTCCAAATGCTCTAAAGCCAGTTGCGTCTCCCCTAACTGCGCATAAAGACACGCCGCATAATAATAATCCTCCCCCGAAGGATTAGATATATGATTTGCCAGAATAGCGTCTATCCACGCTGCAGCTTCATCCGTCCTTCCTAACCGGGCAAGAGCGAAACCTTTATAATTTCTCACAGACACAGGATTTACATCCAGACTAACCACCCTTTCATAATCCAAATTAGCCGACTTCTTATCTTTAAATTGAGTCTCCGTCAGATATCCCCGCATCAAATAACCAAGTGCATGTTCTGCATTATTGGCGATCGCTTCATTCAAACACATGCGCGCTTCATCATAATTTTTCAATGCAGACATACCCCGGCTCAATTCTATAGCAGCATCCGCTGAAGAACTATCTTGTTCAAGAGCTGTCTGCGCAGCCGCCACCGCCTCTTTATAATTACCCATAGCTCTTAAGACCGCCGATTTATGAAGATAATATAACGGGTTTCCCGCATCCATAGTTATAGCAGACAATATATCGTCCAGGGCGTATTGGTATCCGGCCAAATGAAAATAACATAAAGAACGGTTATAGAACAAAGTATGATAGTAAAAATATTTTTTTTCTATTATTGTATTCCAGTCCTTTGCCGATAAAGAATAACGATTGTTATTCTTTTCCACTACGGCTCTGAGGTAATAAAGCATACCGGCACCGGGATTACGCGCTATCGCCTGGTTCAGCCCGTTCATCGTTACCTCATAATTGCTATTACCGTACTTTATTATTGCCTGGGTAGCGTTCGTATTGCTGTCATCCAGAATGATCGCATATAACAAATCCGCAATAGCATCATCATCGAGTCCCATATTATCATATATTTCGGCACGGCGAACATATATATCAGGAGAAGAAGGCGACAGATTGACAGCAACAGACAGCATATCTTTAGCCCGTACCATATTTCCCTCACGGGCTTCGATTCGCGCCAGCCCCATATAGGCTTCCTGGTTACGTGCATCCATGCGTAAAAGCGTATTATAATCTTTCTTTGAATCCTCATACAATTCCATTTTATACAAGAGGTCGGCCCGGTCTTTCAAAGCCATAGATAAAGACGGATTCAAATTAAGAGCACTATTCAAATCGGTAAAAGCATGTCTATATTCTTTCCTGTCAGCATAAATTTTCGCCCGCAACAGATATGCCTGGGACAAATCTATTTTCTCCTTTCTCGGAAAATATTTTATTGCATTGGTTATATCATCCAAAGCTTTATCCATTTCCCCATAATTGAAATAGTCATTTGCACGCCGCTGAAATGTAACATAATCTCTGGGGTTTTCCTTCAACTGTTCTTCATAAACTTCCATCATAGCTTTTACCAAATCGCTTGAAAGATAATTATTCTGGGCAATAAGAGGACTAAGAAAATAAGAGAAAAGGAAAATACAGGAACAAATCTTATAAAACTTCATATTAACTTACTTTTGATATTTTCAAATTCTAAACAAAGATAGATATTTGTCGCTATTTGAAGATATATTTCCAGACAAATCTATCTATGCCGCCAACGCATTGAAACAAACAACAACAAAGCAAAACACAGCCACAACAAATAAAAACCGGCTACAGGAGAAATATGATCGTTCAAAACCCCCATTAACCAAGGCACAACTGCACCGCCCGATACAGCCATAATTAACAGGCCGGAAACTTCATTCGCTCTTTCCGGTACTTCGTTAAGCGCAAAAGAAAATATAATAGGAAAAACATTTGCACAGGTAAAACCGATCACTAACACCAGTCCTGAAACGATCCAAGCGGAATGCATCGGCAACAAAATCCCTGTTGTTATCACAGCCAGGACCATTGTCCAGAGCCAAACCTTTCCCGACGACATCCGGTACAAAAGGAAAGCACCGGTAAAAGACCCCACGATACGAGCTATAAAATATAAACTCGATCCTAAGACAGCTTTTTCCAGAGGAACCCCGCATTGAGTTTCAAGGAATTGAGGGACATATACATTCATACCGACATCTATTCCCACATAAATAAACAGAGAAAAAAACAATATTGCCAGACGCGGATTCTTAAGCAGTAAAAAAGTAGATGCAAAAGAATTCTTACTCGTCCGCTCCACCGGCTCCTTACGTATTCCGGTTACCAAAAGCCACAGACCGGCTACTAAAGTTATACCTGCATATAAGGGGAATATATCGCGCCAGTTCCCCGTCGCTGCGGCTATAAGCGTAACCAGTACGGGACCCAAAAAAGAAGAAGAAGAACGAAAAAACTGTCCAAGGGTCAAACTGGTTGTCAATAACCTGCCCGATACGACATTCCCCATTAAAGGATTAAGTGAGGTTTGCATCAGCGTATTGCCAATACCTATCAGGGCAAACGTAGTAATCATACCTCCGAATGTATATCCAAAAGAAGGAATAAACAAGGCAATACATGTAATAGCCATACTCAGCAATACCGTATTCTTACGTCCTATTTTATTCATCAGTATTCCCGAAGGAACAGCAAGAAACGCAAAGCCGATAAAAGCCATCAGCGGTAAAAAAGAAGCCCATGTACGGCTCAATGAAAAATCGGTCTTTACATAATTGGCCGATATGCCTACTACATCTACCAGCCCCATAATAAAGAAACCAAAAAATACCGGGGCCAGCGTTATCCATGTTTTTGTGTTTGTTTTTTCCATAGCACAGGAAAATCCTATTTAAACTCGTTAAGAACCTGACGTATCGCAACCAAACGGGTCAATAATCCTTCCAATAAATCTAAACGCAACATATTCGCACCATCGGACTTCGCTTTCGAAGGCTCGGGATGCGTTTCCATAAACAATCCGTCCACTCCAGTAGCAACTCCAGCACGCGCCATCGTTTCTATCAACTGGGGTAATCCGCCTGTTACACCGGAAGTCTGATTCGGTTTCTGTAGTGAATGAGTAACATCCAGAATTACCGGAAAACCAAATTTCTGCATCTCGGGAATGCCCCGGAAATCAACGACCAAATCCTGATAGCCGAATGTTGTACCTCTCTCGGTAACAGCAACCTGACGGTTTCCGGCATCCACCACTTTCTGTAAGGCGAATTGCATTGCTTCAGGAGAAAGAAATTGTCCTTTCTTAATATTGACAACCCTCCCGGTCTCAGCAGCAGCAACCAACAGATCGGTCTGCCGGCATAAAAAAGCCGGTATTTGCAAGACATCGACATAACCGGCAGCCAAGCGGGCTTCTTCAGCCGTATGAATATCCGTAACAACAGGAACATCAAAAGTTTCTCTTATTTTTCGCAATATCTTTAATGCTTTTTCATCCCCTATTCCGGTAAAAGAATCAATCCTGGAGCGATTCGCTTTCCTGTACGACCCCTTAAAAACATAAGGTATTTGTAACTTATCGGTTATCGTAACGACTTTCTCAGCTATTTTCAGAGCCATATCTTCTCCTTCGATAACACAAGGGCCCGCCAACAAAAAGAAATTCCCGGCCTCACTATGTTTTAGATTTTTCAATATCATAATAGTTATTTTTTTTGATTCAGCACATGTATTGTATGGCAAGCCACTATTCCGGCTGTCTCGGTACGTAAACGACTATCTCCCAAAGATACAGGTTCGAAACCATTAGACAAAGCCAATTCTACTTCTTCAGGACTAAAATCGCCTTCCGGACCAATTATAACCAAAGCATTCTCACCCGGTTTGTAACATTCGCTCAATAACCTTCTTTCCTCCCCATCATAACAATGAGCAATAAATTTACGTCCGCTAAAAGATCTCTGAATAAAGTGTTTGTAATCCGTCATTTCAGAAAGTTCAGGTAACTTTGCTTTCAAAGATTGTTTCATGGCCGATACCAATATTTTTTTCAGTCTTTCGGTTTTCATTTCCTTACGCTCGGAAAACCGGCATTTCAGCAAAGTAACAGCATCTATACCTATCTCGGTAGTCTTTTCGGCAAACCACTCAATACGATCCAGATTTTTAGTCGGGGCAATAGCTATCTCCAACCGGTAAGGCCATGGATTCGGGCACATAACCGTTTCAAGAATATTCACTGCGCAACGTTTCGGATGAGCCTCAGAAATTACAGCCCGGTAATAAACACCTTTCCCGTCTATAAGACCTATTTCATCACCCTCTCCCAAGCGAAGCACTTTAATACAATGCCGGGATTCAACCTCGGGTAATTCTTTTACTTGTTCAATATCAGGGGTATAAAATATATGCATATCAGTATATTATTATCCTAACAACAGACCTATCATCGTAGCAGACATACATGAAGTGAGCGCACCACAAACCATTGCCGCAAATCCATACCGGGCAATCAAAGGTCTCAGAGAAGGAGCCAAAGCACCTATTCCTCCGATCTGCATGCCTATGGAGCCTATATTAGCAAATCCGCATAAGGCAAAGGTAACTATAACTATCGACTTTTCCTCAACAAATGCACCTGCGTTTTTCAACATACTGAAATCGGCATAAGCAACAAATTCATTCAAAATGGTTTTAGTTCCGAGAAGGGCAGCGACATCCGGCACGTCAGCACCGCAAACACCCATCAGCCACGCGACCGGAGCAAAAATCCATCCGGCAATATACTGGAAATCAAACGTAACAGGATGACCTGAAAGTCCCGATAACCATTCATTAAGCCCGGTATAACGGCCCAAAATCCCTCCAAGTAAATAATTGACCAATGCTATACATGCAACAAATACCAGCAACAACGCTGCGACATTGACAGCCAGCCGCACTCCCTGCAAAGTTCCGTTAGATAGAGCATCCAACAAACCATTCCCTACAGAATCCCGCTTTACATCAGCATCCTTTACCGACAATTCAGTTTGAGGAACAACCATACGGGCAAAAGCAACCGCTCCTGGAGCAGCCATGACAGAAGCCGTTATCAGGTACTTGGCAAATAATTCCCGGGAAACAGGATCCGAACCACCCAGCATTCCTATATAAGTAGTCATTACCCCACCTGCAATAGTCGCCATTCCCGAAGTCATGACCAAAAATATTTCGGCCTTGTTCATTCCCGATAAATAACCCTTCACAAGTAAAGGAGCTTCGCACATTCCTAAAAAAATATTTCCAGCAACCGTAGCACCTTCTGCGCCGGACAAACGAAATATCTTATGTAGTCCCCTCCCCAGCCAACGTACTACCCACTGGATAACATTCAAATAATAAAGAAGATGAGTGAGTGCCGCAAAAAAGATAATAGCAGGTAAAACCTGAAATACGAATATATGACCGACCTTCTGCATATCTACTAAACTACCGAAAAGAAAAATAGAACCTGCACGCGTAAAATCCAGAATTTTAACAAAGCATTTTCCTAAAAAACCGAACAATTGCTGAATACCGGGAATATACATAACCGATACAGCAAGCAACATTTGCACGGCTAAAGCGCCGACAACAACTTTCCAATCAATTGATCTACGGTCCCGGCTCATAAGCCAACCGATAAGAAGTAAACCAGCCATACCCAAAATACCCCGAAGGAACGATTCCGGAGTAATACCCGTTAAAGGTAATGGAACCGAAGAAGGGATCGTATTCCCGGCATGAACGGTAAAACCGAACGCCAAAAAAGAAAAACACAAAAGAGCCCGTAACGAGCTCTTTTGTATCTTTATTATTTTATTTATCTGCATCATAATCTTTTAAAAACCGATTTTTTCAATATCAAGCATGCTCATGTTTATACTTAAAGACCAAAGCAAACAAGATACCTATTACCAATGCATAAGCAGCAAAAGAATACCAACATGCCGGCCAATCGGTCACCCCGTTCTTCGTAAAATAATCGACTACGGCCCCGCTGGCATATCCGCCGATAACGGCCCCGAAGCCATTGGTCATCATCATGAACAAGCCTTGTCCGCTGGCGCGTATTTCCGGTGTCGTTGATTTTTCCACGAACAAGGAACCTGATATATTAAAAAAATCAAAAGCCATACCGTAAACAATCATAGAGAGGATAAGCCATACCATACCGCCCGCACTCGGATCGCCAATACCAAAGAAACCGAAACGCAGCACCCATGCAAACATACTCATCAGCATAACATTCTTTATTCCGAAACGCCCAAGGAAGAAAGGTATTGCCAGAATGAAAAGAGTTTCTGACATTTGCGAAATAGACAAAAGTATATTAGGATGCTCTACACCGAAAGAATGCTCGAATTCGGGAATAGCTTTAAAACTGTCCAGAAAAGATCCCCCGAACGTATTGGTTATTTGTAACGCAGCCCCCAAAAGCATGGAGAACAGAAAAAATATAGCCATCTTCTTTTGCTTGAAAAGCACCAAGGCATCTAAGCCTAAAGCAGACATCAGAGATTTACGTTCTCCCCGCGCCGAAGGAGGGCAAGCCGGCAACGTAAACGAATAAAGTCCAAGCAATAAAGCTGCCCCTGACGCCACGAAAAGCTGAGCGTTGGAACGTGCTATTCCACTTAGATCCACAGCCCACATGGCACAAATAAAACCGACCGTACCCCATACACGTATAGGAGGAAAATCTTTAACAACATCCATACCATGCTTTTCCAATGCATTATAAGAAACCGTATTTACCAGTGCTAAAGTCGGCATGTACACCATCATATTTAGCAAAAGGATCCAGTACATCGTAGTATAATCGGTAACTGTAGAAGCCGAGAACAGCAAAACAGCTCCCACAATATGACATAATCCGAGCAACCTTTCGGCATTTAGCCACTTATCGGCAACAATACCCATAAGACCGGGCATAAACAAAGAAGCAATACCCATTGTAGCAAAGATAGCACCTATCTGGCCTCCTTCGAAATGAAGAGAGCCCCCCATATAACCTCCTAAAGATATAAGCCAAGAACCCCAGATAAAGAACTGGAGAAAATTCATTATTATCAAACGGAATTTTACATTATTCATAGCACCTTGATTTTTAGATTAATTTCTTCGATAGTTATTCATTCATTTGTGTGAGATTGGCAAATCTACGAAAATTTATATAAAAACAAACGGATTCACCGTTTCTGACGAATTAATTGCTGTATATATGCTGCTTGTTCATAAGCTTCTTCTTCTACTGCTTTTGTCAAAAGTTCCTCCAATTCCTTTACCGATTTATTTTCCAGAACCTCATCTTGTTCCTGATGTTTTTCTTCCAGACCCTCGTCTTCCAGAATAAATCCGGCTTGCTCCGCTATCGTTTCACTGGTATAAATATCGGCATTGGTCCGTAAAGCAATAGCAATGGCATCGGAAGTACGTGAATCAACTCTCATTTGGCGTTCCCCGTCATCAAACAGCAACTCGGACGAAAAAACCCCATCTTCAAAACGGTATATATAAACTTCCGTCAAACGTATGCCGAAACCATGCGCAAAGCTTACAAAAAGGTCATGTGTCATTGGACGGGGAGGTATGAGATTTTCAAGACGTATCGCAATGGCTTGCGCTTCGGCGGTCCCTATAATGATAGGAATACGCCGGGGACCGTTCTCCTCCGCCAGTACCAGAGCATAAGCACCATTTTGTACCTGACTGTATGTAATTCCCAGAACTCTGAGTTTTACGCGTTTTTCCAAAATATTTACGTTTTATTTGTTATTGTTATATCAAAAACAAATATAACAGTTTTTTTGTTTCATCATCAATTTACAGAAAGAAAAGAGCGATATTTACCCGCACTATAAACGTTTATTTACCTTATTTTATAGTGTTATAACACCACTCCCGTAACATAAACGGCTATCCTTGTCGTAAACAACAGCAAATTGTCCCGGAGCAATTCCCTGGATAGGAACCGAAGATTCTATAGTATATTGTCCGCCACCTGCATTAAATATCTTTCCGGATATGAATTCAGGTGTATGGCGGTTCTTAAAAGTAATATCCACAGGAAATTTCTCTCCTTTCCAAGGATCCAGCGTAATAAAATGGAAATCTGCCAGATGAAGAATATAGCCGTATTGTTTATCGGTATCATAACCGTTTGATACAAATATAGTGTGCGTATCTATATCTTTTTTAACTACATACCAGGGCCCCCCGCTGAGACCTAATCCTTTTCGTTGTCCTATCGTATGGAACCATATGCCCCTGTGCCGGCCCAGAACTTTTCCTGTTTCCAGTTCCACGATAGGGCCGGGATGTTCTCCGAGATGACGACGGATGAAATCATTGTAATCGATATTACCTAAAAAACAAATCCCCTGGCTGTCTCTCCGTTTCGCATTGGGCAACCGGGCCTCCCGGGCTATTCGCCGGACCTCCTCTTTATACATATTTCCTAAAGGGAACATGAGCTTCGATACTTGCAGAGCATCAATCTGAGCTAAAAAATCGGTCTGGTCTTTTACAGGGTCTGCTGCAGTAGAAAGAAAAATATGTCCGTCCACATTCGTTGTTGTGGCGTAATGACCGGTAGCTGTCCTGTCGAAATCTTTACCCCAACGTTCTTCGAAAAATCCGAACTTTATCATTTTATTACACATCATATCCGGATTAGGAGTGAGCCCTGCTTTCACTGTTCTTAATGCATATTCCATCACATTCTCCCAATACTCGTCATGCAAGGATACAACCTCAAAAGGTAATCTGTATTTCCGGGCAATAGCCTTGCACATCTCAATATCCTCCTCGGCAGAACAATCACCTATTTCGTTATCCATACCAATACGAATATAAAAAAGAGCAGGATCTATCCCCTCTTCCTTTAATTTATGCACGACTACGGCACTATCAACTCCGCCGGATATTAATGCTGCAACATTCATAATATTATTTTTGCTACAAAAATAAAGAAAAGACAAGTTAACAAAAAAACAGCTTCTCTAAATTATACTATACTTAAAAAAACAAAAGGGATTATCTTTATATTCAATAGATAATCCCCGTTTCGTTTTGTATTAATATTTTATTCTTCCCCGCCAAACTCCGGAGCTATACTTTTATGAGAAATGAATTTAATGGAAAAAAGATAATCAAGGGACAACATACCCGGGCCCGCCAGTAATATATACATATAAATACCCATATACATCGTAGGTAATTCCGCCGTTGCTAAAGAGAGAGGTTCAAAAGTAAAATATCCGGCCACAAGCATGGAAAAAATCAAAGGAATAGCAGCCAAACGGGTCATAAATCCCAAAATTAACAGGAAAGAACATCCTACTTCTACCAAGATTATCATGATAAGAGACATTTCGCTGCTCATACCTAAAGCAGGATAAAAAGTATCTTTCAGTATATCGAAATGAGAAATTTTAGCCAGCCCGTGAATAAGCATCATAATGCCTACAAAACAACGGATAAAAAAACGGGAAAGGTTATTATACCTGTCCGTCAGCAAAAGATTGAACAATTCTTCTTTTTTATTTCTCATACCTATATTTATTATTTTATCAAAATAACAATTCACACAGCGAATAGTTAATCGGTTTTCAAATAGATAAATAAAAAATGTGCCAGACCTCTCATTTATTTTATTTCAGGTGTTGTTATCATACTATGCTCACGCACAATTTAGGTGTTATTAATATACAAAAATAACGATTCGCATCGTGACAGTCTGGCACATTATCTTTTATTCCTGTAGTAAAGCATTCTCCACTTCTTCAAGTTTAGGATGCTTTAATATTATTTTTTTAGATCCATCCAAAAGATACAATACAGGCAATCTTTTCAAGTCAAAAGAAGTATCCTCTTTTATACTTGCATTGATCCAATTTTCAGGATATCCTTTAGCTTTTGTAATCCAAGGCTCCTTATTTCCATAGGGGTAAAGAGATACAACCGTAAGTTTTCCGGATTCTATCATCTTCTGCACACCGGGAGAAACATCAAGACGAACCTTCATTAAAGAACAATCGGCACAATCGGGATCACTAAAGAAAAGCAAAATAAAATCCGTATTAAGTTTCTTAAGTTTCCCCTTTTTCCCTTCGGGTGTCACATATTCGAAATCATCGGCAACCATTCCCGGGTTATTGGAAGTCAATATCTTTTGCTGTAAGCGGTACCGGGCCCTCTCCTCTTTATCAACTCCCTTTGCAGCGAGAATCTTTTCCACAAATGGCAAGTAAGCTTCTCCACTCGAATAAGGAGCGTCGGGACTAAAAAAATATTTTTCAGCTAAACGTACATACAGTTGTAATATGTGTTTATCGATATCAGCCCGTATGAGCAACTTCTCAATCGAGGTAAGAACCGTCTCCCGCGGAACCAGACCGAATAAATTTATATAGTCGGTAAAAGCCTGCTCTACTATACCGGGAGAATTCAAATAAATCTTATCTTCTATTTTGAAATTATTCCAAAAATTCATGACAAGGAAATCGGCCCGGGAAGAAGGATCTGTTATTGTATCGGGAATAGCAGGATATACAAACGGCTCTGCCACTCTCTCTGCTGCAACACTTTTCACGGCAAATAAAGTACACATAACCAATAAAATAGTATACATTACTATATGCTTCATATCGTCTGCTACATTTCCTTGATTACAAAGGTAATAATAATTGAACCTGTATACTGTTTTTTGCCCAAAAATTAACTTTTGGTAACTATATATTGATAATTATTATTCTAAAAAATGCAGAGTAAAACGCCGTTATAAGGTGTTTTACTCTGCATTCCTACATTTTTTAGCAAAAAAATTATTTCATATAAGGAAGTAACACTTCTTTCCAAACAAGATAGGCTGGTCCCAAAAGATGCAATCCGTCATTCGTAAAATCAGGATTCATTTTTTGTGTACCCGGCATTACAAAATGAGAATACAGGTCTATATAAGTATAGCCGTTTCCTGAAGCGGCACTCTTCAACCGTTCATTGATATCCAATATCACCTGTTGTTTTCCCATCACTTTTTTATACCGTCCGAAATCATCGTTAGTAGGCAGCAAACTTTGCACATATAACTGGGTATTCGGTGTCTCCTTTCTTATTTTCCGCACTATCTTATCTATTGAATCCACGATACTATCGACAGAAAGGTCGTGTGATATATCATTAACGCCTATCATTAAAAAGATCTTTCGAGGCTTCCCTTTTATAACTGGGTTCAACCTGTCATAAACACCCTGGATAACATCCGAACTTATTCCCCTGTTCTTTACATGAGCATTATTGAAAAGCTCATGCCATTCGCAGCCATTAGTAAGGCTGTTGCCCAGAAAAATTATATCCTCACTGCTTACAGGCAGCACATCGAATAACGTAGCCCTCTGATAATAAAACTCATTATATTTATATGCTTCCTGCGCCCAGGCACCGGATGTATACAGTAAGAAAAACGTCCACAATAAAGATAGCTTTTTCATTTTCGTTTATTTAGCGTGTTCCTGACGATAAGCGTCCACAGCCTTTTTTACAGAACCATGCATCAGCAAAAGACGCTTAGCTTGTTCATAATCCATATTTAACTCTTCGGAAACCATCCGGGAACCTCGGTCTACCAATTTTTTATTGGACAGTTGCATATTAACCATTTTATTCCCTTTTACTCGTCCGAGTTGTATCATAACCGATGTAGTGATCATATTCAAAATCATCTTCTGACCCGTTCCGGATTTCATGCGTGAACTCCCGGTAACATATTCCGGACCTACTACCATTTCGATAGCGACATCGGCCTCAGCGGCCATAGGAGAATCGGGATTACTGGAAATAGAGCCTGTAAGTATCCCATGTTCACGGGCAGCATGCAAAGCACCTATGACATAAGGAGTAGTACCTGAAGCGGCGATCCCTATTACGGTATCCTTTTCATTGATATTATGTTCCTTCAATTCTTCCCAGCCTCTTTCCGTATCATCTTCGGCATTCTCTACCGGATTACGCAAAGCCGTATCTCCTCCGGCAATAAGCCCGATAATCAACGTCGGAGGCATACCGAACGTCGGAGGAATCTCCGAAGCATCCAAAACTCCCAGACGGCCACTCGTACCCGCACCCATATAAAAGATACGGCCACCCTGCTTCATACGAGGTACAATTAATGAAACAAGTTTTTCTATCTGAGGAATAGCCTTTTGAACGGCTAAAGCCACTTTTTGATCCTCTGTATTGATATCATCAAGTATCTCCCGGACCGATTTTGTCTCGAGATTATTATAGAGCGAAGGTTGCTCTGTTATTTTTACAAATGCCATAATACGTTTTTTAATTGTTGGAATGATATTGAATAAGACCCTCCATAGGACTCTTAATAATAGTACCTAACTCAACCTGCAATGCATCTGCCGCTTCGGCCAGGACTTCACGGTAATAATAAGCAATAGAACCTATAAAATGCACTTTGGTATGTTTATAATCATACTGCATAACATTACGGACAAAGAAATTCTTGAACCCGTTAAGAACCAGTCTATGAATGCAAGGTTCTTCTATATTTTCTATAAGGAACGGAGAAAGTGTCGCCAGGAACCTGTTCGGGAACGGTTTCTTATATACTCGGTCCAGAATGATCTGAGGAGTAAGGCCGAACTGTTTAAAGAATTTTTCTTTTAACTCAGGGGTCAATTGATTTTTAAGACAATCGCCTACCAATAATTTCCCCAGAACAGCACCGCTGCCCTCATCGCCCAATATATATCCGAGCGGAGATACATTGCTGACAATCTCTTTGCCATCGTAATAACAAGAGTTAGATCCTGTTCCCATAATACAGGCGATACCCGCATTATCTCCACAAAGGCCTCTTGCCGCCGCCAACAGATCACTACCCACCTCGATAGGAACAGGAATGTGTGCATGAATGGCTTTGCGCACTATCTCATTTTTCTCAGGGAACGCGCAACCCGCTCCGTAAAAGAAAATCGAATCAATTTTCAAATCACCCAATTGAGGCATAAGTTCTGTCGCGATGGCCTCGCTTATTTCTTCCTCTGTCTGAAAAAAGGGATTCGTTCCTTTAGTAAAAAACTGGTGAACCAGTTTTCCGTTTTCTACCACACACCAATCGGTTTTGGTAGAACCACTGTCTGCAATTATAATCATATCTTTATATATATTTTCTTTTTATATAATACATACCCTATTATCCAGTTAAATCCTACAAATAAAAGAGCAAAGACTAATGAAGCAAAAGTCTTGTCTCCCAATGCAGGGACAAGAAGGCCGTTATATATAAAACCTTTTATTGTAACCAATTCACCCCCGCTTGTCACATAAATGTTCCCCATAAGGATAGAAAGAACGGCTCCGAGCACATACATAAACAACGGGTTTATTCCGAATGCCTCGAAGAAGCGGCTCCAAGCCTTATACCCTTTAATATCTATAATCCATATCAACAGGGCAAGGAAAGTTGAGGCCATACCACAAGTGGCGAAAACAAAAGTGGGCGACCATATTTTTTTACTGATAGGACAACCGTAATCGAGCAGAAATCCGCCGAACGTAAGGATAGCACCCACAATAAACAAATACTGGATGCGTTCGGAATTATCTTTTGTCGACATAATAAGCATACCGCAATAAAAACCTATGAGCACATGGCAAATAGAAGGTATAGTACTTAAAAGCCCCTCAGGATCTAACGCCAGCCCTCCGTCATGATACATGTGATTAGAACCCAGTATTGCACGGTCGACTACCGATAGTATGTTATTTTCGGAAAATTCGAAACCGTTTCCTGTTATAAGAATAATAAAATAGATAGCCAAAGTTGTCAATATTAAAGCCGGGATGTATTTATGTTTCACCGACAAGGCTATCAGTGCAGAAACACCATAAGCAATTGCCAAACGAGGCATTACACCTAAAATACGAATACGGTCAAAATTCCACATCGCTTCACCCAAACGCTGAAAAAACGGCAGGTTTTCCGATTCCAGTTGATTGTAAGTGCGCATAGCCAGACCTAACCAGGCAATACCCAAACCAATGGCAAAAATCACAATAGTACGGCGGATAATTTTAACGGCTGCCGACGCACTCATTTGAAAATTATATTTTCTCAAAGACATATAGGTAGAAATACCCATAATGAACATAAAGAAAGGAAATACCAGATCGGTAGGAGTCAATCCTAACCATTGCGCATGTTCCAGAGGGGCATATATATGTCCCCACGAACCGGGATTATTAACCATAATCATACCCGCGATCGTAATACCGCGCAATACATCCAGAGATAATAAACGACTATTTGGCTGTACTTTTGTCATAGTGTTCTATTTTTAGGTTTAGTGCACTGATCTACTAAATATATAATCGAAACATACGGTATTCCTGCATTGGTCGTCAAACCGATTTCACAAGTACGGCTATTGGAATAACCCACCTCTATGCCCTCTTTTATAAGCTGGGGTTTTAATTTTCGCAATGCATAAGAATTCACTTCCGGATGTGTAAAACCTCTGTCTCCCGCAAATCCGCAACAACCTACCTCTTCGGGAACAAAGACATTCCTGGAGCAAAGACGGGCAAGGTCGATAATCGTATTTCCCAGATTCATCCGGCGCATCGAGCAGGTAACGTGTATGGAAACCGGCGTATCGATGGGTGTGAATTCCAGACGCTCTCTCAGGAAAGTATAAATAAATTCTGCGGGTTCATATAGTTTGACCTTAGTCATTACTTCGCGCATACGGTGCAGACAAGGACTCTGATCACACAACACAGGATAACGGCCTTGTTCACTGGCCTTATAAAGTGCAGTTTCCAGTTCGGCAGATTTACGATCCGCAATATCCATCATACCTTTACTTTCCCATATAGTACCGCAACAAAGCGAATCCATCTTCTCAGGAAAAATAACTTCATAACCGGCCTTTTGCAGCAACTGTACTGTTTTTTCTACCAAAGGGGTAGTATCGGGAGAGTTTTTAGCCGTTCCCATAGTCTGATTGATACAACTTGGGAAATAGACGACTTTCAAAGGTTCCTCTTTCTGCTCGATTTTATGAAGTCTGAAAGGCTTAGGCATAGCCGTAGTCCATAAAGGCATTCCCGCCGAATGCAACCCCTTAGCAACAGAAGTCATCATTCCCGATCCTAACATGCTATGAGCGACATTCGCCAGATAAAGGACGGGACGTAACGACGATTTTATTCCGGCAAAATGATTAGCGGCATAATCCCCTATCTTATATCCCAGACTGCCTGCAGGCAATTCCTCCTGACGGATATCATGTGTCAAATCCCCTACATTAATACCCATGGGACAAGACATAGAACATAATCCATCTCCCGCACACGTGGCATTTCCCAGATATTTATATTGTTTTTTCAACGTATCAAGACGTTCCTGTTGGTCGGGCAAAGACTTTAAACGGGATATTTCACGCTGTATAACAATGCGCTGACGGGATGATAAAGTAAAGCCACACGTAAGGCAGTTTACTTCACAAAAACCGCATTCTATACAACGGTCTACATGGACATTCGTCAATGGCATCGGCTTGAATCCTTTTATATAACATTCGGGATCGTCATTGAAAATGACACCGGGATTAAGTAAGCTCTCCGGATCGAACAATGACTTCACCTCCTTCATGACTTCATAAGCTTTTTCACCCCATTCGTATTTTACGAAAGGCGCCATATTACGGCCTGTTCCATGTTCTGCTTTTAATGAACCGTCATACTTATCAACGACAAGGGTTTTTACATCCTCCATCAAATCCTTATAACGCTTAACTTGTTCGGGCGTATCGAATGACTGACTGATGATAAAATGATAATTCCCTTCCAATGCATGTCCGTATATACAAGCCTCATCATAACCGTGTTCCGCCAGCATAGCCTGCAATTCGACAGTCGCATCGGGTAAATCCTCAATATGGAAAGCCACATCTTCAATAAGTACGGTCGTACCCAGTTTACGAGTCCCTCCTACCGAGGGGAATATGCCGGAACGAATTGCCCAGTATTTGGAATACTCTTCTGGTTTATCGGTAAAATAGACAGGTATATAAGTTTCAAATGAAGACAATATTTTTTTAATTGCATCTATATTGGCCTGCAATTCCTCAGGAGTATCGGCCTTGGTTTCGGTAAGCACGGCTGTAAGTCCTTCGCCCGTTGTATCGTTCACAGATACCAAAGACTTATTATCCAGCATCTCTGCTCCGAAAACCGGACCATGCTTCATAGCTACCACGGCACGGCAAGCTTCACGCATATCCTTAAAGTACAACATGGCACTGGCAGAATAAGGATAATCATGACCAGTAGCCATAGTTATTTCGGAGAGAAATGCCAATGTTCCCTCCGAACCGACCATCAAATGAGCTATAATATCGAACGGATCATCCTGACTTATAAAGGGCAGGATATTCAATCCGGTCACATTCTTGATAGAATATTTTTTACGAATACGTGACGATAATTCTTCATCGGCACGAACCTTGTCCCTGATCTCTTCGATCCGGGTAATAAACTGAGGATGTGTACGACGAAAATCGGAACGGCTTTTTTCGTCTCCTGTATCAAGTATTGTTCCGTCAGCCAAAACCAAACGGGCCGATAACATGACTTTATCGCTATTGGCATGCGTACCGCAATTCATACCCGAGGCATTATTCATAACGATACCGCCAACCATAGCCGATTTCACCGATGCAGGATCAGGGGCGAACTTACGGCCCAATGGCTTCAATATCTGATTGACACGTTCACCTATAAGTCCGGGTTGCATGGTTATGGTCTTTGCATCGGGAGATATAGTATATTTCTCCCAATTTTTCCCGGCCACGATAAGCACAGAATCACTTATACTCTGTCCGGAAAGGCTCGTACCCGCCGCACGAAATGTTACAGGCAACGAATATTTATGAGCCAATGCCATGAGACGCGAAACCTCTTCTTCAGAAGAAGAACGAATAACGACTTGCGGTATCATTCTATAGAAACCGGCATCCGTTCCCCAAGCCAGTAAACGCAGTTCGTCGGTATATATCCTGTCTTTAGGTATAAACTCCGAAACCTCTTTCAGATATGAAACATATTCTTTTTTCATCTTGCACCAAATATATCCTCTCTCCTCAGGGATTTTTATTTATATAAATAATATTTACGTGATAGCTTCTTAAAATTATCTACATCTTTATACCAGTAATCGCGAATATCGTCAAACCGGTAATTCCGGGAAAAGCGTTTACGTATCTGATCGCTTCCGCACACTTTGTCGAACATATCGAAACGTTTTTCATTGGCATTATCGAATACGGTCTTATCGGGATACATTGCAGCCAGTTCCTGCATAACATAGAATTGAGCTTCGGTAAGTTTAGCCTTATTAATGTCCATAATATGAACTTGCACTCCCTGATAATTTTTACCTTGTCCGGTTGAATAAAACGGCTTTATATGTATCGGACGAAATTTAAGGCCGGGAAGGTTCAACGCATTCATACGCTTGGCAAGTTTATCAGCCTCGATCCATTCTGCAGCAAACAACTCAAAAGGCAAAGTATATCCTACACCGATGGAAAGATATCCCAATTCACCCACAATACCTGTCGCCGGATAAAAATAAGCGGACTGGGGCTGCGGGATATGAGGAGACGAAATAATCCATTGCAAACCGGTATCGGTATAATTCATCTTACGTTTCCATCCTTTCATAGGCACGACTGTGAGCTTACAATCTTTTTTCAGCATATGTTCTCCTACAAGCATCTTGGCCAACTCACCACAAGTAAGTCCGTACAGATACGGAATCTTGAACTGACTGACAAACGATGTATAACCGTCTTCTACCAAATTACCTTCCACTTTAAGACCTCCGATAGGATTGGGCCTGTCGAGTACGACAAACTCAATACCGTTTTCTGCCGCTGCTTCCATCGCCACTCCCATTGTGCTTATATAAGTAAAAGACCGGCAACCGATATCTTGTATATCATAAACCAGCACGTCAATATCTTTCAACATTTCCGGAGTCGGTTTTCTGGTCTTTCCATACAGTGAAAGAACAGGAAGTCCCGTGGTTGCATCGAATGAATTCACGACCGTATCACCAGCGTGCACATTACCGCGAACACCATGTTCGGGTCCGAATAATGCAACCAGGTTTACATTAGGTGCTTCGAACAAGACATCTATTGTAGATTTCAAAGAATTATCCACACCCGTAGGATTGGTAATAAGGCCCACTCTCTTGCCTTCCAATATCTTAAAATTATCTTTTTTCAAAACTTCCAGTCCCGTCATTACTTTCTGGGCAGACATACTGCCGGCTAACAGGAAAAGGAGAGACAAAATTATATATTTCTTCATTTTCATAATACAGGATTTTCAATTTAACGTTCTTCTTCTGTTTGTGCTTCAAGCACGTCATTCTCTTTTTTTCCGAAATTAGGATCTATTTTAATAAATGCGCATACGGCAATAGTAGCGGCACAACAAATCATTGTCCAAAGGAAGAAATGCCGATACCCGATCGTTTCCTGCAGCCATCCCGCAGCCATTCCGGGAAGCATCATACCCAAAGCCATGAAACCCGTACAGATTGCATAATGTGCCGTCTTATGTTCTCCTTCAGAAAAATAGATAAGATAAAGCATGTATGCCGTAAAACCGAACCCGTAACCGAATTGTTCTATAAACACGCAAATGTTAATGGTCAGCAACGAGTGATCCTGGACATAGCTCAGGTAAACAAAGGTCAGGCAAGTAAGAGACATACTCCAGGCCATAGGCCATAACCATTTTTTCAAACCGCCTTTGGCTGCTACAAGTCCGCCGATAATACCGCCTATCGTTAATCCGATAATACCAACGGTACCATAAACGACGCCCACTTGACCGGTCGTTAATCCGAGACCTCCCTTATCGATAGGATCGAGCAGGAAAGGATTGATAAGTTTTACTAACTGAGCTTCGGGCAAACGATACAGCAACATGAATAGTATAGCGACAAAAGCTTGCTTCTTAGTAAAGAAGCTCTTGAACGTATCGAAAAACTCTTTCATAATATTACCTGCCGTCACATCTTTTGCCGGACGATCGGATGCAGGTCTCGGCAATACCCAACTATGATAGATGCTTACCAGGAAAAAGAAAGCGGACAGTGAAGCGAATACGATAAGCCACGCAAAAGGAATATTTCCGGAAGCACCTTCAAAAGTCGCCGAAGTCGTAGACTTAATTTTATGATCTATTCTAAACAATAAATATGCCGGTTTATCCCAGTTATCTGCAGTAAATTCAAAACGTGTAGACAGTTTACTCTGTTCCAGTTTGATACTCTGGTCACCATCCTTAAAAGTAACATTCAATATTTTCGTCTCATTCGCCGCCGGTTGTTTAGATAATCGAACACCCACGACAGCAATGTTATCCATCGCCTCTTCGGTCTTCTCACGTTTCTCACCGAACATATCTCTCACCCATGTGGTAAAAGCACTCTCTTTTTTTGCAGCCTGCGCTACACTATTATTATCGTTTATATCTTCGGCAGGGACAAATTTATTAGCTATATTCGACTCTTTAACCTGCCTTTCGAGCATTGCGATTTGAGTTTTCGCATCGACGGAATCGCCCGATATTGCTTTAACACCTGCCTTTATCACAGGCGAAGTATATACAAAATGCATGTCTCCCGTATTGTCTATAACCGAATCTTTAAAAGTAGGAAGCGTAAGCGTATTGGTATACGCAGGATCGGCCTGTACTTCCAGCATAGCCGGTTCAAGACCCGTACCTGTCTCGATCAAACCTGCAATAATAACCAGCAATCCCTGGCCGGCAACCGTCGCAACACGATAAAAAGTACTGCGGATACCGACATACAAAGACTGTTCATGTTCGGTAAGAGCAAGCATGTAATAACCATCGGCTGCTATATCATGCGTGGCAGAGGTAAATCCCACGATCCAGAATACGGCCAGCGTCAGTTGGAAGAAAAACGGAGTTGGAATCGTAAATGCTATACCCGCCAGAGCAAACGCCAGTATCCACTGCATGGTAAGCGTCCACCAGCGTTTAGTCTTAATTAAATCAACGAAAGGGCTCCAAAAAGGTTTTATAACCCAAGGCAAATATAACCAACCTGTATATAAAGCAATATCGGTATTGGAAATACCCAATCGCTTGTACATAATCACGGAAATTGTCATTACCGCTACATAAGGCAGCCCCTGTGCAAAATATAATGAGGGAATCCATGCCCAGGGAGAAACTTTCTTCTTGTTGTCCATAGTATATTTCATTAATATAATTTTTCAATAACTGCATCTACAAAGTAGTGCAACAGTATATCCTCGTATTTATAACCTTGCTCGCCCATTACGGCAGCACCTATCTGGCACAGTCCTACTCCATGTCCCCAACCGGCTCCCCGCAAAACAAACCGTCCGGGAACCCCGCTATGCACATCTTCCTTTTCTACAACAAAAGCAGAACTATACAAATGTGATGCAGACAATATACGGCGTATCTCAAGCTCTTTACCCACAATAAGGGTCTTTTTAGTTCCTATGATTTTTAATTTAACCAGACGTCCAGAGGTTCCCCGCTCTACCGGAACCATATCCAATATCTGTCCGAAATCAATTCCGGAACGTTTAAGGATAAGAGCCGATAATTCTTCTTGGGAATAACTTACAGTCCACCGATAAAAATCGGTGGTTTCCTGATCATAATTATTCAATACCTGAGATAATATATTCTTATCTGTGGTATTACAAAATGCATCGGGAGAAGTACATATCCATTCCCTGGCATTATTTTCATCCCTTAAATCAGGAAAATCCGTTTCGTCTTTACCGTCTCTTAATTTTACCAGATACGGATGTTTTATATCTTCCCAGCAAGTCTGGAATTCTTCTACAACTCCACCGCAACATTTGGAAAAACGCGCGTCACATATCTTACCGGCATAAGAAACAACCTGTCCCCGGGTAGCCTCGATAGCTTCAGCAACTACAGTAGTAGACGCACGGGTTATACCTTGATACCTTTGACAATGATCATCGGCACATACATCAAACAGGGTATGGTCTTCTCTGTCGTACCAGCGGATGAATTCAGTTTCCGTCTCTATAACCGACACGGCTTTCTTGTCATCCCGGAGCAATTCTTTATTCTTTTGTATCTGTGCAAGTAACCAGCTACGTGAAATAACAGCATGGGCTTTAAGTAATTCCAAAGAAGCCGTAGCACTCATTTCAGAAGATATCACACTCAACAAATAATCTTCTACAGGAAGACAATTAACAGCAATAATTCGTTCGTCCTGTACAATCAGTTTCAAAGTTCCACGAAACCGTTGCGTTTCCTTTCGTTCCCAATGGAAATTAACTCCTATCGTAACGTCTTTCAAATAGAAAGAGTCTGAAGCCGGATTTTTCGGGAAAAAAGAAAGTTCATTCCACAGACGTCCTTGCCATACGATCTTTCCATCTTGATATACAGCTTCTTGTTCTCCGGTAAAACAATCATTTCCCAAAGAATACGCTCCATCTAAAATAAATCCGATACTGGATGAGGACATGATGCCCACACTTACTTGCGGTTCGTTCATATTATAGATTTTATACGTTCCACCACTTTTGCGGATTCACTCTCATCCAGACAAACTTCACCTAATATTTCCCGTATATCGGCCGCTGTAATCTTCTCAAAATCCTTTTCCAGAGGCGTAATAAACACAGCACCCATATCTACCGAAGCCGGACTGATCAATAAATTACCCTCACCTTCTGCCGAATAGCAGGAAGGACGATGTTGGGCCCTGGGAAATACAGCTACGATCCATTTTCCGGCTTCATACCAAGCCAGAACGTTCATCATCGGTTCTTCTTCACCAGGTTTGATTTCCAAAGAAAGATATAACTTATCGAAAAGGAAAACAGCATCCTCTATAGTAGAGGATTCTATCATGAATACACTTCTCAGATAACCCTGCAATAAGGTCATACGTGCTCCGTTATGTACCGCTACCTTGGTATTAGCCCGGTCACGCCACTCTTTTTCTATAGGCATAAAACCTTTATTCCCTGCCTGAAAATGCATATGATCGGGAGCAGAAGCCCCGCAACGCGGACCATTATAAAATAAGGTAAACTCATCCAGGCTTTTAGCTAATTCCAGCATATCTCCCATCCGCGTACGTATACGTTGGTCCACATGTTCCTTATCAGGAATAGTGAGATGACGCGGAAAAATCGGGAACGGATTGATAAGAACTTCATACTTATCTCCAAACGGCAACCCGACTTGTATTTCAGGGCGGTTAGCGGCACAAAGAAAACATTTGCGCTCTTTCAAAGACTGTGTGTCAACTTTAGCCGACGAGGAAACAATCCTCGCCGGATTAAACTGTACCTTTATATTAAATCCATCGAAAGGAATGTCCTTAACTTTTACCGATGATAATGCCTCGTAGTTATTCCGTGCGGTTTCCCACACTTTTAACTGATCATCTAAAAGGGCCAAAGCCTGTGCTGAAGTTACCTCTTTCATCCTTTTATTTCGTTTTATTTAATGCAACACGAGCCTGTAATTCCCATGTACGGATACGGTCTTTATATGTATTATGAGCATTCATCTTCACAATATCTAACGACGCATCGGAATTATCGTCCCAACGGCGACAAAGATATACTACATCGTAAACACGGCCTATCTGAAACCGGCGGGAAAAATTAAGTCCCAGTGCATAATCTTCACCATAACTTGTATTCGGAACTTTTATATCACGCAAAACCGGTGTATAGAAAGCTCTCGGAGCTCCCAAACCGTTAATGCGCAATGCATTATTGCGACCGTTCTCAGGAGTCCATTCCTTATGGTCTATTATACCCGGGGCAATCATGTTCATATTGAAATCGGTCATCATGTAAGTTCCTACTACCATAGCACAATTCTGATCATAGAATGCCTGTACCATGGTCTTTAAGGTATTTTCATCTTTATAGACGTCATCACTGTCCAGTTGTACGGCAAATTTCCCGCATTTAGGGTGAGCAACTCCTACATTCCAGCATCCGCCGATACCCAGGTCGTTTCTTTCCGGAATAATATGGATAAGACGTTCGTCACCGGCAAATTCGTCGATAGCCTCGCTCGTACCATCGGTAGAATGGTTATCAATAATAATCAGGTTATATTTAAAATCGGCTTTTTGACTAAGCACCGAACGGATCGCATCGCGAATAGTACGAATACGGTTACGAACCGGAATAATAACCGAAGCCTCATATTCAAAATTCCCTGCACTAAATTCAATTTTTTCAAATTCAGGAACCAGATATCCTCCGATCTCTTTCAAATGCTCGGTACAAGCAGTTTCCATTTCAATCTGAACCCCGCGGTTTTTAGGATCTACATAATCAAATATTTTTTCTCCACTCTTACGGGTATCATTTTCAACTTCGGAGTATAAATATTCATTGATATGTACCAGCGATGCCTTTTGAGAAACTTTCAGGCGAAGATCATATAAACCGGCAAATTCATAATCGGTTTTCATACGTGAAACAGCCTCTTTCAATGCATCGGTACGATATAGTAGTACGGAACCGAAATTAAAGTCATCACGCAAGCTACCGAACTGATAATCTATAACAGGACTATTAACCCTCTTTTCTCCTGTTACCTGATAATGATCGGCATATACCATACCGGCGCCAGAATCCTGAGCTAAACGAACCATACGTTCTAAAGCATACATTCCTAACTCCAATGTAGTATATTTCGTATAGATCATTGTATATTCGGCCGCAGCATGAGCAGCAATAGCGCGCATAGTCTCGGTCGAATTAAGTGATTTCACGGGCAATACGACACAGCCTTCAACAGGCGCAGCATCGGGGGTTGTAGCTAATAAAAATATATCCGATACTTGATCGGTAGATTTAAGTCCTTCTATTGTCGCTTTCACTTGTGCCGCATCGGCATAAGGAACAAAACATTGGATAAATTTTCCCATAATTTGTAGTGTTTGTTCGTTTATATCTATTTTGTATTATTCTCTTCAAAAAAATTTAATATGCTTTTCATCAATATATCTCTTTGTCTTTCTTCTTTAATAGATTCGAAAGGAAATCCTAATATACATGTTTTATATTCCTGACCGTCGTAAGCTATACCGGCACTCAGATTATTCTCGGCGTAACGGAATATCGTATAACTACCTTCGCCGGAAGGTTCTATTCCGTCAGGAGATTCTACTACATATGATTGTTCATTCGGAACATTATAGAATTCAGGTGCTTGTTTCTCGAACATTTTAAAAGGCGATGCTACAGATTTGACTTTCCCTTCGACCGAAGCCTGTCCGGTTCTCCAAGAATAATGTAATATATCCGTGGCGAATTTCTTATCTTCTTCTAAGGCATCCTCTCTATCCCACAAATCGGTAGCAATAAAAGCTCCGGTGACCAAAATACGCCCCCCCTGCCGGCAATAACCGGCAATTGCATTCTGCAATGCAGCAGGGAATGTTTTGAATTGCGCATCATATACGCCACGACCCATCTTTACTTGTTTCTCTTTTCCCAATATTAAGTCGATATACCGGTACTTATTCACATCCGTCATGCCATCCATAACAGCCTCATCGCTGGAGGAAACGAAAGAATAACCGGCTTTTGCGATAGAACGGCCATGCAAGGCGGGATAATCGAACGTATTACCCGCAATCACTTTGTCTTCATAAACGGAACGGCTCGCTCCGAAACCGGCCGCATCATCATCCATCCAAGGAATACGGCGGCGGAATTCATACTGGCTGCCTATATAATTGATATCACGAAGATAGGGAACCCCATGATCTTTTTCATCATAAAAACCAGCTATACCATCGGAAACAAAATCATCGGGAGCACTCACCCGGTCAAATCCGTTCACGATCAACACCATACCTTTGGACTGAGGAGCCCGATAAACCGAAAGTATTTCCGACGGGAAGCTCTCGCCTCCTTCATTTACGGCCGTTATTTTAAAACTATATATCTTTCCGGGCTCAACACGTCTACGGAAAAAAGTATCATCTACTAAAACCCCATTATCAAAACTACCGTCACCTATACGAGTGTAAACAATATATTTATCGGGCACAGCGGTAGTTTCCAATGGATCGTTTACTGCATTCCACCGAAGCGACACTTCTCCCTCATCGGACAAGACCGAACTAAGATGATCGACAGGTAAAGGTTGTACTACGTAATCACGATTGTATTGATGGGACAAAAATTGCAACATTCCTTTATATATGGCACGGCTTACTGTAAACCGGAAACGAGGATCGAGCCCGTAACGCATATCGGCAAAGTTCTGATGTGACAGTAATTCCAGCAACATAGTAGGGACTTGCGGCACGCGGGCCTCAAAATAAGACTGGTTCCACATTCCCCGGCGAGTCCATTCCGGTTCATGCAAACGACGAATATCATTTACGATATTTGTCATGATCAAGTCAACCAAATCACGGGAAACATAGCGGTTAATCTTATTGGCAAATTTCGGTTCTGCTCCATTAATACCCGTACAGAAAATTCCCAAAGTACCTATAATCGAGTCATTCGGAGTAGTTCCGGCGTCGGAATGAAATGCGAATGCCATGTCTACCGGAATATTGAGCCCTGCACTATCAGGCAATACCGAAGACCCTCCGGCCAAATAGTTGACCCATTCTCCACGGGATTTATAATCATCGGTATAATCATTTACGCCTTTGCTTAAAGAATAAACTTTCTCCGGAAAACCGGCCCATTGCAGCCAATATCTGGCAGCCTCGGTGAAACGGGGATAACCGCTTAATTCATATTCGTAATCAATAGAAGGAACCTCCGATTCTTTTTCTTTAGCAACAGCTTCGGCACTTTTTACATTATCGGAAATACGGTTTCCTACTTTTCTGGCAATATTTCCATAACCGCCTCCGATCTTTACGGCATCCGCTGTCAATACACGACCTGCTTTCCGGGAACGGTTGCTTAATTCAACATACCCCGTTTTTCCTTTATCAAAAGTAAAATGTCCCAAATATATCCAAGTGCCTCCTCCCATAGTCTGGTTAACAAGAAAATCGGTTTCACCTCCTTTATGACAGACCGTATAATGAGCATCATCGGTACTATTCTCAACTGTCTTATAAGAGACATAAACAGCATATTCACCGGATTCGGGAATAAACGGAGTCCACTTTATCTTGCTATCATTAACTTTCTTACCGTCTTTTACTGTTTTGATTTGACGATATGTACCTTCCATGAAAGGATTTTGATTATCTATATAGTATTCACGA
This sequence comes from Barnesiella propionica, assembly GCF_025567045.1. NCBI lineage: Bacteria > Pseudomonadati > Bacteroidota > Bacteroidia > Bacteroidales > Barnesiellaceae > Barnesiella > Barnesiella propionica. Next base: position 10,575 of record NZ_JAOQJK010000004.1, on the reverse strand, counting down.
AGATGGGAAAAACCTGTTCCCCCCGTCTCCCAAAGATTTTTTGCCGTTCCATTAAACTCTTCATATAACGACGAATCACTATTACGGTCATTATCTACAATAACCTCATGTGTATTGATATCACGTTCCCGGGGGGTAAGGACACATGCACCTGCGTTTTCAAGCATAGGAACGAGAAACGGCATCACATAACTCTGGGTATAAAGATCTTCAACCGTCTGGAAAATTCGGGCACGCTGCCATTCCCACCGGTTCAGTTTTGCTTCGAAATAAAATCCGTGGCTTTGCCATAAAGCAATATGACGTCCCGACAAACCTTTCTCGGGAACATAAGGAGAAGATAAACGGGTTACCAAAGGACGGTCACACTTTGTCGTAAACGTTTTCCCTTTATCCGAATACAGTTGTAAATTCTCTATCGGATTGCCAGATGATTTTATTGAAAGTTTGTAAGATGAATAATTTTCCGGCAGTAAAGCTTTTACTGTTTTATAATATTCTGCCACATTATTTTTTCTTAAAGGTATATAAGAAAAAGAATCGCCCATTTCGACACAAACGGTTTTCTTTTTGTCATCAACCAGAATCGACTTTACTTCTATATTTCCTATAGCCAGATTAGCTGGTTTCATCGAAGCCAGCTTATATGAAATCTGTTTTTGCAAAGCAGTAATATCCTGAGCGTTTCCTCTTAATCCGACTACTGCGGACAGTAGCAGTAAAACAATAATGCGTTTCATAAACATTGGTTTACAACTTCGACTATCTGGTATTATCAACTCCTGAGAACTAAGCTTTAAATAGACCCTTGGTATATCAATCCTTTCAAAATTAATCAAACACTTTTTGTCTCTTCAAGGTATTAAAATCCTCCTCAGCGTTCTACACGGAACAAATATAGAATTAATATTTTAGAATCGGAAACATTTATTTAGTGATTTTCAATTCACCCCTACTAATTTCACATTAAAAAACATAGGCTACGAGTTGTAAAGAAAAAACTAACTTTGCTTAACTATTATCCAAGAAAAAATAACATAACCCCACCCATATTAATATAATACAGGCTTAGCACGCAAAACAACTTTCTAATAAATATGAAATAAAAAGGCAAATATCACCTATACAGCGTATGGTATTGGATAAGTCCGTTCATCGGATTTTTCTCTATCTTTTCGATAGTTACCCCAAAGTCATCGGCAACTTGCTGCAGCAAGTCTGCATAATTATCGGCAACCCACCCCATAAAACATACAGGATAAGATTTATAATCATACTGAGCGATATTCCGCCTGAAAAAACTCATCAAGTTATTATAAACAAGACTATATACATAATCGTCATCCAGATGTTCCGCTAAAAAATAAGAGAACGATGACAAAGAACGGTTCGGAGACGGGTTACTATAGACGGAGTCGAGAATCTCATCGGCAGATACGCGAAACTTTTCATAAAAAGCATCCGCCAGATAACGCGGAGCCATATTCTTAAGACAATCGCCCAAGAAATGTTTCCCCATTACGGCACTACTGCCTTCATCTCCCAATATATATCCCAGGGAACGTACATTCTTTACGATAACCGTACCATCATACATACAAGAATTGGAACCTGTACCGAGAATACAGGCTATACCCGGCCTGTCAATAAGCAATCCCCGTGCCGCAGCGAGTAAATCGCTTTCAACAATGACAGGCGATTTAAATTGAGCAACAAGAGATGCCTCCAGTATTTTCTTCTTATCTACATTGGTACACCCTGCCCCGTAGAACAAAACCTGCTCCCAGCGTTTCTTAAAAAAAGACTCCGGCAAATCGAGGCGAATACTGTGACTTATTTCACGCCGGGTTTGAAAAAAAGGATTTATTCCTTCTGTAAATGCATGTTCTATGACGGTATTGTTTTCAACCAAAACCCACTCAGTTCTAGTAGAACCGCTTTCCGCAATAATTTTCATAGTATGTAACTATTTTCATGGCAGGAAAAACATTTGTCTCTTGCCCTTTTCTTCTATCTATATTTATCTTTCAAGTTTTCACAAAGATATAATTTCTTTTGACATCATCCAAAAAATCACATGTTTTTGTTACAAAATGATAAATTGAATATATTCAGGGCATTTTACATGTAAAAAACACAGGCCGGAAATACTACATTCCCGACCTGTGAACTAAAAAAACAACTCAAAAAATGTTATCTTACAGGAAATTTTGCGGTAAGAATATCACTTCCCGTTTTCACTTTCACAATATATACGCCCGGATTAAAACCGCCGACAGGTATATTTAATGTACAATCGCCGACTTCTTTGGTTCCAAAACGATCGTTATAAACAAGTTTTCCGGAAGCATCCCAAATAGCGGCCGAAACTTCAGACCTGACAGGTTGAACGAAGTTAAGCCGGACATATCCCGGATATGAAATATCCGCATTTAATCGTTTACTTTCAAATGTCAATACGTCTACCCCCGAATCATCGCCCGGATAATACACTTTAAAATCACGCAACGGGATTTTAATATCTTTCCCGGCCGAAGCGTTTCCCAGCATTATCTTAATACTCTCCAGCGTTATAGGATACACGGGCACATCAAATACTTGTCCTTCTTCGGTAAAAGGAATCACATAAACCGAATCGTTCTGCGGTTCAGGAACGATCTCACAAGTCAGGAAATCCTTTTTCTTCTGTGAAGTAAAAGTAAATACCATCTTATTAATAACCGAATTCTGCGGACACATTTGCAAAGACATCGAATCAGGAAGGCTATAAAAATCTTTGCCCCAATTCATAAGGATATAAGGAGCACGGCCTGTGCCTAAATCGAAACTCATGTTTGTGCCACTCTTCCAGCCGGCCGGTAAATTCGCAGCATCACTGCGCAAATTTGTTACTGTAGAACTACTTGTAATATTCCAGGCAGAAAGATCATTAAAATGGTCTTCAACTCTTATTCCTCCACACATTTCGACCTTAACATTGATATTCAAAGTTAAAGTATCAAATACTCCTGTTAATACGGTTTCGCCCTCGGCCAGACCCTTTAATATACCGTTATTAATCGAACAACAGTCCGGATTTGTAGAAGTCCAGCTAAATGCACCCGGATCGAGCTGATATTTCGCCCCCCCAGCACTGCCTTCGATAGGAATCATATACTCCCTGTTTCCATCAAGCAATAAATTATCGGAACCTACTTTAATCCCGGAAACACCTTTCATTGTTACCCTTATTTCGGACTTGAGCCCATTCTTCTCGGCAATGATTTTTCCATCGACAGCCGTAGCTGACGAATGAAATAATCCGTCATCATCTACATATCCCATTTCTTCCGGCACACAAGTATATGTAAATCCTTTCACATCCTTCTCAAGAATCTCATCATATTGGTTGAAAGCAATTAAAGATAGAGGTGTTACAGAAATAACAGAAGGAGATATGCTTGGCCGGGAAAAGGTATAATGATCTACCTTCTTGTCTTCAGGCGCCAAAGATACTGCCAATAATGCATCTTCTACTGGACGAATAGAACCTCTGGCCGGATAATTAAGCATCTCCGCATCTACAACAATGGCAGCAGAACCCCCACTGTCGAAATTAACGATATCCCAGGAACCATGGGCCAACATCCAGTTTGCCATCTGGACACAGTCGGTACCCAAGCTGGCAGGAGACATTTCATTCAAAACAATGTATAATTTAGTCTTATCTTTGGAAATACCAGCCAATACATGTGAAGATATCTCATATTCGCGACCACCTTCAAAATCATTATATTCTCCATCATGGAGCACTCCGTTATGTGCTATACTCGGATATCCATGAAAGGCTGCCGTTATATTTTCAAGAGGAGTTCCGAACTTTCCATTTTCAAATTTTTGCGATACGTACACTACATCACCGGCTTTTAATTTTCCGTCAATGGCATTCAATTTACTTCCCCGCAAGAAAATTACACACTCCGTTTTACTGGTTTGCAAAGGAGAATCCGATATTTCTAAGACTTCACAAGGTATATCCGGCCCATTTACTGTCCAGGCTGCCTTAGGTAATAATTTTATATATTTTCCCGTCTCAGACAGTATCCTCGAGTTCAAAGTATTAAACAGCACACAATCTCCTGTCACACCGGCAGCCTGAGAATTAAAAAATTCTATGCCCACCTTACTCTGGTCCGGCAAAATCAATGAAGAACTAAGAACCGGATAAAAAACACCTGCTTTCTTATCTTTGTTTATTGCCAGTAACGAACGTCCCCAGCCCGATCCGTAACCTATTTCTCCTTCACTTATATTAAGCCCTATACATACACCTGCCTCATAAGAAAAGAAATCATGGTTAAATGCGACCCGCACCTGATGGCCGGGATAAGAATTTTCCGTAAAATGCTGAGGAACCGTCCAGCGATAAACATCGGGAACCTCATGCCGCGAATGAACCTGCTCGATCTTATTATAAGGGTTAGAAAGATCTATCTCTGTAACCCATACGGTCATGGGATAATTACGAAAAATCATTTTAGTATACTGTATACCAGGACCTAATGTATAGCTTTCCAGTGTATCTCCTACCCCCCATTCAGGAGCAGCAGCTCCTGCCGAAAACGGGAGAATCGTCCCCAGTACAACATATTTCAATACTTTAAAAAGTTTCATAAACAATACGTTTTTAAAATTAAATTCATCTCACAGGAAATTTGGAAACAAATATCGAATCTTTGGTATAAACCTTTATCACATAAATGCCCGGAGCAAAACCAGACACAGGTATACTGTAAATTGAATCCGAGGATATATTCCCTGTATCGGCCAGCAACAACCGACCTTCCATATTGCAAATCTCTGTTTTTACAGCCCCGGTCTGTATTCCCGGTAATTCTAATACCAGATTCTCAGCCCCGTCAATATAAACTTTTAAACCTTTTTGCCGGGAAACGCTTTCGACTTTCATATCCCCTTTCAAAGGATAATAAGCTTTAAGATCCCTCATAAAAATATTCAAATCATTGCCTTTCTTTTGCTGGTCCAAATTAAATTTGATACTCTCCATTACAATAGGGAACATAGTTATATCGTATGCAGCGTCCTCTGTGCTAAACGGCACTACATATATGGAATCCTTCTTTTGTTCGGGCACTATTTCATAAAACAAAAAGTCTTTCTTCAAATTGGAAGAAAAAGTTATGCTTATATTCCGGACAAAATCGGCTGAAGGCATCAATTCCAATGAAATAGAATCTGGCAGGCCGAAAAATGTAACGGGATTTTTCATTTCTATATACGGTCCGCGACCAGTACCCAAATTAAATATCATATTCACGCCGTCATTCCAACCTGCAGGTAAACCTGTATTATCAAAATGAAGATTAGTAACCGCCGAAGTCATATTCATAGGATAATCCGCCATATCGGAAAAATCTTCACACACAATTTCATTCATACCGATTTCCACTTTTACATGTAAAGACAAAGTATTATCTCCACAAGTGCCGGTCAAATCGCTTTCTCCATTTGCAAGTCCTTTTACTATTCCATCCTCAACGATACAACAGGCAGGATCGGAAGATACCCAATCAAAAGCGGCCGGATTTATCTTATATGTTTTTTTCCCAAAGACAGATGTCAGATTTATCGGATATTCCCGTATATTATCTATCAAAATATTCACAGGCTCAACTTTTATGGGATTTTCAGCCGGAACAATATTAACGAACAATTCACACTCCTTGTCTCCTTTACGTGCCGTAACGATTCCCGACATTTCCTGCCCTCCAGCCAAAAAATTACCATTCGAATCGACAGTACCCAAATTTTCAGGACAGACAAACTCCACATCTTTTAAATCGCTATCCAATATTTCACCATATTTATTATGAGAAAGCAGTCTTAAAGGTATCGATGCAAAAGGGATTGCTTCTATAGAAGGACGGGAAAAAGTAATTGATCCGAGTTCATCATCAGCCGGAGCATACGAAATACCCTGGAATGAATCCATTACAGCTCTTTCTCTCCCATCTGTAGGATTATTGACTACATCGCCATTAACAACCATGGTAGCAGATCCTCCTCCATCAAAATTAACGACATTCCAGGCCCCTTGGGAAACAAGATAATAAGCTATCTCGACCATCGTTGCTTTATCTACCGTAATAAGAAAAAGCTTTTTCCCATCTTTAGTTATACCGGCCAAAGTACAAGGATAATCCCAATTTTCACGTCCGGGTTCGACAAAGTCATTATATTCCTTATCGTGCAATTCGCCATTCAGTATCACACTGGGCCAGCCATGGGCTACCTGCAATATATTTTTAGCCGGGGGAACCGAAAGACCTGAATTAGGAAAACGTCCTTCCAGGAATTCCTGAGATATATAAATAACATCTCCTTCCGACACTTTCGATTTAAAGAGAGTTTCTGCTTCTCTCCTTACAAATAGTATATGGCTTTTCTTGTCAGGCTGAATAGCTTCCTGACTGACTCTTTTTACTTTACAAGCGGTAGGTTCTCCATTTATAATCCATTCGCCCTGCGGTTCCAACAATACGTATGTCCCGCTCTCATTCAAAGTCAGAGAACAAAACGGATTGAATAAAACACAATTTCTAACACTTTGTATTCCGTAAGCCGATTCGTTTATATTATCTATATTTAAACGGGTATTATCCCCGAATATGACAGAAGCGCTAAAATTCGGAGGGAATACTTCAGCTACTTTATCCTTACTAATTGATAAAACCGATCTGCCATAATTCCCATAATGGCTCACGATCTCTCCATTACGGGCATTAATACCTGCCGCCGTAGTCTGATTACTGTAATGGAACAAATCATGATTAACCCCGCAAAAAGACCGGTGACCTGCATATGTATTACTTTTACATTGAGATGACGTAGTTTCTCTCTGAGGATCGGGAGTCTTCAAATTCGAAGGGTATAACTCAACATTATTATACGGATTATTCAAATCTATAGTAGTTTGAAATACATGCAAAGGTTTCTTGGTAAACTCAATGCGGGCATACATGGCTCCGGGGCCTATCGAATAATATTCAATCGTATCTCCTTTGCCCCAATCGGGAGCTTGTGCCCCGGCGGATAAGGCCGTAACCATACCCGCCATAAGCAACATGCTTCTTATCTTCATCTTCATCTGACTATAATAACCGGAACTGAATCGACACCTTTGTCTGTTTCAACTTTTAACACATAAGTACCGGGAATAACATCCGACACTTTAAGAGCCGAATCATTCACTCTCTTAATCAAAGCCCCTCCAATAGAATATAATTCTAATGCACGGATATTAGATTCCGATGTCACTTTGATAAACTCGGAAGCCGGATTAGGAAAGACATTCAAACCTTCGGATTTCGTTTGTTCCACACTATTAATGAGCTGATCATAAACGATCATATTATCCAGGCAGAAATCACCCGTAGCTGCCAATGGATGATTAATACGAACAAGTTTGACACCGGTAAACTGATAGTCTTTCGACGAATCCAAATTCAATTTTACTTCACGGAATTGCCATCCCCTGAAATTCAAAGTAGCAATTTTAACCAATTGTACCTCAGTACCCGACGTAAATTGTAAATAAACTTCATTACCGGTCAGATCGCCGAATACATGCAGACCGATCACCTTATTTCCTTTCGCCGTTACAGCCGATGGAGCAGACACTACATACATAACAGAACCTTCGGTTCCCTCAAATGTATACGTAAAGTCATAAGACGACGCATCGAACAATTTCTGGGTCGTATACCTCTTAGCAGCAGCCGATTTTACACCGGTGCTCTGTTCCGCATTATAGGCAAACAAATCCGTACCTTCAAACGATTCTACCACAGTACCCTCATTGGTACGCACATCTACCGCTTTGAAAGGTATTTCAATTGTTTTAATGGCATTAAGCCCCTCGGTATCTTTAAGACCATCCGTGATTTTAATTACATAATCGTCACCTATTTTCAGGTCATTCGAGAATGTCGCTGTAAAGTTTCCGAATTCATCACCTATTTTATTATAAGTTACAGCACGCGCATTGAATGCAACCTCCGCGCCTGCTTTATCATAAGCTTTAACATAGTTTCTAATATTAACAGGATCCAATACATGATCGAAACGGAACTCAACAGTCGGTTTCGCATAATGTATGACGCCTCCGTCAGGACTTGCAGCTATCATCGACAATTTATTACGTCCCTGAGTCAGGAAACTGAAAGAAAAATCATTTTCCATGGATATTTCTCCCGGATGTTTAGCTGTTTTGGCTAACTTAACGGTATAGTTTGTTGCAACTTCATAAGGCTGCGTCGGAGTGAAAATCATGCGATACTGAGAATCCTCGAAAGTAATATCACCTTCTACAGCCGGTTCAATGGAAAATGCATTTATAACAGACTCGGTATCCATATCCCAATTAAATTCCAAGGTAATCGGAGTCCTGCAATTTATACTATCATTATCATCTGCCATTACAGGAGAATATTTTGTTACCACCGGGGGAGTACTGCGTATCCGGTCCATAGGCATATTCGCATATGTTATCTTATCTGCCGTAACCACAACATCCACAGTCTTATCATAATGATCTGCCGCTTCTACTTTGATTTGGTAATTACCGGGCTCCAGATCCTTAAATACATATACACCATTATATAAGTTATCGGTTGTATAAGTAATATTATTGGGCAAAAGGGTCACTTTTGCTTTCGTTAAAGGCACCAATTTATCTCTACCGAACTGTTTATAGGTTTCGGTACGGGTCATACGACTATCATAAACAGCTCCCGCGATATTACCTTTAGTAAAACCGTCTCTCTCGAAATACTCCATTACAGCTTTTACAAAATGCCAGGATTCCATCCATTTATAGTCCATATTCAACAATCTGTATGTTTCAGGAACATATTCATGGAAAGAACCTTCGGAAAGCATTCCCGGCACGGTCAGTCTGCGCAAAACGCCCAGACCGGCATTATTCCAGTCGGGATAAAAATCAAAATCACCTGCAATATACTCTTCGGTACGGGTCCAGTAGGCCACCTCGTTTTCGATCAAATGCTTAAATAATATTTTAGACATTACTTTATCGGCCGGCTTTATAGGATTCTGTGTATATCCCCTGAATAACATTAAAGGATAATTTACACGTTCCGATCCTGATCCCAATGCATTACTATGAATGGAGAAAAACATATCGGCACCCCATTCACTGGCCTCACGTCCTATTGTTTCGAGCCCCCTGTCATCTTCCGTTCGATTTAAAACACGCGACATCATTACATCAGCACCTTGCTCCTGAAGCAAATCGCGTAACATGAGTCCTTTATGCAAATTACTGGATGATTCCCAAAAGCCCAGAGTATCACCCTGTGCATAAGGATATACGGCAACATTACGGTCATCCGAATCATAACCTCCGTGACCAGGATTAACATATATTTTTAAACCGGACAAATCTTTTGCCTGTACGGTAAATGCCAATAAAATACTTAATAATAGAAATATCTTTTTCATAATTATATTTTTCATTTGATATTACTTAATTCCATTACATATATTTTCCCGTCAATCGTGCAATAAGCTACTTTACCGGCATTACCTGCAGCAGTAGGATTCATTGCCATACTTTCCGGACGGGTAAGGTCTTGAGAACGTTTTCCGTCAATACTTATCAACTTAAGTTGTGATGAAGTAAACTGGTGGCCATCGTCAGTAGCATTCATTACTACGACATATTCATTACCATACCATACCGGAGCTTCATAATCGCCTAATTCCGATAAGATATTTCCTTTCATATCCAATACGACTACGCCCTTGCCAACAGCTACTGTAAGAATTTTAGTGCCATCGGGAGAAACTGTTGTCCATAAATAACTTTGCACCTGATCACCATAAGGACGAATTATTCTTGAAGATGCACCGTCACAAACAACGATCTTGCCTTCTTTTACAAGAGAGTAAACATATTTTTTTGAAACAGAAGCATTCTTCGATTTCATCAGTTTCCGGTCAGCGGCAACAGTCATACCGCCATTTACCGCCATAGGTTTACTCATTTCACGTTTAGAAGATATGATCTGATCCGCTTTTTTTAATTTTACGTCATAGCAATTTAAAGACTGATAGCGCAGTTTATTAATAAATTCAACCGGACGATAATATATTTTCGTCCCGTTTTCATTAAATATAGGATCAAAACCTGCCCCTTTAGCTGTTGTAATAATTTCGGAATAATTCCCTGACAGATCATACATTTTTAATCCTTCATAATTTTCCGATGTATAAAGCATTTTCATTCCATCGTCACTTAATACAGGATAAAACATCCGGCTCTCCGTTTTTTGCATGACCGGATAATGTTTTTCAACTTTTACAATTTGTCCGTAAAGCGTAAAAGAACACGCCATTAAGACGATTGCCAATTTTGTTTTCATAAAAAGGTTATTTAGTTCTGTTAATAAGTAATTTTGTAATCTTAATATCATTCTGAGTACTGATCTTCAATATATATAATCCGGAAGAAATACCTTTGACCGATACGAAATTGCCTTCCGTGACAAATCC